>JAZSGR010000181.1:0-56972 GCA_045532825.1 Victivallaceae bacterium | reverse complement strand
ATCTCGAGCCTTGCGCCTGTGCCGGTTTGGTCGTGTACAAAGGTACACTCCCGCACCGTACTCGGCGCAAAACTCGACATTGCTCCACGCTGCATCCACCGATCGCAGACAGAACCGTTTCTTGAGCTTGAAAAAAACAGAGAAAAACATATCCGAATAAGGATAAAATATAAATTTTCACAAAATTTCGGACATTATCGAAAAAATTTTCCACCGGAACAGGCTTTTTTTTACATCCCTACGGTTATATACTCCTGATTGCCGAGAGTCGTCAAAGGCTGATTGATAAGATCGAAAACCTTGCTTTCGGTTTCAGATTTTTCAACTGTTTTACCGGCAAGCTTCGTATTGAGATCAGTTTCAGCCTTGGCAAGTTCGCTCTCTGCACGGAGACGGGCGGCATCAAGCTCGCGCTTGAGCATATCAACACTGTCGGAATCGATTTTGCTGACACCGAGAGAATTCAGCATCTGAAAATAGGCGACATAAACATTGCCGAGAGAAACGATACGTTCGATCTCCTTCTCTGCAGTCTCAAGTCTCATGTGATCCAATTCCAGTTTTGAAAGTTCTCCGGTGACCCTGCGGTTGGTTACCGCCCACTTGAGATTGCGGTCATAAGTCTTGAATACGCGGTCATCAATGGCAAAACGCTCCCTGACCGAAACAAGATTGAAATGACTGATACGGACCTGCGCCATTATACCGACACCGATGGAATAAGCCTTCGCCTCTTCCGCCTCCGCCTGACTGTCATAAGCAGCATAACGGGCAATGTGCTGCGGCAGTTTCAGCAGATTATAAGCGGCATTGATACCGATGCTGTACCATGAAGCATGATACAGATAACTGTTGTTGTCATTAGTAAAATCCATAAACATCCTTGCAGTCGGCAGCATCTTGATCAGCTCCTTGCGGCAGTCAACGACACTGATGTGCTTGCGGATGTCGGATTCATAAAGCTCCGGACGTTCAAGCAGGGCGATCTGCTCAAGCAGGGCAAGTTCGGGAAATTCAAGTTTCGGCACAGTGCCGAGACAGGATTCGTCAACACTGATCTTGCCGGAAGGATCAAATCCGAGCAGAGCATTGAGTTCCACACAGCTGTTCTCGTAATTGCGGATAAAGCTTGTGAGACGTTTTTCCATATCCACGAACTGACGGGTCTCGTCGAATGCCCGGAAGGGAGTGATGGCACGGGACTTGCTGAGTTTCTCGATCAGTTCATAACGTCCGCGGCAATCCTCAAGCAGTTTCCGGGTGATGGTGATGGCACGTTGAGCTGCAGCCACCTTAAAATAAGCCTTGACCACATCCAGAGTAAGGTTCTGACTGGTACGGCGGACCCGCTGGCTCTTTATCAATTCGCGGTCTTTCGCCTGCACGGTATTGAAGAACGCAAGTCCGAAGTCGAGCGTGGAAAGCGCAAGTTCAGTACTGAAAACATTCAAATCCCGGTCGGTACTGGTACTGTATCCGTAACTGATACCGCCGCTGCCGACCTTTTCACTTGAAGATGCCGCCTGGTTATTTCTGCTGGTAAAAGTATTTTTGATATTGAGCTCAGGGAGCATTCCGAGCATTTCAGCAGTTTTCTGTTCTCTTGCGACCTGCTCCTCAAGCTGCTCGACCCTGAGTTCAAGATTATTTTTCTGCGCAAGAACGATACACTCGCGGAGCGTAAGCTTCTTTTCCGCAGCGGGATTTTTGAAGCGCGATCTCTCAAAGTGTTTCATCGCATTTTCAGCGCGTTCACTGCGGAATTCCTCTTCGCTTTTACATCCGCCAGACACAACTGCGGCGGCAGCCGCGGCAAACAGAACTGCAACAGAATATATTCTTCTCATTTCCGGTATCCTCAAAAAGAAAAAATTTTAAAGACATACAAACTCACCTGATAAAATACCCCATGATTTTCAAAAAGTCAATACATTACTGAAAAGAAAATCGTAATCTTTTGCATTTTTCATAAAAAAATGCTTCTTTTCCGACCTGACTCCATGATTTTTCTCTCCGGCACTCAGACATAAAACGGATGTAAAAATAAAACATTTCATCTTGCATTAACCGTACTACGGTGATATATTAATAAAATCCATGAGGTTTTTATAATTTTTTTACATAGTATTTCGGAAGGTAACTGCGATGGAAAACCAATACAGACAAACCGGCAAACGGGTCGAAGAGATCCGCCAGGTGCTGGAGATCCCGGTGGCGGAGATGGCAAAGCTCACAGAGATGAGCGAAGAGGAATATCTCAAACACGAATCAGGAGAAGTGGATTGTCCTTTTGCATTTCTCTATACCTGTGCAAAACGTTTCAACGTCGACGTAAGCTCCCTGATCGCCGGAGAATCTCCGAAACTGTCATTCTACACCGTCACCCGCAGCGGAAGCGGTCTGCCGATCAGACGGCGCAGGGATCTGCAGTACCAACATCTGGCTCCGCAGATAAAAAACCGCAGCACTGAACCGCTCCGTGTCACTGCCCAGTATCAGGATGCAAGTCTTCCAATCGAACTTACGACCCACTCCGGTCAGGAATTCGACTACGTGCTTTCCGGTCAGCTCCGCGTTCAGTTGGGAAACAAAGTTGAGATACTCAATCCCGGCGACAGTGTCTATCTTGATGCCGGTCATCCCCACGGAATGGTCGCGGCGACTCCCGAAGGCTGTGAGTTTCTTGCGATCGTCATCCGCGGCGAAAGCGAGGAACCGCTTGAGTTTGAAACAGAGAATGACCAGTTCGAAGAGGACGGCAAACGCCGGTTGATCTATCAGGACTTCATGGAAGAGGTACTGGATGAAAACAAACATCTCAAATCCGTCCGCTTCCACTATCCGGACAACTTCAACTTCGCCTACAACGTGGTGGATGAGCTTGCCCGCCGTTACCCTGAAAAACGTGCGATGTGCTGGCTGAGCCGCGATCACGAACACCGCGACTTCACCTTTACGGATATTTCAAAATACTCCCAGCAGGCGGCAAACTATCTGTCATCGCTCGGCATCAAAAAAGGTGACCGTGTGATGCTGGTGCTGCGCCGCAACTGGCAGTTCTGGGTGGTGATCAACGCGCTGCACCGTATTGGAGCTGTTGCCCTGCTTGCCAGCAATCAGCTGCTGCCCAAAGATTTCAAATACCGTTTTGAACACGCTGATGTCCGGGCGATCCTCTGCAGTGTCGATGGAACCATCACCGATGCCGCTGATGAAGCCGCCCGTGAAGTTCCCGGTGTAAAATTCAAGATCGCCGTTGACGGTTCATACAAAGACTGGCTCAATTTCGATGAGGAATTCGTCAAATATTCAGATGTATTCCCGCGTCCTGCCGATCTCAAGGCGACCGATCCTGCGATCATGTTCTTCAGTTCCGGAACCACCGGTTATCCGAAAGCGGTGATCCACTGCCACACCTATCCGCTGGGTCACATCATCACCGCAAGGTGGTGGCAGCAGGTCGATCCCGACGGACTGCATCTTACGATCTCCGATACCGGCTGGGCAAAGTCGCTCTGGGGAAAGATTTACGGTCAGTGGCTCTGTGAATGTGCAGTCATGGTCTACGATTTCGACCGCTTCGATGCTGCGGATATCATGAGTCTCTTCAAACGTTTCGGCATAACTTCATTCTGTGCGCCGCCTACGATGTACAGGTTCTTCATCCGCGAAGATCTTTCCAAGTACGATTTCTCCACACTGCGTCACGCAGGTATTGCCGGAGAAGCACTCAATCCGGAAGTGTTCAATCTCTTCCTCAAAGCTACCGGACTCAAGATGATGGAAGGCTTCGGGCAGACCGAGACCACCATGGTTCTGGGAAATATCATCGGTATGACTCCGAAACCCGGTTCAATGGGCAGAGTTTCCCCGCTCTACAACGTGGAATTGCACGATGCAGACGGCAATCAGGTCAAATCCGGAGAAGTCGGCGAGATCGTCATCAAGGCTGAACCATATCAGGTACCCGGTCTGTTCGTGGGCTACGGAGATCCGGAAGCCACCGCAGATGCCTGGCACGACGGATACTATCACACCGGCGACACTGCATGGTGCGATGAGGACGGCTACTACTGGTATGTCGGGCGTATCGATGACCTGATCAAATCCTCCGGTTACCGTATCGGTCCCTTTGAGATCGAATCGGTCATCATGGAGCTGCCCTACGTACTCGAATGTGCGGTCATCGGCGTTCCCGATCCGACCCGCGGTCAGATCGTAAAAGCATACGTGGTGCTGACCAAAAATCAGCAGCCCTCTGACGAACTGGTGAAAGAGATCCAGAATTACGTCAAGACCCACACTGCTCCGTATAAATATCCGCGTCAGGTCGAATTCATTCCGGCGATGCCCAAAACAGTCAGCGGCAAGATCCGCCGCACCGAACTGCGCAACATGAGTAAATGAACAGCAAAGTGAACATTGTGCCGGCAGAACGCAAAGACCTGCCGGTCATCTCTTTGCTTGCTCCGGATATCTGGAGACATGCTTACTGCGGCATCCTCAGCGATGAGCAGATAAGTTACATGCTGGATATGATGTATGCTCCGGAAAAACTGGAAGCTGCTTTTGACAGCGGCACAGTGTTCCGTCTGGTGGAGCATGACGGTGATACTGCCGGATTTTTTGCCTGTTATGAACTGCCGGATGACCGGACCGTGCTGAAACTGGATAAACTCTATCTGAAACCGGAGTTTCACGGCAGAGGCATCGGCAGTTTCGTGCTGGAATATCTGACAGGCTGTGCTTCGGATGCAGGTTATGCAAAACTGACACTCAATGTCAATAAAGCCAATGCGAAAGCGATAAGAGTCTATACAAAAAACGGTTTCAAGCAAAAGCAGAGTGTCAGGATCGACATCGGAAGCGGTTTTTTCATGGATGATTATATCATGGAAAAAAAACTTATTTGAAAAGGAACAGTTTTTCGATGGCAGGTAAAGAAAAGATCAAATCAATAATCTTTTTTCTGATAAAAACCGGCATTGCCGCAGCGGCAGTCTGGTTTCTGCTTTTGCGCAACCCCGACGAGATCGCAGAAGGCTTCAGACACTTTGATTTTTTCTATATCGCCGCAGCTTTTCTGGTTTATTTTCTTCACATGCTCGTCGCCTCATGGCGGTGGTGGCATCTTGCCCGTATGCTGAATGTTGAGATCAGCGGCCGGGAGGCGGTTTCCCTCACCATGCAGGGATACTTTTTTTCTCTGGTGATCCCGGGAGGAGCTGTAGGCGGGGATGTGGTCAAAATGGGAGTCATCTCCAGAAGATCCCGTTCCGGCGAAAAGTTTGAAGGGGTATTCTCCATACTCATGGACCGGATCATCGGCATGATCGCACTTTTCGGAATGGCACTTGTACTGATTCCGTTCTCTTCCGGAACACTGCTCAACATAAAAGTTCCCGGATTTGAAAACACGGAGCAATTCGACCGTCTGCTGCTTGCCGGTCTGATTCTGCTTTGCCTCGCCGGACTTGCGGCAAGTTGTGTGATATTCTTTCACCGGATATTCCGCAGGATACCGCTTATGGATAAGCTGATGTGTGCCGGAGACAGACTCTCCGGCGGCATGGTGACACGCATGACCGGCGCGACCGATGTCTATTCAAAAAACTGGAAAGAACTGCTGGTGCTTACCGTTGCAAGCATGGCAGGAATCCATCTTATGACCGCATTGCCGGTGTGTCTGCTGCTGACCGGCCTCGGAGTCGATTACCCATTTATAACAGTTGTCACCGCACTTACGGTCGGCAATATCATCGGACTCATTCCGCTGTTTCCGGCAGGAGTGGGCGGCAGAGATATCGTTTCCGTACTGATAATGACCGCAGGCGGCATTGCCTCTGCTGATGCCCGTACTGCACAGCTGGTTTACACGGCTGTTTTATTGATCACAAGTCTTGCTGACGGTCTGTTTTTCGTTTTTGACCGGGGCAGAAAACCGGAACCGGAAAGGAAGTGAAAATGAGTGAGACCCAGTTGGAAATGAATTTCAATCCGGTTGCCGGCAACCGCATACGTGAAGCACTGGAAAACGGCAGATTTCTGACTTTGATCGAAACCCAGGTGCCGTCAAACGAAATGGACCGCTCATCCGCAGTCAAACGTATAGAGGCTCTTGGCAATGCTGTTTTCAACAATCCGGATATGCCGGATACTGCCATTGCCATCATTGATAACAGCAGCCGTCCGGACTGGCGCGCGATTGAACTTGCAGCAGCTCTGCCGGAAAACGACCGCGACCGTCATCTGGTCTGCCTCTCCGGCGCAGGACTGGATAAAAAGGGCGTAATGGAACTGGTTCAAATGGCGGAAAATGCCGGTATATACAATATCATTCCGGTATCAGGAGATATTCCGGAAAAGATAAAAAGCGCAAAAGAATGCCGGAAGATACCGTTTACAGAAAGCTGCGATATACTCCGCATACTGGCTGAACGCAAAGGAAAATTTTTCACAGGTGCCGCAGTCAATCCCTATCAGTACACGCCGTACACTCTGCTCGGCAGCTACTACAAAATGATGAAAAAATTCAACTGCGGAGCAAATTTTCTCATCACCCAGACCGGCTGGGATATGCTCAAACTGCAGTCGCTGGCCTGGTATCTCACCGGACGGGACATGCATTATCCCAAGATCGCCCGTCTGACACTGCTCTCTCCTGAAAGACTGGATACTATTTTGAACGGCGGTGCTCCCGGCATCAAGATCTCAAAAGACATGAAAAAACTGCTGGATAAGGAACTGGTATACTCGAAAAACCAGTTTGAGGCGACACAGTACCGCCGTCTGGAGCTTCAGGCTGCCGGATGCCGTCTGCTCGGCTTCAGCGGTATAGAGATCAGCGGAGCGGATAATCCGGCAAAGACCGGCTATGTGCTGTCAAGGATCAGTACGGCATTGAAAGAATACCGGTCTTTTGAAGTGTGGCTGGATGAATACAATGCCTTCATGGCAAGTACTGAAATGGCACCTTATTCATGGAGTTTCCAGCTTTATGACCGGATGCTCTACCGCAACTATCCGTTCGACGATCAGCCGGAGACCCGTGAACTGCCGGCACCGTATGCCGGTTTTGCAGAAAAAACTGCGCTGCGGATAAAATCGTTTTTATTTTCCCACGCCGACAGACAGCGTTCCGATAACGCCAGATATCTGAAAGCTCTGCTTGCCGGATGTACCGGATGCAATAAATGCTGTCTCCCGCAAAAAAATTACATCTGTCCGTACACCTGCCCGATGCAGTTGAAGAACGGTATCTGCGGCAGTGTCAATCCGGACGGCAGCTGTCCCCTCACCCGTCAGGAGTGTGTTCATCACAAGGTGCTGCGTCTGGCACATTTGAGAAACAAGCTTCCGGAACAGGAAAATATTATCCTGTCAGATGATTGAGGCAGCTTGAAAAATATACGGAACGGCTTTATATTGAAATGTCCACAAAACAAAAAATACGGTGTTGAGATCATGACAAAAAAGTACTTGTTTTTATTGTTTGCGCTCTGCGCGCCTGCTGTGTTCCATGCCGGGACACAGCCTTTCAGAAGCGGAGTGATCCTCGCAGCGGAGTTGAGTTCCAAAAGGCAAAGCATCCGTGACTTCAGTGAACAGGAATATCCGGATCTCCCGGAAAACAGAGTTTACGCCTCGGTCACACTGAAACTTTTCAGCGGCAGAATACTTTCACGTCACGATTACAGTCTTCATGCATTCGGCAAAAATTACAAATGCGTTGCACTGCGAGTCAATGGCGGTGCGTGGAAATCAGCAGGAAGCGATGTTGAATATCCCGGAAAAAATGATAAATACTCCATGCTGTTCATCCTTGACAGCAGTGTTGTGGGGATAAATCAGGAAGAGCAGCTTGATCTGCGCTGCAATTATCCTCCGGCAAAATACGCTGACACATCACTTGTATTCACCAACCGTAAACAGCAGGACTTCACACCGGCATCAAAGATACCGGCAATCGGGCTGCTGAAATCTGAAAAATGAAACATCCTGAATTTTTACCGATGACCCGGGCGGAGATGATCTCTGCCGGATATGATGAACTGGATATATTGATAATCACCGGCGACTGCTACGTCGATCATCCCTCTTTCGGAGCTGCGATCATCGGCAGACTGCTCACCGACTGCGGATACAAAGTCGGCATAATAGCCCAGCCGGACTGGAGCGATCCCGAAAGTCTCAAAGTCATGGGCAGACCGCGCATCGGCATCGGCGTCACCAGCGGAAATATGGATTCGATGGTAAATCTTTACACCGTCGGCAGGCGCAAACGCAGAGAGGATATGTTCAGCGAAAACGGCATTCCCGGCAAAAGACCGCCGCATGCTCTGGTGGTCTACTCCCAGCTTGCCAGGCAGGCGTTCCCCGGAGTTCCGGTGATGATCGGCGGACTTGAAGCAAGTCTCCGCCGGGTTGCCCACTACGATTACTGGCAGGATAAGATACGTCCCTCGATGCTGCTTGACACCAAAGCTGATATCATGGTATACGGTATGGGTGAGCGTCCGACGCCGGAAGTTTTCCGGCGTTTTGCCGCCGGGGAACCGCTGGACGGAATCCGGGGGACCGCAAGGCTGCTCGGCAAGAAGGCGGCGGAACAGTTCACGCCGGGAGATGATTATCTTGAACTGCCAAGTTACGAAGAAACGCTCAAAAATAAAGATGCGATCATGACTTCGACAAAAATGATCGAAGCTGAAATGAATCCGTTCGGCGGCAGAGGACTCATCCAGCGTTACGGTGACCGCCTGCTGGTCATAGAACCGCCTCCCATGCCGCTGGAACCGGAAGAGCTTGACCGGGTGCACGAACTGCCTTATGCCCGTAAACCGCATCCGTCATACAAAGGCAGGATACCGGCATACGAAACGATCATAACCTCGGTGCAGGCTGTACGCGGATGTCCGGGAGGATGTGCTTTCTGCGGACTGGTCACCCACCAGGGCAGATGCGTAATGAGCCGCAGTGCAGAGTCGATTGAACGCGAAGTAGAAGTCATAGCTTCAAATCCGCGTTTCCGCGGTACGATCAGCGATGTCGGCGGAGCGGCGGGCAATCTTTTCGGCAGCACGACCGACCGCAGCATCTGTGCGAAATGCAAGCGTTCAAGCTGTCTGTTCCCCAAACCGTGTCCGAACTATCACTGTGACGGTATCGCGGTGCGGGATCTGCTGCGCAAACTGCGGAAAAATCCCAAAATAAAACATGTATTCATCAATTCCGGTATACGTCTTGATCTTGCGCTGCGCCAGCCGGAACTTTTGGAGGAACTCATCCGCTATCATGTTTCCGGACACCTCAAGGTGGCTCCGGAGCATCTCAACCCCAGAGTGTTGAAACTCATGCGTAAAAGTTCCGCAGAGGAGTTTTATAAATTTGTAGAGATATTTGAGAAGAAAAGCAGGGAATTCGGACTGGAACAGTATCTGGTTCCGCTGTTCATCTCAAACTTCCCCGGCTGTACCGGCAAAGAGATGAAGACTGTTGACGATTATCTCAACTCCCGCCGCTGGAGTCTTCAGCAGGTGCAGGACTATATCCCGCTGCCGATGACCATGGGCGGAGCGATGTACTACTGCGGCAAAGACTCCGAAGGCAATCCGATACCGGTCAACCGCGGACTTGCTGAACGCCGTCCGCAGATAAATGTACTCAAAAAACGCCGTTCCGGAAAAGGTCCGGAAAAAGGCAAAATAAAAAGGAAATGATCATGTTCAACAAAGTAACTTCACTTGCCGTATTTTTCTGCTGCGCCGGAGCTGTACTTTCTGCCGGAGAAATCAAAAATATCGCTTATTACACCAAAGGTGTTCCTGTTCAGGGCAACGAACAGGCATTGCGTAAACGCTGCACTCTGGATCTGTCGACTCCGGAAAGTAAAAAATTTCCGACTCTGGTCTGGTTTCACGGCGGCGGCTTATCCAGAGGCGGAAAACATTATCCGGCAAATATCGACCGGAGCAAAATCGCAGTGGCTGCGGTCAATTACCGTCTTTCCGGCAAAGACGTCAAAGCTCCCGACTACATTTACGATGCAGCAGCGGCTGTTTCGTGGGTGCTTGACAATATAGAAAAACACGGCGGAGATCCGGCAAAGGTCTATGTGGCAGGACACTCCGCAGGCGGCTATCTGTCAGCGATGATCGCTCTGGATAAAAAATATCTGGAAAAATTCGGTAAAAAACCGTCACAGCTTGCCGGAGTGTTCCCGGTCTCCGGTCAGATGAGCACACATTTCCAGGTCCTCGGCGAACGCAGGAAGAAAGATCCTTCAACTCCGAAATTTATGGTGGATGAGCTTGCTCCGCTTTTCTATGGTTCAAAAAATGCGCCTTACATGATATTTTACTGCGGAGATCCGGCGAAAGACTGGCCGGCAAGAGCTGAAGAAAACCAGCTTCTTGCAGCAAGGTTGAAATATGTGTTCAAGCATAAAAATGTAAAATACGTATCCATTCCGGAAACCAATCACGGATCATGCGTACACCCGTCCCTGTTTCTGATAAACACTGAGATTACCCGGAAAAATAAATCAAAATAAATAGAGGCATCATGGATAAAGTCATCATACGTGAATTCCGCACGGAAGATCTGCCGGTGGTCCAGGATATCGCCCACGGGGCGTGGCAGCCGATCTATGCCGTATTCAGACAGCTGATAGGTGATGAGCTGTTTGAGCAGACCCGTCCTGATCCTGATGCCAAACGCAAGCAGATAAAGCAGCATGCTGAAACTCATCCGGAGTGGTTTATCGTGGCAGAAACTGCGGAGGGTAAAATCGCAGGTTTTGCCACTTATATCCTCGATGAAAAGACCCGTACCGGTATCATCGGCAACAATGCAGTGGATAAAACCTGCGGACTCAAAGGTGTCGGACAGGCGATGTATGCTGAACTTTTCCGCCGCTTCAAAGCGGCAGGGATGACCGCCGCCCAGGTCACTACCGGACTTGATGACGGTCACGCCCCCGCCAGACGCGCATATCAGCGCGCCGGTTTCGGCGAGTATCATCTCGACAGCATCACCTATTATAAAAAGCTGTAATGACTTTTTCAGATTCTGAGCAGTTCAAAGTTCAGGTTCAAGATAAGGGTACTCTTCTTCAAAAGATTCCTCCGGCGGATACATGAAACGGTCATTGGCGTCCGGCTCAAAAGAAACATGTCCATCAGCCCAGCCGCAGAGCGTCCGTCCGCCGTGGTGTTCACCTGCGAGAACAAAACTGAACCCAGGATAAAATGCCCCAAGCATCGGCGGTTCGGGATTTTCTTCATCATCCGCTTCGGAAAGAATGATTTTCCGTGCCGGATCTTTTATCTTTGCCAGCGGAACCGGCTGAAACATGTGCGGCGGGGAGTCATCTTCCGACAGATCCCATTTCGCATAGGCATCTCCACGGAAACGGTGAAACAGAAAACCGTTGCTGTTATAGTGATGATAATACTGTTCTCCGTTCTCCGCAGATGCTTTAACCGGACAGGTCAGGACTTCAGGCAGCAGCGAGATCTCATGCAGAAATGCGGGAATATCCGGAGAATAAAAACATGCTCCCCGTGACTCTCCTGCATACTGCACCACAGCAGTTGTTATCTGTTTCATATTGGAGAGGTCACGGGTTTCCTGTCCGCGCCGTCTGGCATGGCCGGCAGCAATAACAGCCATCGATGCCAGAACTGAAATAACTGACAGCGTTATCAATAATTCCAGTAACGTGAACTTATTACGGGTATCCATATCAGGCTGATGATCCGGAACTGCGGACATCCGTTACCTGCTCACAGTGACTTTGAACCTTACTGTTTTACCTTTATAGGTTGCTGTCACGTAACTGGAACCGGTTTTTCCGCTCGGTTTACCGGCAACTGCACGGGCAGTGCTGCCCTGATCGTAAACCGTAAGCAGATTTCCGGATCTGCCCCACTTGACAGAAGGACTGGTGACCTTCGCTCCGTTATAATACAGCGAATAGGTAGCTGATTTCGATGTTTTCAGAGAAGACGATCCGTAAATACGCATACTGCCGGAGCCGCCGGATACATTTCCCGCCTCAAGAGTGATCGTCTTGACTGCCTGATAATTGCCGCTTACGGCTTTCACCTGTACAGTGGCAGCGGATGACAAAGGACTCTTATAAGTCAATTTGCCGCCGGAGGTGAGTGTCACATAATACGACAGTGTGTAATTTGCAATCAGCGACCAGACAGGTTTTATGGTCTTCTGACTGCCGTCAGTATACACAGCTTTGCATTTGAGGGTTATAGATTTTTTACCTTTGACCGAATCCTTGCCGGTGATGCTTATACCGGCAAGCTGTTTATTGATCTTGACAGTTTTGGTCGCTTTTTTTCCGCCGAACCTTGCGGTTATTTTAATAGATTTTGCTCCGCCGCGTGAGTTTATATAGAGAGTATTGCCGCTGAAATAGCCGACTGAAGAGTTTGACACTGACCACTCCGGAGAAGCATTTTCCGTTCTTTTATCAGAATAGGTTACGGTGCAGACATAGGTCTCATAATTACCGGCACTTACACTGGATGCTCCGGTGATCTTGAGTTTCTTCACTTTTCCGGAAGGATTTTTGACACCGGATGTTCCCGGCGTGACAGGTTTGGAAACCGTATTGTTTTGAGATGAAATACTTACTGTTTTTCTGGCGACACGGTAAGGGGAGCCTGCCTTTTCATCCGACACATAATTACCGTATTCAGCAATAACGGTCACGGATTTTCCCGCACCGGCACTTGTCGCATAAAGGGTATTTCCGGAAAAATAGGCATAAGAGGAATTTGAAACCGACCATTTCACCGAAACGGAATATTTCTCACCGTAATAATTTTCCCCGGTACATGAAAACACTGCGCCGGCACCGACGTCAACGCGGGATGGACCGCTGATCGTTATATTGTTTATAGAGTTTTTAGTCGCTCCGGATAATTGGAAACCAACGGAAAACACAAACATAAACAACAGTATTCTGACAAAGGCAGACTTTACACCACTCATCATTTTCATAAAGCATTTCCCTTTAGATATATTTACCTGTATTTCTATAAGATAGCATGATACACTTGTAATTTCAAGTGCGGTCAGGAGCCGGAAGTGTTTATTTTCAACGCTGTCCGGTAAAGTGCAAGTATTTACTGATCTTCACCGTACCGGCGGAGAAGTTTGATATATTCCGCAGACGGGATCTCTTTTGCTCCGAAAGCTGCGGTCGCCGCAGTAACCATCTGGGTATCTATGATTTTTATTCCGCGCGCTTTGAGATGCTCCGCCATTTTGACGAAAGCGAATTTCGAGGCTCCGGAAACTTTGTAAAACATACTTTCCCCGCAAAAGATCTTTCCGTTTTCAACACCGTACAGACCACCAGCCAGATTGCCTTCACGGTCATAGGTCTCAAAACTGTGGGCATATCCCTGCCGGTGGAACTGACAATAGGCTTCGATCATCTGTGAAGTTATCCAGGTACCGTCCTGCCCTTTGCGTCTTGCTCCTGCGCAGGCGGTGATGACCGACCGGAAATCATGATCTATCTTCAAAGTGAAATCAAGTTTTTTCATTTCACGGAGGAAACTTTTGGGGATATGGAACTCATCCATCATTATCACTCCGCGCTTCAGCGGAGCGCACCACGGAATGAAATCATATTCATCTCCGAACGGCCAGGGGAACAATCCGTGCCGGTAGGCGTCGCGCAGCATGGCGCAGTTGAGAGAACGCGAAACTGCCACGATGCCGTTTTCATCAGCAGTTTCCGGCGGCGGAAAAATACTCTCACTCATGACGGCGGAACACTCCGGAAAAAGCGATGGATAAGATAAGCGCCGCACCGGTGAACAGCGGATAATAAAGCACCGGAAGCAGTTCCAGAGTCTTTATCTCCACACCTGCGGATTTTGCCACGCCGACCGCGATCAATATCTGCGCACCGTATGGGATGATACCCTGAACGGCACAGGATGCGGTATCCAGAATACCTGCAATACGTCTGGGATCACAGTTGTATTTGACGGAAAGCATTTTTGCGACCGGTCCTGCGATGACGATAGCGACAGTGTTGTTGGCAGTGAACAGATTTACTGCACTTACGAGAAACGCGACACCGAACTCGCATCCGCGTTTACCGGAGACTGCTTTTTCTATTTTCTGCATAAGATACGCGATACCGCCGTTGTGACGGATGACCCGCAGCAATCCGCCGGCAAGGATGGCGACGATCAGAGTTTCCGCCATGCCGCAAGTCCCCTGCCCCGCACAGGAAAGCGCGGAAGCAAGTGTGAGTTTACCTGAAAACATCCCTATGACAGCCGCCATGACGGTTCCGGCAAAAAGCAGAGCCATGACATTGACTCCGAGCAAGGCTCCGCAGAGGATGACGATGTAGGGAGTGACCGCAACGATGTGATGCATCGTCACTTTTTCAAGAACCGGAGCTGCTCCGGCGGGTACTGTTGAACAGCTGTAAATAACCAGAGCAGCCACTGCGGCGGGCAGGATCATCCGGAAATTCACCAGAAATTTATCCCGCATGGCGACACCCTGGGTACGGGTGGCGGCTATGGTGGTATCGGAGATCATCGACATATTGTCTCCGAACATTGCTCCGCCGATGACTGCACCGGTGATAAGTACCGGATCAACTCCGGCAGTTCCGGTCAGACCGGCGGCGACCGGCATGATCGCAGCGATGGTACCGCAGCTGGTACCGATCGCAAGGGAAATGAAACAGGAGACAGCAAAGAAACCTGCGATCAGAAGTTTGCCGGGTATCAGACAGCGTGAGATCAGCACTGCGGAATCCACCGCCCCCATGGCTTTGGCGGTAGCGGCAAAGCATCCGGCAAGGATGAATATCATGCACATTATCATGATATTGCTGTCGCCCATACCTTTGGCGAATATCTCCACTTTGGCATCAAGGGTATGTCTTCTGTCAAGCAGCATGGCGGAGGCGGAGGCGACCAGAAAAGCCACCGGCATCGGCACGCTGTAAAAATCCCCGGACCACAGCGACAAGCCGAGATAAAACACCAGAAAAACAAAAAACGGTATCAGTGCTTTGAAACGCGCTTCGCGTTCCGGATAGATCGATTCATTTTCAGCCACAGTACAACTCCCTTTTCAAAATATAAACAGCTCCGGCAACCAAAACTTGATTTGCCGGAGCCGTAATATAACACTGCTTATTTATTTTTTCAAAGCAAACTTATTTATACATCACCCAGTAAGGATGAACAACACCACGGTCATCAGTTGCACAATCGAAATACTCAAGATTGACGGGAGATTCAGTTGCATGTCCGTCAAGCCAGGTGATATTGGCAAAACCGTTGTGCGGCCAAACGACATAACAGTACTGATTGGTGGTAAAACCTGTACGCGCGAGATAAAACAGTACAGATGACGTAGCAGAGGTCGAACTGACATCGGTAAACAACCATGTTCTTCCCGGCATGGTGACTTTGCTCATCTTGCCGGCAGCCGGATAACTGGTTTCCGCATTTGTCCAGAATCCACTGTAGAAAGTACCAAGTTGATTGATACCGATAGTAGGCCGGTCATAATTTGTCTGCATCTTACGCAATTCGTGAGCTTCAGGACACTTGTTTATCGCCGTCAGACTGTTGCGGTCGGCAAGTATCTTATGTCCGTCTGCATTACGCGCAGATTTACCGAGATAATCTGCAATATTATCACTCCAGTACAGTTTCAGGTTTGCAGACACAGAAATATGGCTCGGCGGAAAATAATCTTTGTTTTCCGCAGTATACATGGTAAATGCGGTATGAGACTGTTTCATATTGTTTTTGCAGACAGTTTTGCGGGCAGTTGCACGCGACTGCTGCAAAGCCGGCAGCAGCATCGCCGCCAATATCGCAATGATGGCGATCACGACGAGAAGCTCTATAAGGGTGAAGCTCCGCTTCACCCGCCCATGGGCGGGAAAAATGTCATATGTTTCAGTTTTTTGTTCCAATGATTTCATTTTTTCATCTCCTTATTTTTAGGTCTGATTTTTTTAAAAAGTCCTGAAATTTCTCATAGATCATCTTCGTATCCCCCGGCGGAGCCGTGGTCGCTTCCGGAGCGGCAAGCTGCGGAGCAAGAGCTTCAGAAAACTCATTCCGGTCAGTTTTCCGGATAAGATCAAGCAGTCGGTGCAATGCCAGCAGCAGCAATTCATCATTGTCATAACACAAACATGTCATATTGTCTACCGGCGGCTCACCGGTAACGGCAATGACCGAAACATCCTGCGGACAGCGGATGCCTGCTGCGCTGAGCAGCCGGATAAAAACTTTAGCGATCGACGGCATGGTTATCACCGCGGTCGGCGGCTGTTCACGGTCGAACAGATGTTTCAATGCCATATTGCCGTATATATCAAAGGCGCGGCTGCCCATCTGCCGCAGATCCCGGTTTTCCAGAGTGCGGTAAAACAATGCCGGATCGAAATCATTTCCCAGCATCCTCCTGAAAACCTGACGTATGTCACGGTCATGATGGATAAGTTCTGAACGCACCTTCACATTCACATAACCGATCCTGCGGTGTCCGAGATCCAGCAGATGTTTCAGCGCAATGGAGTAACCGGTATCGTGATCGTGATCCACAACGTTGTTGATCTTCACGCCGTCAAGAGTTCCGGTGTTGACGAAAGGAATATCCGTACGCTCAAGAAAACGGCAGTGCGGTGTTGTCAGACGGGAGTTGTAAAAGATATAGCCGTCGACAGGGAAATTGCCCAGCATATTGTGGTTATCTTCCAGCTGCGGCAGACTCAAGCCCATGTTGACGACATCAAATCCCCGCGTTCTGCCGAGTTCCGACAAGGCAGTCATCCGCCGTTTCTGATCTGCGGCACTGTCCTCATTCAGCCCGATCACGCCGATACTGTGATGCAGTTTCTTTCTCCCGGGAATACTCCCGGATGAGCGGCCTGCACGGTCATTCACAAATGATCCACTGGTGCCGCAAATCGTAATAACCCCCTTTTCCGCCAGCATGTGATAGGCTTTGCACAAAGTCACCTGATTGAGTCCAAGCTCCCGCGACAGAGCAATGATCCCCGGCATTTTACCGGTGATGTTGTTCCGGCGGATATAATCCTCAACTATTTTGCACATTTCTGAACTTTTGGGCATAAAAACAATTCCCTTGAAAAGAAACCATCAACTATAATAATACAAACTATTATAGTTTTTGTCAAATCGATTTCAAATCAGAAATACCGACCCGCATGTCTGCAGCAGTTCCATCGGCAGTTCGACGGATACTTTTCTGCCGTCACATTCAAAGTGCAGCGGAACACTATCCTTTCCCGGAGCGGCAAAGCAGATGTTTTCCGGCACAGCGCAGTCATCGGGGATCACGATCTTCATCTTTCCGGTTCCGGCAAGAGGCGTAAAAGGAATGGGGTCATCGTGACTTATTCTTTCCTCATCTCCGCGTTTCATGGTTCCGGAAGCATTGAGCAGCTGGATGGATATCTTGCTGTTCTCCCTGCTGCGGAAGGGAACTGCGATCACAAGTTCGGGGAAGTCTTCCGTTTCAAACGGCAGATTTTCCGCTGCAAGTTTTTTCAGGAATGCGGTTATCTCTTTGCGTTCCTTTTCAAAAGCATAGTAACCGTCAAAGTTGGGCGCATCGGCAACAACATCGCTTGCGGCACTGCTGTATGCCCGCTGCAGCCAGATCTCCGGAATATCTTTTCTCAACTCCAGCAGCTTGTGGTTGTGCGCCGGACCGTTCCACCGGGTGACGAAAATCTTTTCCTTAAGCTCACGGCTGCCGGGATAACCGAACATCCAGCCGGTGCGGATAAATCTGCCTTTGCCGCAGGGGATCTCAAGGTACTGATCCGGTTCCATCGTCATACAAAATCCCCAGCGGGATGTGATTTCTTCATCAGTCAGACGGCGGAAATCACGGTCATGAGATCCGGAAAGACCGGTGACGACCACAGTGCCGCCCTCTGATGCAAAACGGCGCAACGAAGATATCTCATCATCACCGAGAACATGCACTTCATTGACACAGATGACAGAAAACTGCTTCCAGGTTTCCGGCTTTCTGCTGTCGGCAAGTTCAACTGCAATATTTTCAAAAAACGCGCTCTGTATCCAGAACTTCATCCTTGAAGCCTCATATCCGGCACCGAAGCGGCGGTTTTCCAGCGAGTCCAGAAATCCGACAGGGGAAAGCGACTCGCAGTTGAAAAGCCTGTCCGCATACTTTTTCTCGAAATCCCGGTACATGGTTTCATCGACAGTGGATTTGCCTTCCGGGGTATTGGTGTACAAAGAGGAACACAGCCGTGCCACACCCCATGAAAAAGCCAGCTGATCCTGACGGTCGGCATAAAACATCATCATCGCCGGAGTCCCGCGGTGCCGCTCCATGGAACGCCGCTGCAGCTGATCCAGCAGATAAAGCGGCCAGGTGTAGCGGATCACCGTGGAGAAACAGCACTCCTGAAACACCCAGTGGATCTCCGGAAGATCATCAAGTATATAGGAGGTCGGAGTCGGACACAGTGCCACCGAAGTATAATTCGGTCTCAACATATCAAGTCCGAGTTTTCTGTAATGCTCTATCACCGTGTGGTGGAATACCGTGACCGATTCATACCGGAACTTCAGCCAGTTCATAAAAACCGGATCATCATAATTGCCGACCCATTTATCCCAATCCTCCGGCTGCGGCAGTTCACTGCCGTACTTTTTCCGGAATCCTTCGCGGCAATAACTGCAGGTGCATGCCCAGGGATAAAAATAATGCACGTCATCGGTCATGATGCCGTCAACACCGGTGGCATACACATCTTCAAGATATTTCAGATAAGCGTTGACAAACTCCGGATTGTTGAAGCATCTGCCGTGACCGCCGTAGGGAACGACCGGTTTGCCGGTGGCTCCGGATATCTGCACCCATTTTTCGATCTCATTTTCCGGATCCATCATCCATTTTTCCAGACCGGGCCAGTTTTTGGAAGTCGATTCCCGCAGGATCATTTCCCCCTCAAACATGTTCCGGTTTTCTTCGGTATCCGGATAATGGGTCAGATTGCAGGAGTGATGTTCGATCACCTTTATCCCGTACTTATGTCCGGCTCTGACGATCTTTGCGATACAGTCATTGATCTCTTTCCAGAACGGCTTGAAACTCCAGCGGAAATGGGTGCTGCTGAAAGTTATGACATGTGTGATGCCCTGTGCGGCATGCTTTGCCATTTTGCGGTCGATATCCTCCTGGGTATCGTGCAAAATTTCCTGATCGTTGTACCAGAACCACCCGAAACGGGCATAAAATTTTTCATCCATAATTTTTGTTTTTCCTATTGAAACATTACCGGTTGTGAATATATTTTTTCCCCGCGTCTGCCGAAACGGGCGGTACAGCGCAGATAGCGGTGTTCCGCAAGTTCAGACGGAGTAAAATCGCAGCTGAAACGGTCAACACGGTATTCGCTCACAGCCACACCTTTTGCGGTAATAAGCTGGAATTCATCAGCAGTGCCATCCCAGCTTGCCTCAAAATGTCTGCCGTCAAAGGAAATGCGTTTGAAGTGATGCTCACCTGTGATGCTGCCGTAAAACGCGCCCTGCCGCATGGCCTTGAGCGCACTTTCAGCAGTGCGTTCCTCCGGCAGCAGCTGTATCCTGCCGCGCCAGACCTCACGCGGATGATCCTGAACGCAGAAACCGAAACACTGTCTGCCGGTGGAAAGAATGGCATCCCAGAGATGATCCGCAGTTTCCGTGTAATCGTAATCACAGCCGTCGTTGTAGATCTCGATCCCCAGCACCCGGTCGTCAAAATCAAGCATATCCAGAATATCCTGTATCGGCATGTGTGACCAGACCGGATGATTGATGATGATACCGCCACCATCCGGAGAGATCATCCGGTCAAGCAGCATGGAGAACGCCTCTTTCCACGGCTTTTGAAAACCCTTCTGAAAGCCGGATTTCTGCAGATCACAAAGTGGCGGCTCACCGTTCCATGCCACATCCGGATATCCGCTTGCCATGTACGAACCGGGGGCGGATATATGCAAATAGACATTGTAATCACTGAACCAGTGGTGTTCGGCGTTGGGAGCTTCAAGCAGATTTTCCGGAATATGGGAAAACACCGGTCCGCCCTTATCCGGATCTTCTCCGGAATACTGTGTAAAATCAGTATATTCCTCAATATAGCTGCCGTTTCTGAAGCATCCTTTCTGTCCGGTACGCAGAGAACGTTTACGCATATCTTTAAGCGGATACCACGGTACTGACGGGTGATAGTTGGCAAGTGTGACAAACTCCAGTCCCTGCTTTACAAAGCGTTGGAACTGCTCATCGTTGACACAGTGCATGTGGGTACATCCGCAAAGCGGCTGTACCCGGTCCCAGTCTACTGACTGATAGGGATTTTGGTTGCGTCCCATTTTTCACTCCTCAATGGGTCAGTTTGAAAGTCTTTTCAGCTTTTTTGCCGGTCATGATGTCAGTTGCGCGCACTTTCCAGACACCGGGCTGATCGTTGCACGCCATGCGGAACACCAGCTTCGCGCTGCCATCCGGAGCGGAAAGGTTGCGGGTAAAGATGCGCCGTCTCACCCTGCCGTCCGGCGGCACGACTTCCACGTGAAAGAGGTGTCTTCCTGCTTTGCCATTTGAGGGAACTGCGGTGATATTGCAGACCAGATCTTTTCCGCCGCGAACAGTTCCGGGAACATCAAGAGTCAACTCTTTCACCTGATACGGATACACTCCGAACAGGGCTGTATCAGCAGGCATGACCAGCTGCTTCACCTGATTCCCGGAGCCGAGATATTTGCCGCTGCGCAGATCATAGATGTGTCCGGAAACCGGAAATTTGAAGGTCTGTACAGTTTTGTCAGAAGCACGGTGAGGATTGCGGATGACGGCAAAAATATGCATATTTTTATCCACGAAATGCATCGCCTCCCTGCCGCTGACACGCGGTACCTGCGGAGAGGATACCACCGGCATGACTCCGGCTTTTTTCAGCAATTCTGCAAAACTTGCACGGCAGGCGGCATCACGGTCATTGAACTCCCTGCCGGTCACGATGAAACGGGGATCGTTTTTCAGATCGGCAAACGGAGATCTGCCGCGCGGCACACCGATTTCAGAATAAGTTCCCGGCATGGTGTCGGCGATGACAGTTCCTCCGGCACTGATGAATTTGCGGATGTTTTCCACATCTTTGTCGGAAAGAGCGATACTGTACGGCAGAATCAGAAGTTTTCTGCCCTTCAGATCCCCCAGTTTTTCAGGAGGCACGAAATCATACTGATAAAGCAGTTCCTCCAGCAGATAGCGCACGCAGTGACGTGCATACTGCCATCTGCGGTAACTGCTGCCGGCATCCAGTACATCGCATCCCTGCTCGGTGCCGAGACACCACGAGACCATGAGCGACGGATGACTCCACAATACCGCAATATCCCTCGGAGCCCACTGATAGTCGAGGAAAAGTTTGCCGAATCCGGAAAGCAGTCCGGTATCGACCGCACCTTTACGCAAGGCATCAGCCTCCTGGGTAAGCTCACAATCCGGCAGAGTCAGCAGAGTACCGGCATCGCAGGCGGTCATGCTGAAATATCCCAGTCCGCCGTAACGGTGCAGAGCCAGCCACCAGGGCTGGAAGCGCGCCAGCTCATAGCTCCAGGCGTATCCGATAAATCCCCACACCCGCATATCCGGACGGAAACTGCGGAACACTTCATCAAAGTCATAAAGCGGCATATCCCTGCCCGGACGGACCAGACTGGTGTACTCAAGAGAAAATCCGATACCGGTTTTCGTCAGCAGTTTCCAGTAATCAGTTCCGTCAAGAGCGCGCGGTCCGAAAGAGTTGTACAGACAGAGCGGGAGTTCCGGATCTGTTTCATCCATGATCGTACGCAGTCTGCGGATCTTGCTTATCCAGTGATCGGTGTTGTAATTGCGCCACTCGATGAATTCAGCGAAGTTTTTGCGGCTTCTCGCCTTTGTGGTGAAAATCGGACCAAGTTCAGCAAAAGAGCTGTAATTTGTTCCGCACATGGCATTGAATGCGGTGATCGTACCGTATTTTTTCTCCATCGCCTTGCGGTAAGCCTGAACGTTGAGCGGATGACAATCGACCTCTTCGGTATCGATCTTCCACATTCTGCTTGAAAGTCCTGCTTCATCCACGATACCTGCGAAGGTAAGTCCGTAATGGTATTCCTTGCGGTCGAGACGGCGGACGTTCTTTTCGATTTTGTTCCACAGCACGGGATCGGCAAGACTGGGCTGACGGACACCATTTTCCGGCTTGATGCGCGGTCCCATGTGCGGCCAGGCGCGGTCATCGCCGCCGCTGCTGAATCCGGCAGCGAACTTGTTCATGAAGCCGCTGCCGGGACGGATGCCGTTATCCATACCGATATACTCCATCTGCGCCGCATAGTTGCGGGTCGGGAAACTGGAATCCCAGTTGGTCATGGTGAAATCAGCGGTCTGACGTTTGCGGTCACGGTCGCGGCAGACAAAAGGATATTTGGTAAACGCCGCAAGTTTTCCGTTTTCAAAGACTTGCAGACGCAGTTCAGCATAGTTGGTCTCAATGGCATCGATGGGTATATCCAGATGCACCTGGGGAGCAGCGTCAACACTGCCGCGGTCAAGGATCCTGCCGCTCCAGTCGCAGATCTGCCATTTGAGAAGGCCTTTACCGGAAAGAGATCCAAGTTTGATATCAAATCCGGCAGTTCCGCGTCCGGTATAGGATTTTTTCTCCGGCACTACGGTGATCGTCACCCCTTTTTCAGTGAAGGAAATGCTGCTGTAATCAAGAGTCCTGCCGCCTGCATCGGTAAGACGGAGACGGGCAAAATACTTTCCGGAGCAGCCTGCTCCGGTGTAAGCGATACCGTTTTTTCCGGCGGAAGTCACACCTTTTATATTTGCAGTGACTTTGCCGTTGATATCCATTACGGTACAGACATATTTCATTCCGGCAGGAGCAGTAAAGAAGATCTTTCCTGCTGCGGCATCACGTTTGAATTCACGGATAAGCTCTTTTTTTCCGGCAGTCAGATACAGCATGCGCATCACGTCACCCAGTCTGCTGAGACGTTCAGTTTCACAGCCGGGTTCCGGTTTTATGAACTCAAATTCTTCACCTGAAACGGTACGGAGGATGCGTCCTTTGCCGAGAGCCGCCCTGCCCTCTCCTGCAGTTTTCAATCCGAACAGCGGCTGCGGAGTGGAATTGTTAAACCAGATACCGGCTCCGCTTTCCACATTTTTCTTCAGGATCTTCTGAAGTTCGGGGCCCAAACGCAGTGCGGTCGACTCTGACACCATGTAAAGATCATATTTGTTATCCATGATGTTCTTCATCACGGCCCGGTTGTCACCGTCGGAGAAATAAATATCAGGAGTAAAATCCCAGTGGGTACCGGTAACTGCCATGCGGTCGCACTGGACATTCAATCCTTTCATAAGTTCCACCACATCATGAGTGAAACGCAAACTCCGGCAGATGGCAAGGACACGCATTTTCTCCGGTCTCATCCCATAGGGATTATCCGGACGTACCGGTCCGGTACCGGGGATCGGACGCTTCATGCCGATCCTGAAAAAAGCGAACGGACGCACTTCAAAGGGATCGCTTTTGCCCTCATAAAGATGGATACCGGCATAATCCACGGCATCAGTGCCGTCCTTTGAAGGATTCAGACGGTAGAAGATCAGGCGGTTGGGATTTTCCGGAGCAGTAAAGGAATACCGGTATTCACGGTAATCATCGGTAAGCGGAGCTTTCCACACGATCTGTTTTTCGATCATTCTGCCGTCATCCCTGCGCCAGAGCAGGATGATACCCATCATGGTGTTTTCACCGACTTTTCTGGCACGGACGTGGAGCGTGTAATCCCTGCCCGGCACCAGCTCCGGCACCTGGGACAATGCACCGTAGGCCTTGCCGGAACAGCGGATGATCCACTCATTGGAAAGAGCCATATTTTCCACCCGTTCAGCACCTTTGCCCAGACTCCAGCCGGTCACTTTGCCGTTCTTCACCTCGTCGAATTCAGGATTGGCAAGCAGATTTTTTTTGGCACGCACGGTCTCCCAGACAACAGCTTTTGCCGCTTTGCGCTTAAGCACACCGGTACGCCAGGCATCAGGATTGTGAAATCCCGGAATTTCCAATGCCGCAAAGCAGTAACTTTCAACCTTATTGTCTTTGCGGTAATTGCGGCAGATATTGAATTTCATTTTCATATTGTCAACGGGTTTGATACCGAGATCCTGCCAGGGGATGCGCCAGGTGACTTTCCAGTATTCATCCTCGTTTTCCAAAGAGACTTTTGCATTGTGTTTCCAGAACGTATTGCGTCCCTTTGCGGCGTACAGCAATCCGGAAGGACCGGCGGCAAAATGATAATAGTCGGCTTTGGAGGGATCAGGCTGGACAAAAAACTCAAGACAATCCCCCTGGAACGGTCCTGTCACTTCATTTGCACCGGAACGCGGAGGCAGGACCGGCTTTCTGCCGTCCTGAATAACAGCGGTCACTTCGACCGTAAGCAGCTTGTCATCCCAGGTAACAGAAGCAAGAGTCGGACTGCTTTCAGGAGCACATGAGACCGTGCGGGCAAATCCGGTACAGATATCCGGTTCCGTTCCGTTGCGGAAAAAACGCACCTCCTCTGCGGCAGAAAGCACTGCTGCAAAACTCACGGCAGCTGACATCAAAAATGATTTTAAAGTCTTTGATTTCATAAAAACACTCCTATGATTTTTATAACAGGAATATGATATTAAGGCACACTGCGCTCTGCCGGATATCAGAAATATCCGGCATCAGAAAAAAATTCAGAACTGCCGGTTTACTTTCCGGCAAAAACGACCACCCGCGCGATCTCGATTCCGCCGGGCATATTTTTATTTCCCAGACGGTAGAAGTTGAGACGCACCTTTTCAGCAGGAGCTCTGAAAACAAAAGCATGATCTTTGAACTCTCCGGTCAACGGATGATTCCAGACCACGGATTTGGCTTCCTGCCATTTACCGCCGATGAATTTCTGCGGCAGGACACCCAGTTTACCGTCAACGCCGAATTTACGCGCTTTCACAACTATGGTATATTCTTTACCGGCTTCAAGATCAAGATCCTGTGCCGCAGTGACATAGGCTTTGCCGCCGGCTTTGAGCACCACGCCGTCCGCAGCGGTACGGATCTGAACATTGCGTCCAATGATCCAGTTGGCAGGATTTCCGTTGATGTAATTGCCGAACACGGGATTTTTCATTATATTGGTGACAGTTCTGCCGTCGTCAAGTTTGATCACACTGTCATCCGGCATGCCCTCTGTCACGGAAACAGAAGCTATCTCGATCACGCTGTCTCCGCCGCTGCAGCGGTAAATATTGAGCTGACGGGTACCGCGTGATTTGAAACTGAACACCCGGTCACTGAAATTATCGCTCAACGGGATCTTCCAGGCGACAGTATGTTCTTTCACGCCTTTGGCATTGGGTTCAGTGAGAAACAAGGCTCCGATGCTGCCGTTTTCACCGTTTTTTCTGGCGCGGATACGCAGAGAATAGTTTTTATCCGCAGGCAGGACGATTTTCTGAACAAGCACATTGTAGGATTTTCCGGAAGCTGTCACCAGATTTTTTTCAGCCGAAAAAGCGGTATCTTTGCCAAGAGTCCAATTTGCCGGAGCTCCGATATTGACCTCTTTGAAGTCCCCGTTTTTCAACAGATTTTTTGCAGCAGTCCCTTCACTTGCAGCAGCACAGAAACATGCGGCAAGAGCCAATGCGAGTAAATGATTTTTCATACTTCCCTCACTTTCTTGATTTGTTTTCAAAAGACAAAACATTTATGAAATGATCTGTATATGAGGAAAGATACCGCTATTATACTTTTTTGTCAAGGCTCGGTTTATGATACGCCGGCATAAACATCCGGCAAAATCTTATTTTCACACAGGTGCGGCAGCAACCGCCTCCTCACACGGTGAGGAAGCGGTCGTCTTTTCCGCAGAACTTCAAAAACACCAGCAGCGAGTATCCCATTGACCGGACATGCAAATTACCGTCGTCCAGCTCATTTAATCCACCGAAAAAGGCAGATTCGCATTCATCGCTGAACTGCCGCGCCAGCAACGCATCCAGAGCCCTGTCGACGTGGGACTGTTCCACAGAAAAATCCATAACAGCTCCCGACTCGTGCAGGATATTGAGGATGACCGGGATCGCGGCACAGCTGTTTTCAAATCCGCCATCCGGCTGCTGATTGGCAAATACAGCCGTCAGAAATTTCCTTATACTGTCAAGGCGTGAAGTCCTGCGGTCAACCTTGTATGCACAAAGCAGCCCCAGAGTTCCCAGGTCATCGTTTCCCCGATGAAGTTTGTTCTGGGGATCCTGCGGCGGGACTTTGCCGGATGCTTTTTCGACTGAACAGAAAAAACCGTTCTCCTGCTGGATCGTGCTGCAGAAATAATCGGCGATATATTCAAAAAATGGACCTGTCCAACGGCGGTCTCCGGTTTCCTTTGCCAGCTGGTAAAAGAAATTCAGACTTCCGCCGTGAAAACATCCGTGGATATCATTGCACATCTGCGGCGGTTTCATTCCGGGAAGAAAGCTGTCAAACTGTACTCCCCACTTCGGCCAGCCGCTTTCATCCATGCCGTGTCTCATGAACCACTCCGCCCACAGAACGGCACGGTCAAGATACTCCTGAACTCCGGAAAAACGGTAATACTCCAGAAAGCTCCAGGCTATGGAAAGAGCATCCCTGACATAGCACCAGCGGGTCCAGGCAAAAGTCTCACGGAACGCTCCGTAATGCTCCCGGTTGAACGGATCAAATATCTGCAATGTTTTCAGATGATTGAGCATCGCTCCGGCAGCGTCCAGATATTTTTCATCCTGAAAAGCCCTGGCGGCCGACAGCATCCCCATGGAAGCAAAAGCGACACACCACCCCGGAGCGCAGGGATTTTCCATCTTTCCCCGTCTTACCGCAGAATAAAAACTGCCTGCACCGGGATTATCCCCCCGGAACGGAAACTGATTACGGATATACCAGTCAGCGATGCGATGCGCCGCTGAAAGCATCTTTTCTTTCTGACCGTCTGTAAAACACAACCTGTTCATTTTCTCAATCTTCAACTTTGAATATTTTTTCCACTGAACCGCCGGATACCATATCAGTAAATCTTATGCGCCAATTCCCTTTGGCTCCATTGAGCGGAACAGCTATCTTAACTGTACACTTGCCGTTTTCGGCAACGGTAAAAGCGGAATCATCTGTTTTCGCGCCTTTACTGTCAAACACTTCAACGCTGACCGGAAGCAGACCGGCAACTTTTTTACCGGAACGGTAAACAATTTTCCATTCAGCAGCCAGCTCCTCCCCGCGCCGGACTTTTGCACCGGCTTTTATCACGGCTTTGCCAAGTTCCTCCGGCAGTATCAGCAGCATTTTCCCGGTACTGTCTTTGAACTCCAGCGGAATAACAGTTTTCTTTCCGTCAGAGGAAAAGGCGACTATTTTCTTTTTCAGGAGATCGTAGACCGCCCCGGCTTTTCTGCCGACCGTAACCTTACCGCTGTGCGGAACAGATTTTTCCATAACTTTTCCGTACATTCCCCAGTAATCGCCGAAAGTACGTTTGTCATTTACTGCAAACAGATAATCGGCATCACCGCTTGAACGGACCCAGGTCACCAGGTCAGGATCGCCGGTTTCTGTATAAGGAGTAAAAAACGGACGCAGATCTTTTTTCAGCTTAAGTCCGGCTTTCTGCAGCTGTGCCTTGTCTTTGCGCGGATCACGGGTACGGATGAATTCGTCGATGACGATATCCGGAGTTAAAGCCGGAACCAGATAACGGTCGGCAACGATGATACCGCCGTTTTTCCGGAACTTGCGTATAGCTTTGTATGCCTTTTCCGTCAGCACATCACAATGCGGCATGACCAGAACTTCAATATCTCCGAAGCCGTCACGGACCAGAGTTTCCTCATAAACCACGGCAGGCGCAAGATTTGCCCACAGCATCATCAGGTGAGTATCCCATATCCACCCGGCAGCTCCCCAGGTACCGCGTCCAGCGAAGAAAGCAGAACTGTAACTCTCCAATATTGCGATTTTTGCCGGACGTTCCGGAATGCGTTTCAACAGCGGACCGTATGGTTTTACCACATTCTGAAGCAGGTATTTCAACCGGTGCTGCATTTCCGGATTGGTATACTGATAACCTTTGTGGCGTTTTTTCATGGCTTTTTCATACGGGACCAGCGAAGCGAAACCGTGGAACAGCATTCCCTGCGTCTGCCTTGACACCTGAGTCCAGACGGCGATCTCCAGCAGATCCGGAGCAACAGAAATATAGGGAGCCACCGGATACTCCTTCACCCACTGCGGAGTTTTTTCCGTCTTCTGCCCGATCGGAGCCGTCCGGTTGCGGTATGCTATCAGCTGGGTCATATTCATGATCTGCTGATCGTTTCCGCGCGCCATGGCACGGATCTGTGCATTGTTTACTCCGATATTGATCGGATCAGGATAAGGATAAGTCCAGTGATAAACTATATCAGTTGTTCCGCCGCTGCCCCAGAGCGGCGGGACCCGCAAGCACGGACCGAATGCAGTAAAAAATCCCGGCAGAGCATCTTTGCGGAAAATATCGCTCAATGCGGAATTCAGAGGATTCCAACCATCCCCCTGTTTCCAGAACCAGCGGTAGTATTTCAGGAGCGGATGATCTTCCGGCACCACTCTTGACACAGGAAAACCTGCGATTTGAGAATAATGCGGCGGCAGGTTTTCTTTCGCTTCCCGGGGAACATCCACTCCGGCAAAAGCTTTGTAAGCTTTCTGTTCCCAGCCGGTGAACGATGGTACGACCGCATCCCGCATTTCGGTGTTGAAACGGACTCCGGTGACTGCAGGGTGTACCGGAAACTCTTTTTTGACTCTCCGGGCAGTTTCTTTCAGTTGACGCACCACTTCCGGATCAGCAGCATCCATGATGCGCGACAGTTTCACACCTTCATGGTTCACTCGCATAAAGCGGTGTCTCAATCTGCTCAATTCGACAGTGAAATGATCGAGTGTTTCATAATTTTCCATGAGATAATTATCAAGATCATCCGCAAGTTCCGTAATTTTCTTTCTTATTTCATCAGAAGACGGGATTTTATCGCGGTCAAAGAGAAATATCTCCGACGGCGTGGAGTGATATTCACGGATCCCCATCTGTCCGGTAAAACCGATTTCACGGAGTCTTGCATCTTTGACAGCCCCGATCATCAGCACCGGCATTTTATCATGCCGCCGCGCAGCGATACCGATTTTGACACTCTTTGCGATTTTGTTTCCGCTGTCATCAGACACAGTAAATGTCAAGGGATACCAGCCGGGGACCAGCCGGGTCTCCAACGGAATATCCACCTTTGCGGTACGGCTGCCGCCGGTCTTGTATTTCAGTTCAAAACTTTTTCCGGCAAAGGTTCCGTTCACCCGTAAAGCGGAAATATTTTTCTTTGAAGTATTCCGGACTTCCACCTGAATCGAGGCATTCTTTTCCCCGCGGATAAAGGCTTTTCTGCCATGACACTCTGCAACCAGTCCGGCGTGGCAGAATGAAACTGCTGCGACGGCAAAAATGCCGATAAAAAATTTCATGCTCATCATATTTGTTATTGTCCCATTTTTTGTAAAAGTTGTTCAAACTGCGGTGGCGCATCGCGGGCAATCTCGAGCCTTGCGCCTGTGCCGGTTTGGTCGTGTACAAAGGTACACTCCCGCACCGTACTCGGCGCAAAACTCGACCTTGCTCCACACTGCATCCACCGATTGCAGACATAGCCGTTTCTTGAGCTTGAAAAAAACATGTTGTGTGATGTATTTTAATTGAGAAAAACATATCTGAATAAGGATAAAATATAAATTTTTCACAAAATTTCGGACATTATCAAAAAATAAAAAAATTTTGCCGCCGGGTGCTTCGCCGGTATTGACTGTGCGCTTTTTTACCCAACCGGCTTATCCCGGCGGCGCAGAGATCTCATAACTCAGGCAAAAAATTGTGCTGTGATATTTGACAAATCTGATTTGCTGTATTACTGTATGCTATCGACAGTTTTTTTGAATATGTGAAAGGAAAAAATCATGAATAAAATATACATCCGCTGCCGGTTCACTCTGGTGGAACTTCTCATCGTCGTCGGTATCATCGCCGTTCTCGCAGGATTGGTGCTGCCCGCTGTCATCGGCGGTATCCAGCAGGGACGCATCACTCAGGCAAAGTCCGACCTTGCCGCCATCATGATGGCTCTCAAGGGCGTCGAAGGAACTTACGGTAAAATGGTGAAAAAGGATTCAAGCGGCAATTTTAAGTTCAACGGAGGTTCAGCAGTAACAGTATCTGATGATGCCATTAAAATCAAAGGTACTGATTACGATGCTTTCATCGCAGAATTGTCGGTTCCCGGCAACAGCAAACTTTCTTCCCGCAATATCAATGCCCGCAGAATCAAATTTCTTGAACCCAAACCCTCATTTGATCCGACGGCAGATTATGATACCGCTGCAAATAAACTCAATCTCTGGCGCGATCCCTGGGGCAGTCCTTATGTGATCTTCATCAATGTGAACGGAGATGACAAGATCGTTGTGAACAGCAATAAAACCATCGCCGCCCGCGCCGCCGGATATTCTTTCGGCCCCAACGGTACGGATGATGAAGGTTGTCATGTGGATCTCGGAACGTGTATCCATACAAGCAGCAATTCCGATTCCAAGCACAAACTTCATGACGATATAACCAGCTGGCAGTAATATGAGTGAAGTTCCGCAGGCTCCGGTTTTGAGCGTAAGCGATGCCAACCGGGCGGTGCGCGATGTGGTCGAGGGCAGCTTCGGTCCTTTCTGGCTCGCAGGAGAGGTGGGAAGTCTGATCGTACACTCTTCAGGACACGCTTATTTCACCCTCAAGGATCAGCATACCCAGATAAAGGCGTGCTGGTTCGGAGGCGCACAGCAGTGCCGCAAACTCGGCATAGCCAACGGCAGTCTGATCGAATCTTTCGGACAGCTTACCGTATATGAAGTGCGCGGAGAATACCAGTTCAGCGCACGCACCATGCGCCTTGCCGGAGTGGGAAGACTCCAACAGGAGTTTGAAGCGGTCAAAGCCAAACTTGAAGCTGAAGGATTGTTTTCCCTCGACCGTAAGAAAAATATTCCGCTTCTGCCGCGCACGATAGGAGTCGTCACCAGTCCTTCCGGAGCTGCAATAAAGGATTTTCTTCAAATCATCGGCCGCCGTTTCCCCAATGTCCATATCAAAATCTATCCGTGTCTGGTCCAGGGTGAACAGGCGGCAGCTCAAGTTGCTGCCGGAGTGGAGTTTTTCAATCAGGAAAACAACTGCGATGTGATAGTCGTCACCCGCGGCGGCGGCAGTATGGAAGATCTCTGGTGTTTTAACGATGAACACCTCGCCCGGGTCATAGCAGCAAGCACAATACCGGTCATAAGTGCGATCGGACACGAACGCGATTTTACGATATGTGATTTTGCTTCGGATCTGCGCGCACCGACTCCGTCCGCAGCTGCGGAACTGGTCATCTCGCACCATGAGGAACTTTTCAACCGCCTCAAACGCGGAGAACAGGCACTGCGTGACAGTGTATCACTTGTCATGGCACGCTCACATTCCCGGGTTGAACGCTGTATTGCCATGCTCAACCGCTGTTCTCCTGAACGCGCACTCATGACGTACAAACAGCAGGTGGATGAACTGGATATGCGGATGAACAATATCATAGAAAGAGCATTTGCAGAAAACCGCAGCCGTCTGGAAAGAGCCAAAGCCGCATTGTCTGCACTCGATCCGGAAAAAACTCTTGAACGCGGTTACGCTCTGGTATTTGATCCGGATACCGGAACACCTTTTACAACTTCAAAACTGCCGGAAAAAACTTTGCTGTCGATAAAATTTGCCGACGGCACCGTAAACGCTGAAACACTGAAAATACAGGAGAAAACTGAATAATATGACTGCAAAAAAATCTGCAAAAAAAATTCCGGATGCCGGAAAAAAGATCATTGATAAAATCAATCCGTTCAAAATATCCATGAAATATCTCACCTGGGTATTTTTCATTCTGCTCGGCGGATTGCTGTTCAATCTCGACCGCATGGGTGATTTCGGTATCGAACTGCTCAAACACAAGGAACTTATTCCATACCGGCTGCGTTATTTCCTGCCCGGCGGCACGGCAAAGGATGCGCAGGCTGAAAAAAATGAGATTATAATCGGCAGAGCTATCGAAGTATATGACGGTGATACCATCACCCTGCTGGCGGATGATAAAAAATACCGCATCCGTTTCTACGGTATAGATGCTCCTGAAGCGCAGCAGACCGACGGCATCTGCTCACGGAATGCGTTGAGAGAAAAGATCCTCGGCAAAGAAGTGACGGTGACGGTGAAAAATCTCGACCGTTACGGCAGAGCTGTCGGCAAAGTTGCCATAGGCGGCAGGGATATAAATCTTGAGATGATCCGCGAAGGACATGCCTGGTATTATGCTGATTATGCCCGTAACGAATATGATCTTTATCACGCCCAGCAGCGCGCAAGAGAGGAAAAAACCGGACTGTGGAAAAATCCTGATCCCCAGCCTCCGTGGCAGTACCGGCAGAAAAACAACCGGGACAAATGATGCTGTTCAATCACTTTGCATATTGTTTTTGAACCATTTCCAGAACGCTGCCGGCGAGGAAAATCCAAGTTGAACGGCGATTTCTTTCTGCTTCAAACCTCTGGCAAGAGCGTCTTCGGTGAATGATTTTCTTATACGGTTTATGTACTGTCCCGGAGTGGATCCGGTCTCTTTTTTAAAGCGGTGTGCAATATAGCAGCTGTTGTAACCGAAGATCTTTTCAAGATTTTTCAATGAACAGTTTCTGGCATTCTGCGATTCTATGTAGTGGGTTATAGATTCTATCAATCCTGAATTGCCGATGACGTTATCATGTTCATTACGCAGAGATGAGATCCTCAACTCTTCGATGATCGCTTTGAAAGGAGTTTCAAGATAGAATTCTGCACTGTCTTTTTTTATTTCCGGCAGCTGGTTGAATTCGTTCCAGCGGGAAGTAAAAAATGTTGATATGTGCTGCGGCAGTATACAAGGAAAGTGCAAATATGCATATCTTCCATGCGGAAGTACTGAATAAAGAGTCATACGCAGCTGATTATCTTTAAAAAAGAACCATAAATGCTGCAGATCTCTGTCCGTGCTGGTATATTCAAAGCTGTGCGGTATCATCGAATCGATCAGAACTACATCTCCCGGAACCAGATGCAGTTTGCGGTTGCCGAGAATGAAATCATTCTGTCCTCCGGCAACCAGAAGCAGTTCGCGGTAATCATGAAAATGCTGTTCTGCTGAAAAATCATGCGGAGAAAAAATTTTTCCGTTATTCCGGAAAACTGAATGAAAATGCAATTCCGGCAAATCAAATGTACTAAAAAATGTTTTCCAATCCATCATTTTATAATGTCCGAAATTTTGTGAAAAATTTATATTTTATCCTTAAGCTCAAGAAACGGTTCTGTCTGCGATCGGTGGATGCAGCGTGGAGCAAGGTAGAGTTTTGCGCCGAGTACGGTGCGGGATCCGTCTTCGCCCTGCGGGACTGCGCCGTGACAAGGTGTACCGCTAAATCACATGCATGCGCCATCGCAGTTTGAACAACTTTCACAAAAAATGGGACAATAACTATTTTGTTTATATATGAAGATTTTCAGGAACAGGTTTGTTTTATTTTTTATCTGGATACTTTCCGGTATCCGGATGCTCTCTGCTGCCGAACTTGATATTATCTGTACTACCGATCTGCACGGGCATTTTGAACAGTTTCCGGCTTTGGCTCCGCTGATACGTTCGTGCGGCAGTTCCGCTTTGAAGATCGATGTGGGGGATACCCTGACCGGAACATTGCTGTCGGATAAAAAGGCAGGTGAACCCATGATTGAACTGCTTAATACTCTTGAGTTCGATGTCTGGGTTCCGGGAAATCATGATTTTGAGACTGGGTATGAGGCATTTATTAATAACATGAAATCTTTCCGTGGAGCCGTTCTCGGCGTTCAATGGACGTGGCGGGATGCTGTTCCGCTGAAATGGAAGTTGTTTGAACGCAATGGAGTGCGCGCAGCAGTCATCGGAGCTTCTGATCCAATGATGTCTAACCGGACTCTGCCGGGAACAGATGCGGTATTTTCCGATCTTATTTTTGCCATTAAAAAGATCATGCCGGATATTCATGCTGCCAAACCGGATGTGATAATTCTTGCTTTGCATAATGGGCTGTATGCCAAACTGGGAGCTCCTTCGATCATTCACTGGTATTTCCCTGAGATCCACCTTATACTCGGAGGGCACTCACACAAGGAGATCGCCGGATACCGCTTACGCGACTGTTATTTCGTTCAGGCAGGATGTCATGGAAAATGCGTGGCACGGGTCAAAGTCAGAGTTGATGATAAATCCCGGAAAATCAGGCGTATCGAGTCGGCTCTGCTTTATCCGGATCCTGCGGAAATCGACCGGAAACTTGCTGCACTGTGCGGAAAATTACAGAATGAACAGAAACAATATGCCGAAAAGAATATTTGCCGGGTCACGGAAAAGCGGATATCAGGAGCTTTTCTCGCTGATGCTTTGCGCCGCGCTACCGGAGCTGACGGTGCGATCGTTGTTTTCGGCAGTGATAACTTTGTCAGGCGGTCTGTCAGGGGAAAGCAGGAAAAGTTTTTACCGGTTCCGGAGAGCGTTAGTGAAGGCGTTTTGTATAAGATTATACCGTTCCGCAACCGGGTGTGCGTGATCGAAGTATCCGGTGATGATCTTGCTGAACTCAGTGAAACTGTCAACTGGCGGAGAAAAAAGTATAAACAACGCTTTTACTTTGCCGGAGATATCCGGATGGACGGGGAAGGAAATCTGAAAATCAGAAAGAATACCGTAAAAATCGCTCTTTCGGATTATCTTATGTGTTCCATTCCGGTTCTGCAGCGCAAGTTGGAAAGAATACCCCGGTGCTGGCGGATCGTTGAGGAGCGTTTTGAACGCGATGTGTTCAGGAACGCTCTGCACGGGCTTTCTGCTGCCGGTAAAACTTTTGAACAAAGTCATAAGTCATCAGCAGACCGCAGGAAGCGAAAACGGTGATGACCGGCAGGGCCGGTATCTGATAGCGCGGTGCGGTGATCGCTCCCGGCAGAAAGAAATAGTATTCTGCGAAAGCAAGAAACAGAAATAACTCATAGTAATGCTGCGGAAGTTTCTTCAGCAGGGCAATCAGATATATCAGGCATCCGGCTGCGGTTGCCAGTGAAATGATAAGAAGCGGAGTAAAGTTCAGAGGAAGCAGGATCTTTCCGTTGAAATAGTGATTTACTGCCGCCAGAAAACCGTCTTTTGCCAGGACTCCCATGGTTCCGCGTCCGGCGGAGGTTATCCCCAGTATCTCAAATCCGGTGGGAACATCCGGCAGCAGTATCTTCCATTGAAATTGCTGTTTCAGCCAGGTGAACGGATGTTTCAATATCAAGCTTATGTATTCTTTTTTACGGTAGTCAACAATGCTTTTTTCATCGGGAAAACGTTTTTTATCCTGAAACATTTTATCCAGTTTTTTCAGCATTTTTGCCTTTTCGTATTCAAATTCTGTACCGTTTACCTCGGCAAGAAGCATTGAACCGTTTTGATGGAGCATCGCTCCGGTGTTGGTGTCAAGACAGTAGCCTGCTCCACGCATGGCGTTCCATGTCATCCAGGGGGAGGGGATCGCTGCAAAGATGAACAGTGCAGCAAGTCCGGAAATGATTTTCTTTTTCCATGGTATATTCCGGTGCAGACAGAGCATGAAAACTGCCGGGAATATCCACATCATGTTTATCGGACGTATCAGAGATCCGAGAGACGATACCGCAACCGACCACAGAAAATATTTTATACCGTCATGTTTCCGGAACTGTACGAAAAGCAGAAATTGCCATGCTGCCAATATGCCGAAAAAAGTATCTGTCAGCAGCATCGGAGCATTGACGATACTTGTCAGGTTGAATGAATAAAGAATTTCTGCGAGAATTCCGGTTTTTCTGTCTGCATATTCTTTACCCGCAAAGTAGATCAGCAATGCTCCCGTGCCTCCTGCAACTGCGAAAAACAACGGGACCGACCAGATCGTTCCGGTCGTTTTCAACAAAATTGCTGCAACTGCGGAGAATCCGGGAGTGCGGGTTGAACCGGGATAAGGTTTCCCTTCTGCGAGTTCATGTGCCGCATACAGATAAAATCCTGAGTCCGGACGCTCAAAAACTCCGGGATCGCCTGAATGTATCGCCGGTATCACAAATGTTATGCGCAGGCAAACTCCGGCGGCTGCAATCAGCAGAGGTGTGAACAATGGATGGCTGCATAATTTTTTCAAAACAGTTCCCCCTGATAAGGTTCCGGGTTTTCTTCAATCTTTTCCGGTTCGGGTTCCGGTTGCGGAAGATTGAAAAGATCAGGTTCCTCCGGCGCGGATACTGTTCCGGCTCCGGCAAGGAATTCATCAAGACCGGTAATTTTTACGCCGTATTTCCTTGCTTTGTCCAGCTTTCCGCCGGAGGCGGAGGGATCCGCTGCGACAAGAAGCGACAGTTCTTTTGTGACATCACTCACCGGAGCAAAGCCGCGCTGTGCAGCAAGCTGTTCGTAAAAGGAACGTTTTTCCGGCATTTTACCGGTAAAGCATATTGTCGGCCCGGAGGAGCTTTCCCGGTTGTCATGGATGACGGTGACTGCATCCAGCAGTTCATCAAGATAACCGGATTGATCTGCGAGTTCTCCGGTCAGTGCGACCGCACGTTCCGGACCGATACCGGGAAAGGACGCTAGTTGTTCTGCCGTCATCTGCCGCAGTTCGCTGATCGTGGTTTCGGACAGAAGCTGTCTTGCAATATTGATCCCTATACCGGGAATATTCAATGCAGCAAGCAGCTGGTAATCATTGACTCTTCTTGCACGCTGCAGCTCATTGAGCAGATTGGTCGCCGATTTTGCCGCAAATCCTTCGATACGCAGCAGGTCGCCGGCAGTAAGATCAAACAGATCCCGGATATGACGCACCAGACCGCGGCTTATGAATTTCTGAAGAGTGGATTCTCCGAGATTTTCTATGCCGAAACATTTTACCGCCGCCGCCAGAAGCTGAAGCACTGTTCCAGGACATTCGCTGTTCGGACATACAAGTTCAGGACCTTTCCTGATCAGCGGAGCATCGCATTTCGGGCAGCTGCTTATCATCGGATCTTTACGGTTTTCGCCGGGGATAGAAGCAATGATATGCGGAATGACGTCTCCGGCACGCTCGACCGTGATCGTGTCACCGATCATCACTCCCAGCGTCATCACGTTTTCAGCATTGTGCAAAGTAGCTCTGGTGATGGTCGTTCCGGATATGTCTATCGGAGCAAATATTGCAACCGGAGTCAGACAATTTTTCCCTGAACTCCATTCGACATCCAGAAGGACCGTGTCCCGGCGGACGTTGGTGAATTTGTAAGCGATCTCGCCGCGCGGATGATGCACTGTGCTGCCGAGGGACCTCCGGAAATTTTCATCGGCAAATTTCAGCACGATACCATCCTGCGGATAGGGCAGGACGGCAAGCTCCGCTTTGATGCTTTCCCACTGTTCTTCAAGTTTGTCAAGCGGGAGTTCTTTCCGGTAAAGCGAATAATCGGCAAGGGTTATTTTTGCATGCTGCACAAGCATCATGGAAATATCTTTCAATCCCATTATGCCTGCAACTGCGTTTCGGCTGTTTTTGTAACTGCCGCCGTCTTTTTTGCGGATATTGGAGTAGATGTTTCTGAAATCATCCTCCCTTATAAGCAGTTCTCCGCGGGCAGGGCGGTCCAGCGGACCGGTATAGTCCGGTGCTTCCAGTTCGATGAGCGGCAGTTTATCAGAAATGTCCTCTCCGAACTCTCCGTCTCCGCGTGTCGCAAGTATCCTGCCGTCAAAACTTGCAGAAATTCCGTCGTATTTCGGTTCGATCAGGATCTTTTCGCCCGGAGTGCGGGCAAATTTTTTACCCCATTCAAGAAGTTCGGCAAGGGAATACGCTTTGTCGAGAGACAGCATGGGTTCCGCGTGTCTGATCTTACCGGTTCCCGCCACCTGCGGAGTATGGATCCTGGATAAAAGCGGGTTTTCCGGATCGACTTTCTGCAAAGCTCTTACGATCTCATCGTAACGTGCATCAGAGATCACCGGGGCATTGATCTGCCAGTACAGACGGTTGTGATATTCAAGGAGCTCGACCAGCTCGTCACGACCCAAAAGTTCAGTGTCGAAATTTATTTTATCCATAATTGTCAGTAAATATAGTACATGAGGTTGATTTTTTCAAGTTTTAGAATTATATTATCCGAAATGTTGTATGTGCAACTTTTGTTTTCAAGTAAAAGGAATGATATATGTCAAAAAGTTTTAATGTCGCAGTTGCCGGTGCTACCGGTGCAGTCGGAGTCGAGATGATCAAGACTCTTGAAAAGAGAAACTTCCCGGTCAAGAACCTTAAACTCCTTGCCTCCGCCCGTTCCGCAGGCAAAACTTTGAAATTCAAAGGCGAAGATATCGTCATCGAAGAACTTACTGAAAATTCTTTCAAAGGCGTTGATATTGCTCTTTTCAGTGCAGGCGGAGATATTTCCCGTCAGTTCCGCAAGAGCGTCGTGGATTCCGGAGCTGTCATGATCGACAACTCCAGCGCATTCCGCATGGAAGCTGATGTTCCGCTGGTCGTGCCGGAAGTCAACCCGGAGGATATTGCAAAACATAACGGCGTGATCGCCAATCCCAACTGTTCCACCATTATCATGCTGGTTGCAGTCGCTCCGCTGCACAAGGCGAAAAAGCTCCGCCGTCTGGTGGCTTCCACCTATCAGGCGACCAGCGGAGCCGGTGCAAAGGGGATGGAAGAATTGATCGTCCAGACCCGTCAGCTGCTCGAAAATCAGCCCATCGAACCCAAAGCTTTCGCGCACCGTATCGGATTCAATCTGATCCCGCATATCGACAGCTTCCTGGATAACGGTTACACCAAAGAAGAGCTGAAAATGCTCAACGAGACCCGCAAGATGCTGCACGATGATTCTATCCGTGTTTCCTGTACCTGTGTGCGTGTTCCGGTCCTGCGTGCGCACTCCGAGGCTCTCAATCTTGAGTTTGCCGAAGATATCACTCCAGAAGAGGCAAGAGCGATCCTTTCTGCCGCACCCGGAGTTCAGGTGGTCGATGATCCGGCTTCCAAAGTTTATCCGATGCCGATCGATGCCACTGAAAAATACGATGTTCTGGTCGGACGTATCCGTCAGGATATTTCCCGCGATGACCGCAAAGGACTGGATATCTTCGTTTCCGGAGATCAGGTTCTTAAAGGAGCTGCTCTCAACGCTATTCAAATCGCTGAACTGCTTTGAACCGTTTCCTGATCAAAAGAAGGACGACCGTTCATGGACATGAAAACATCTTGGTGCCGAATAGTTGCCTGTGCATCCGGTGTGCTGTTTTTTGTGTTCCTGACAGGTTGTTCTTCGTCTGTTGATCCTGATTTTGCCGCTGTTTCAGCTCAACTGGACAGCGGCGGAACGTATTACCGGATATCTGACAGCCGTGAGCTTTTTCAAACTGCCGGAGCGTTGTATTCACAGGTGGAACGTTCACTGGCTGAAGCATCAGCCGGTAATGAAAAAGTCATGATCGCGGCATCTGCGCTGAAACTTGCGGTCCGTTTTTCCGGTATATCCGGATGCCGGTGGAGCGGAGCAAGTTCTATCCGTCTGCCGGATGTGGTGGAAAAAACTTACCGTAATAAAACTTTTTATCTGCTGCCGGAAAATACTCCCGGCATAATATGGCAGATTCCGGGTAAGGAAAACCGTCCTCTGCTGCAGGAACTTTCCGGTCTTCCTGCTGATACATTGTTTGCCGGGGATTTTATCCTTGATCTTCAGCAAACCGGAGAACTGCTTGCGGCAAGCCAAAACGGCAATCAACTGCTGGATCCGCATTGCAGAATGATTTTCGGTGCCGGGATCCGGGATATGTTGAAAAATATATCCGGCGAATGGGGATTGGCTGTCTTTCCGGCAAAACATGATCCGGAAGAATACGAGTTTGTCCTGACACTGCCGGAGCACGGCGGAAAAATTTTCAAAGCACTCTGCCTGTTTGCCAAAAATATGCCGGGAGCAAGGAGAGACACAGGTTTATTGCAGTTGCACTTCCCCGGCAAATCTTTTTCTCCTGTTATTACATGGGCTGATGACCGTCTGACTGTTTTTTCCAGTGGATATGCCAGAGAACATTTTCTTGCATCCGGTACAAAACTTGGTTCTCAGCCTGACTTCAAGCGTCTTGCTTACGGCCTGCCTGAAAATGGGCTGGGGATTTTTTATTCAGCCGGTGTAAGACCGGAAACCAGAACGCTTGTCCTTCCGGTCGGTAATGATCAGATTTCAGTGGATCCGTCGGTGTTCGACCGTCCGCAGATGACCGTAACTGTCCGCGGGAAAAACGGATTGTCTGTGATTTCAAACAGTGGTTTTGATTTGCAGGCGTCAGATTTTGTAAACCTGGCAGTCCAGCCGGTTGCCGCGATACTTGAAAACTGGAAAACGATCGCCGGATTTCTGCCGGAAAAACTTTTTGCTTCAACGGTCGATGTGCCGTCTTCCCGCTCTGACCAACCGGTCAGAAATACTGATGCCGAAAGAGCCTGCAGAAAAAATTTTGACAGGATCGCGGGAGCTTTTTCCGCTTATGCAAAAAAACATGGCGGAATGCCGGATGATATGGATATCGCCGGTATCAGGAAAGTTGTTGCGGCAGGCGGGGTATCTTTGACGGATCTGGTTTGTCCCGGAAGCCGTGATGAAGCTGTAGGCAGTGCAGAGCTTCTTGATTTCAACAGCTGCAGTTATGTTTACTGGGGAGCCTGGCGTTCCGGACATCCGAAGCTGCCATTGCTCATTGACCGTCCGGGAAACCACGGTGACCGTTTCCACGTTCTGTTCAACGACGGAAGTGTTGAACTGCTGCAGCTCAGGAACAGCAGAAGTTTCAGGCGCATTGCCGGATTTCTGCATACCGGATATTCGTACAGTGAAGATGATTTCCGGGAGTTGATCCGGCGGGCTGCGGAGCTGGATCGGCTGTTTTATTCGCATTGATTTTTTGTACAGTAAAACAAGGTGTGCATTATGGATAAAAAAAATAATTATAAGACATTCAGCGAAGATGCTGCCAAAGCATTGGAAAGCTGTATAAATGCATTTTCGTTGTCAGAGTTTTCCCGGGTCACCGGAGTGCGTATCGAATTGTTGCGCCGTTTTATAAACAAGACCGCAAGAGATGCCAGGGCGGAAACCTGGGATAAGATCTATCCGTCATTGAAGCCGCTGCTGGTAGGTCCGGAACCTAAAAATGATCCTCCGCAGCGTATAGGTTCTCCTTACCGCAGACATATGGAGCTGGTCGAAATGCTCAGTGATCAGAAAGTCCTGCTTGATGTTTACGATATATTGAGTGATGATATGAGGAAAGAGGCTCTTGCAGATATGCTTGCCGCCGGTGACGGGAAGGCTGAACCAACCGCTTATACCAGCCTTTCTGAAGCTGAAAACCGGATAATGGGAGCTTTTCTTGCTCTGTCTCCTGAAGAAAAAAACAAACAGCTTCTTCTGTTGGTCGCCAAAGGCACTGAGAGGTTGAGAGCCCGCCGCAGGGAAATGTTCTGATTTTACGGTGGTCACAGGGGGGGATAGATGTTTGTAAAACTTTGGTCTGCGGATCTTGTTTGTGACAGGATTTTGAGTATGTTGGGAAATGAACCGTTGAACTCTCATTATATTTCTGTCAATCACTCCGGGTTGTATTCTGCCGGATGCCGTATTTTCGGCTCCTGGAAGGAGGCGATTGGTGCTGCCGGATTGAACTACGATGATATCCGTAAATATCAGCGTTGGGATCGCGATCGTGTTATCGCATCTGTGCTGAAACGCTTTGAGGATAAGGAACCGATAACCTGTCAGTTTGTGCAGGTCAACTGCCGTGCCCTTTATATGGCGGCAATTCATTTGTTCGGTTCCTGGAATGCCGCTGTTCGCGAGGCCGGTGTCGATTATGATCAGATACGTTTGCGCCGCCGTCTGACCGAAGATGAGATCCGCGAGGCGATAATAGAGCTGTTTGAGAGCGGTGAAGATCTGGCGTATCCTAACATGCGTAAAAATTATTTGTATCTGTTGACCTACGGAGCCCGCAAGCTTGGCGGCGGCAGTTGGGCTGCGGCAAGACTTAATTGCGGAATTCAAAAAAATTTCCGGAAAAAACGGAGTGTCCCTGAAGGATTTCTGGAACCGGAGCTTTTTCCGGTCGAACGGAGAATGTTGTGAAAAAAGTGATCGATGAAAGTTCTGAACTTTGGCGTTCTATGTTCCGTATCGTTGATTCTATGCGTGAGCAGGATAACGAAGTAAAGGACAAAATGTTTTACAAGCTGACATTCAATCAGCTGCGGATGATACACCGGGTCTATGTCTATGAACGTGACAATGAAGGAATGGGCATTTCTCTGAAGATGCTTGCCGAGCGTTTGGGGATCACATCTGCCGCTGCCAGCGAAATGGTCGATACACTTGTAAAAAAAGAGGTTCTGACCCGCAGTATCGATCCGCGTGACCGCAGAGCGATATCTATCGTGGTCGCCGGAGCATTGCAGGAACGTTTTTTGCGCAGTGAAGCTTTTTACAATCAGGTTGCGGCTGGATTTCTTGCCAGTCTTGATGATGACACACGCCGGGCTTTCGTCTGTACGTTGCGGCGTCTTGCGGATTATACCAGAGAAAAGTTTGCAGAAGACAGGGAAGAGGATAAATGATAAAGTTTTCAGTTTCCAGGCTGGACAGGGAAAGCATTGAACTTTCCGGCAGTGAACCGGCAGAATTCCTTGACCTTGCAGACGGTGATGTGTATGAGGCGGTGTCGCCGGTCGAATATGATTTGCTGGTATCTAAAGTTTCCGGCGGTATATTGGTGTCAGGCAGCTGCCGGGTGGTCATCGCCGGAGAGTGCGGACGGTGTCTTCTCCCGGTGGAAGAGGAGATCTGTGCTTCAGATATTGAGGTGTTCTATGATCCGGAACAGTTCGGCGAGGAGGCGGATATTTCAGAAGATATACGCTGTGAGCTGCTGCTGGAACTGCCGATGAGATTGCTGTGTTCCGATGATTGCTGCGGATTGTGTCCCGATTGCGGATGCAATTTGAATGAAAGCACGTGTGAGTGCGCCGGGGCGCGTACCGGATCACTGGCGTGGAGCGGATTGGATGAATTGGATTTGTGAAAGAGGCAAATTCCGGAATTCTCAAAAAGCTTAAAGTGTATCAGCTTTTATTTGCCGGGAGAGGATTGCCGGTTGCAAACCGGAAATATTTTGAAAATTGAAAGGATATTGATATGTTTGAAATAGAGATCCGCAGAACTTTTTCTGCAGCTCACCAGCTCAAAGGTTATGACGGCGACTGCCGTAATCTCCACGGACACAATTACTCCGTGGTGGTTACTGTTCATGCAACTGAACTTAATGAGGTAGGTATCGCTCTTGACTTTAAAAAACTCAAAAAGGCTCTGGATGAAGTGATCGGTGTTTACGATCATCACAATCTTTCCGAGCTTCCTGAGTTTGCAGAGATCAATCCGACCAGTGAGATCCTTGCCAGAAGCATTTACCGTCAGATGAGCAGAAAGCTCAATACCGACGAGATAAAAGTCAACAGAGTCAAGGTCGGAGAATCTGAGAATTCCGATGTGGTATACTTCGAGAACTGAAAATGCTGCGTGTCGTTGAGCTGTTCATCAGTTTGCAGGGAGAATCCACCCATGCCGGACGGAAATGTTTTTTTATCCGTCTTGAGGGGTGTAATCTTTCCTGCAGTTATTGCGATACCGCGTATGCCTGCAGCGGCGGAAAAGAATACAGCATAGATGATCTGGCAGCAGCGGCAGTTGAATCCGGTACCGGTCTGGTGGAGATCACCGGCGGGGAACCGCTGCTTCAGAGTGAAACTCCGCAGCTGTGCCGTGCATTGCTTGACATGGGACTGGAAGTCATGATCGAGACCAATGGTTCTCTGCCGATAGCAGCTGTCCCACCGGAAGTTTACCGTATCGTTGATTGTAAACTGCCTGATTCCGGAATGGCTGATTTCATGCTTGCGGAGAATTATGGAGAGTTGACTCCGCGTGATGAAGTGAAATTTGTAGTTTCATCAAGACGTGATTTTGATTATGCTGTTGATGTTTGCAGACGTTATGATCTTGTATCGAAAACACCGCATCTGCTTGTTTCTCCGGTATGGGGGCAGGTGAAGTTTGATGAATTGGCTCAATGGGTCATTGAAAGTGATCTGCCGCTGCGTTTCCAGCTGCAGTTTCATAAGATAATCTGGGGAAATAAACCGGGAGTTTGAAATATGGCTGGATATCCGGAACATGCTGTTGTTCTTTTGAGCGGCGGTGCGGATTCTGCAACCTGTCTTGCGGTTGCCCGCAGCCGCGGATTTATTGTGCATGCGTTGAGTTTTGATTACGGCCAGCGCAACCGCTGTGAACTTGAAGCATCAAAAAATATTGCGCGTCAGCTGGGAGCTGCCGAACACCGTGTTTTCAAGCTTGATATTGCCCAGTGGGGCGGTTCAGCTTTAACTGACAGTTCGATCGAAGTGCCGGAGTCTCCGGCAGAAGGTATTCCTGTCACTTACGTTCCTGCGCGCAATCTTGTTTTTCTGTCATTGGCGGCATCCTGGGCAGAAACACTTGGTGCAAGGCATATTTTTATCGGGGTGAACAGTGTTGATTACTCCAATTATCCAGATTGCCGTTCGGTTTTCATAGATGCTTTTCTTAATGCGGTCAATCTCGGCACCTGTGCTGCGGATGAGGATTGGAAATGGGTGATCGAAACTCCGCTGCAAAATCTCTCAAAAGCAGATATAGTGAAACTCGGAGCGGAGCTGGGAGTTGATTACTCTCTTACGGTTACCTGTTATTCTCCCGATCCGGAAGGCAGAGCATGCGGTAAATGCGCAAGCTGCCGTCTGCGCCGTGACGGATTTGTTGCCGCCGGACTGCCGGATCCGACAAGATACGTTTTGAAGCCGGAGGATAACGCCTGATTTTGGGGGAATTTTGCCTTGAAACAGATGTTTTGGGGTGAGTTTGATGTTAATTTTAGCTCTTTTAGACTGTTTTTGCTTGTATAAGTTGTAAATGCGGTGTATGTTAAGAGGTAATTTGTTTTTGTGGGAATAAATTTAGGGTTTGTATGAAAAAAGTATTTGTAACCGGAATTACCGGTCTGGTCGGCAGCGCATTTGTAGTGGAGCTGGTTCGTCAGCGTAACAAAGATTACCAGTTTGTCTGTCTTGTCCGCAGCGGCGGCGGCCGTACTGCTGAGGAGCGTACTGAGTCGATCATCCGTGATGAATGTGCATTTGACGGTTGTCCGGAGATCGCCCGGGACGTGCTGGACTGCATCACTGTTATTGACGGCGATGTGGTCACGATCGATCCTGAAGCACTGGCTGCGGATCCCCGTCTTGCCGGAGTCGATGAGGTTTTCCACTGTGCCGCTGATGTCAATCTCGGCAAAGATCCCACCGGAAAGACTTTCCGTATCAATTACAACGGAACTCAGAACATTGTCAAACTGGCGCAGCTGCTTAAAGTTTCTGCGATCCATTATGTCGGAACTGCGTACATCGCCGGTAAACTTGTCGGAACCGCTTATGAGAACAATCCGATCGACAGCGGTTTCAACAATCCTTATGAAGAGAGCAAATTCAAGGCTGAGATGCTTGTCCGCAATTCCGGAATACCGTTTTCGGTCTACCGTCCCGGTATCGTTACCGGCCGCCGTTCCGACGGACGTATCCGCAAGCCGCTGGCGTTCTACAGAGTTCTTGAATTCCTCGGCAAGATGAAAAGTCATACCTGCAGCAAGGCCGGTGTTGATCCTGTCGACTGGTACAATATCAAAATGAATTTTACCATCGCTCCGTCTGAACACGTGTATTTTGTTCCGATCGACTATGTGCAGGAAGCCATTACCGCACTGTTCCAGAAGCCGGTCAACAATCAGGCGTATCATATTACCGGAGAAAGTCCGGTCACCACTCTGCAGATCGAAAACACCATTTCCAGAGTTCTCCGTCTTGACGGACTTTCGGTCGGTACCGAAAAACTGTTTGAAGATCAGGATGACCGTCTGATGGGTCGTTTCCTCGGTGATCTTTTCCCGTATTTCAAGGGCGATATCCGCTTTGATCAGAGCAATGTCCGCCGTGATCTCGGTGACAAGGTTCTTGACTGGGAATATGGCACCAAAGGACTTGAAACTTTGATCCGTTCGTTTTATATTGATTACTTCCCGAATGTGGAATGGATCCGGAAACTTGCAACAACTCAGCCGGAGCGTGAGCCTTACCGCACCGGTACAAAGTAAAACATAGGAGAGTATTTTATCATGGAAAAGCGTTTGACTGTCATGCCTTGTCTTGATATGCAGAATGGGCGAGTAGTCAAAGGAGTGCATTTTGTTGATATTGCGGATGCCGGAGATCCGGTAGCCTGCGCCATGGCATATTGTGCCGCCGGCGCAGACGAGCTGGCAATGCTGGATATCACTGCAACTGTAGAAAATCGCAAAACCCTTGTCGAAGTTGTGAAAAAAGTGTCAGAGGTCTGCACTGTTCCGTTTACAGTCGGCGGGGGGATCCATGATATTGAATCTGCGCGCGCCGTGCTTGCTGCCGGTGCTGACCGGATATCGACCAGCAGCGCAGCATTCAGAAATCCCGAACTTATTCCGGCATTGATAAAGGAGTTCGGCAAGTCTGCGATCACTGTTGCCATCGATCTTGATGTCAATCCGGCTATGCCTTCCGGCTACGAAGTCTACATCGACGGCGGACGTACCGCTACCGGTGCTGATGCTGTCGATTGGGCAAAGAAGGTAGATGATTTCGGCGTTGAAGTCATTCTTCCGACCAGTAAAGCCGGGGACGGAGCCAGGACCGGTTATGACATTCCGGTCATCAAAGCCATGGCGGCTGCCTGCAGCGCAAAAATCGTTGCTTCCGGCGGTGCCGGCAAAATGGAACATTTTCTCGAAGCCGCTCAGGCAGGGGCGCAGGTCTTGCTTGCCGCTTCGGTGTTTCATTTCCACATGATCGATATTCCGGAGTTGAAAGAGTATTTGAAGAAGAACGGATATTCATTCTGACCGGACAATATTTGAATTCAGTACCGTTTATGATACGGTATGTTTATTGAAAAGGGAGGACCAGATAACGGAGAATTACCGGTGATCTGGTCTTCCTGTGTTTTTTACTGAGAAAAAAGAGAGTGCAGTTATGGAAATGTTGTTCAAACGTACAGCGTCAGGTTTGTTATGCATTTTATTCATTGCCGGAAGTGTGTATGCTGCTCCGGCGAAGAAACCGGCACCGCCGAAGGGACCGGATAAGACCAGTGCTGAATATCTGGTCGATAACAGTCTGGTGCAGGGATACAAGGTCGAATTCTGTCCGGCAAAGAAGGCTTTTGAATTATTTCAGAAAAAGACCAAAGTGAAAATCAATTTCAGCCGTATACGTCCGAATCAGGAGCGTTCGGTAAGTATCGACATCCGCCGTGCAAAACTGCGTGCAGCTCTCAATGAATTCAAAAAATACGGTTATGTCTGGCGGGCGACCGGCAAGAATATCACAATCTATCCGGTAGGAAAGCCGGAGGAGTGGAAAACCGGATTCGGCAGTTTGAACGTTATGGATGGTAATGCGGCATGGATCACCAGAGCCCGGGTCCGCAATGCTCATTTCAACAATGTTCCGTTTGCGGAAGTCGAAAAATTTTTGCGCAAACAGAAATATAAAGTTGCCGGAGTCGGCAAAACCAATGTGCGGGTTACATTATCTGCCGGTAATGTTTCATTGAAACAGCTGTTGTCTGCGCTTTGTATTGCGACCGGTTTTGATTGTGTTGTCAACAAGCAGCAGATCACGTTCCGCAAGGGACCGGGGATCGGATATTTCACAGCAAACAACAAATACAAAGACCGGTTGGTCAAAATCAAGTATCCGGTGGTCTCCAAACCGTTGCCGGTCAGTGATTTTTTGCGTCGTGCCGACGCTTCTACTGCGTGGGTTTTTCTGCATATTCGCGGGGTGGATATGGCGTATTACAAAACGGTCGTTCCGGTTGATGTCTCCGGCATTACCACCAGTGATGCACTTGATCTGCTTGAAAAAAATCTCAATATCCGTGTGTTGAGTGTTGAAAACAATGTGATGGTGCTGATCCCTCATCCCGGCAAAGCCAGAAGTGCCATGCGGCAGAGAATGAAGGCTGAACTTACCGGATTGCAGTATACCCAATCTCCGCTTAAAAAAGTTCTTGATGACATTCAAAAGCAGAGTGTTGAAAGCGACCGCAACCGTCAGGGGATACCGATGTTTGTTGCCGGAAAACTCAATGATGTCAAGGTTTCCATTGATCTGCCGTCAGCTGAAACCGGGGAACTGTTGCGCCGGCTGACTCTTGCAACCGGACATTACGGTTATATTTCAAGTTGCGGAACTTGTTATGTGCTGGTCAAAAGCGGACTTTATCACTTCAAAGGTATCACGATAACCCAGCTGTCTCCGGTCATGCTTGCTGCATTGCCTGCCGGAGTTGACTGTGTCGATATTCCGCTTGATTTTGAAGCGGTCGAATTCAAGAATGTTTCAGTTGAAAACATTTTGAAATTTCTCAAAGTTCTCGGTTCTGTGCGTTTCGGGGAGCGTATGACCGTCACCTGGGGTGTCAATCCGGAAACGTTGAGAAAGAATTTGAGTTTTAAAGTGGAACAGCCGACATTGCGTTCGATGCTTGATGCGCTTTCGCTGCGTACAAGATTCCACGCTGAAGTCAAAGACGGCAAAGTGACAGTTAAGGATTATTGATGCGGAGTTTGATGAAAATGAAAAAGACAGTTGTATTTTTATCGGTTATAGCATCGGTGCTGCTGGCTGCCGCAGAGTTTGATATCAAAGTGACATCCACAAGTAAGACCGGTGTTGTGAAGGCGGGGGAAAAAGTTACTGTTTCCGCAGTTGCTCTCTGTGACGGCAAACCTGTTCCGGCAGGTTACACATTGCGTGTCCAAAGATGGGATGACGGAAAAGGCGTGAAAAATGAAAGTCTTCCGGCTGAAAAAGAATACAAGACCGTTCTTGAGCGCAACGCTCCCGGCTGGTCATACGTTACGTTCAATCTTCTTGATAAATCCAAAAAAGAGATCAAGAGCAAAAACAGAGTGATCCGCGTCGGTACCGGTATCGTTCTTGATCTTGACAAAATCGCTCCTGCCCGCAAGGAGCCGGCTGATTTTGATGCTTTCTGGAACGCTGCCAAAGCTGAACTTGCCGGTGTGCCGTTGAAAGTTCTTGAGATGAAAAAGGTTTCAGCCAACCGTACACATGAATTTTTTGATGTCAAGGTTGCCTGTGCCGGTCCCAAACCGGTTTCCGGTTACTTGAGCAAACCTCTTGACAGGAGCCGTAAATATCCGGTCATCCTCATGCTTCACGGTGCCGGAGTTGTTACTTCCTATAAATCGAATTATCCCGGAGCCATTGCATTTAATGTTAATGCGCATGGTATCCTCAACGGTCAGCCTGCAAAATATTATGCTGATTTGAAAAACGGTGCGCTCAAAGGTTATCCGCTTTTCAATAACGGCAACCGGGATAAAATCTATTTCCGTTACATGTTTCTCCGTGTGCTGCGTGCGCTGGAGTTTCTGCGTACTGTACCGGAATGGAACGGTAAAGACATCATCGTGAGCGGCAGCAGTCAGGGCGGCGCCCAGACTGTGTTTGCTGCCGGTATGGATCCTTCTGTGACCTTTGCGATCGTAACAGTGCCGGCGATGGCGGATATTTCCGGCTGTCTTGCTCCGTACAAACGCAACAGCGGCTGGCCGAAGCCTTACCGCAATACTCCGAAGGACTCCGCCAAAGTCAGTGCCTGGGATTATTATGACGGTGTGAATTTTGCCCGCAGGATCAAAAGCCGGATCTATGTATCCACCGGTTTGATTGACACGACCTGTCCTCCGACAGCGGTACATTGTCTTTTCAATCAGATCCCGTCGAAAGAAAAAAGCATTGAGATCCACCGCGACATGGGACACGTTGCCCGCAATGATAACGGTTGGAAGGCTTTCCGCGAATTGTGCGAAAAAGCCGCAAAATAAAATTGTTTGAAAAACAAGAAGGACTGCTGCTGAAACTTGAAACAGTGCGCAGCAGTCTTTTTTTTGTTCCGGCAATGGATATATCTGATAAAAATCCTTTATAAATTTATTTTCACCTTGACACCTTGCGAAAAAAGTTGTATTTTATCCGCAGTAAAAAAGTTTGATACGGAGCAGTAATAACTGTATGAAAAAGATATGGATATTTGCCGGAGAGGCTTCCGGTGACCTTTACGGGGCACGCCTGGCAGAGGCGTTGCGGGCGTTGGCAGATGAAAAAGGAACGGAACTTGAACTTTCCGGTATGGGCGGACCGCGGATGATCGCCGCAGGAATCCCGGTCAAGGTCGACTCTACTGAACTTGGAGTCATGGGCGTGGTGGAAGTTATGAAACTGCTCTTTACCTTTATCGGGATTTATTTCAAGCTGGTCCGTGCGGCACGCAGGGAACGTCCGGATGCGGTGGTATTGATCGATTATCCCGGATTCAACCTGATGTATGCTCTTGCCATGTATGCGAGCGGCATCAAAGTTGTCTGGTATGTTTCTCCGCATCTCTGGGTATGGGGCAAATGGAGATTGCCGGTGCTGGCGAAGATCTGTTCAAAGATGCTGGTTATTTTTCCGTTCGAGGTCGAGGTGTTTGCCAAAACCTGTCTTCAGGCGGAATTTGTCGGACATCCTTTGATAGATATCGTGAGTGAACGGCGAGATCCTGCGGTCAGCCGTGAATCTGACCGTTTTCTGCTGCTGCCGGGATCGCGGGTGATGGAGATCAACCGTCTGCTGGAACCGATGCTTGATACGGTCGTCAAATTATCAGAACGGCATCCGGAACTGAAATTTCACCTTTCTGCGCCGAGGGAAAAGATCGCACGTCTGTGTGAAGAAAAGATCGCTTTTTACCGGGAAAAACATCCGGAGCTTCCGGCTGTTCCGGTGAGCTGCGGTGATACCGGCATCTGGCAGCAGCGTGCATGTGCCGGACTTGCGGCAAGCGGAACAGTTACTGTTGAGTCGGCGATCGCCGGTCTGCCGCTTGTGGTCGGATACCGGATGAACTGGGTAACCATTACCCTGGCAAGTCTGGTGGTGAAACTGTACCGCGGATATTTTACCATGGTGAATATCATTGCCGATAAAATGGTGTTTCAGGAGTTTCTGCAGCATCACTTCTGTGCAGAGGAGCTGCTGGAACCGGTTGAAAGCATCCTGCCCGGCGGAAAACGCAGAGCTGAAGTCGAACAGGAGATGGCAGAGGTCGCAAGACTTCTTTCGCCGCAGGGAAATAATGCAGCCGGGCAGGCGGCAGCTGCCTGCTGGGATGTGTGAATAAGATAATGCACAATATACTGGAGGTGTTTTATGAGTGATTATTCTGATGATCTCCGTCACTTCAATGTCAACAAGTCTGAATTCATGCCGGCTGATTCGTGGCGAATACTGCGCATCATGTCCGAGTTTGTCGATTCCTTTGACTATATGGCGAGTATGCCGGAGATGCTGGTTTCTGTATTCGGTTCTGCGCGCACAAAAGAAAACGATCCGTTGTATGCCGAAGCGCGCAAGACCGGCAAGCTGTTGGTTGATGCCGGATACGGAGTCATTACCGGCGGCGGTCCCGGTATCATGGAGGCGGCTTCACGCGGAGCTTTTGAAGCAGGAGGAAAATCGATCGGACTTAATATCGAACTGCCGATGGAACAAAATCCCAATCAGTATCAGACTGATTCGCTTTCGTTCCGTTATTTCTTTGTCCGCAAGGTTTGTTTTCTCAAGTACAGCACTGCCGTGATCGTCTTTCCCGGCGGCTTCGGAACGGTCGATGAGTTGAGCGAGGTGCTGACCATGGTGCAGACCCGCAAGATCAATATGATCCCGATCATCTTTGTCGGCAAAGAGTTCTGGTGCGGTTTCGGCGACTGGGTGAAGAACGTGATGCTGGAGCAGGGGATGATCTCTCCGGAAGATATAGATCTTATCAAACTGGTGGACAGCGGTGAAGAAGCTGTCAGGTGGCTGCTTGAGTGTCACCGTTACGGACGCAGGGGAACAGTCAAATAATGGCTGATCTGCTTTCGCGTGAGATCACGGAGTTCGGGCAGTTCATCATCTTTGAACGCGGACTTGCCCGCAATACCCGGACTGCTTATGAAACGGATCTGCAGTCGGCAGCGGCATATCTTATCCATGAAAAAAAAGTTTCCTCCTGGAAAGAGGTGACCCGGGATATGCTGCTGGATTATCTTGATGATCTTCGTGAAAAAGGCATGGAGAGCACCACTGCGGCACGTCATCTCATATCGTTGAAGATGCTGTTCCGCTATCTCAAGAACGAAAACCGGATACCTGCTGATGTGACAGAGGTGATGGACTCCCCCCGGTTGTGGAAGATCCTGCCTGATTTTCTTTCAGAACAGGAGGTGTTTGCGCTGCTCAAGGCATTTCCGGCACGTTCTGATGATCCCTATGAAGTGCGCAACCGGACTGTTCTTGAGCTGCTTTATTCTTCCGGATTGCGGGTGTCGGAAACCGCATCTTTGCAGCTTGCTGCCATTGATATGGAGCAGGAGTTGATCCGGGTTACGGGCAAGGGCAGCAAGACGAGGATAGTTCCGGTGGGCAAGCCGGCACTGCGTCAGCTGAAATATTATCTGGAACACGCCAGACCGTTTTTCGCAGAAAAAAATCCGTCAAGTCCGTCGGTATTTCTCTCATACCGCGGCAAAACGCTCGACCGTGAACGCATCTGGCAGGTGGTTAAACTTGCAGCAGGGATAGCCGGGATATCCAAAAATATTCATCCGCACACCCTGCGTCACTCATTTGCCAGTCATCTTCTGGCGCACGGGGCGGATTTGCGGACGATCCAGGAAATGCTTGGACATGCCGATATTGCCACTACCGAGATATATACACATATCGACCGCAGTAAACTTATTTCCGTCCACCGCAAATTTCATCCGCGCGGATGATCTGTTTTTTCTCCGCAGGTTTTGAGTTCGGCGGATTGAAATTTTTCTTGTGCCAGTGAGCCAGTGCGGCACTGGAGGAAAATCCCAGTTCAGCTGCCAGCTGTTTGGCAGGCATCGATGAATAGAGTTTGAAATACTTTTCCTGCCTTACGGTATTGAGATACTCCTTGAAACCCGTTCCGGTGTACTGTTTGAACAGCCGGATGAAGTGAGTAGGGGAGTAGCCGGTAAGAGACGCAGCTTCTCTGATACTGCAATCGCAATGTTCCTGCAGATAATCTTTTATCATCTTGATGGTTTCTGTGATATTCTGGGTCCTTGATTGGTACTGATGATGTGAGGTCCCCGCCTGGAGATAAACTTCGGCAAATATCTGGGCGAGGCATCCGCTGATTTCGGCGACCAGAGCATTTTTCCGGTAATCCTGTATATCCGGTCTGGCTGCTTCATTCCACAATTTTTTAAGTTTGTCTGTTTCATGCTGAAGTTTTATAAATCCGTGCATTGAGAACGCATGGTATTTTTCTGTTCCGTACATAAACACCCAGCGCAGATCCTGCGGCAGGATAGTCAGCCAGCAATGCAGTCCGCTGCAGTTTTTATCATAGCCGAGGGTATGGGTCTCGTTGTGATTGAAAAGTACCACAGATGGTGCATCGCATTGATAAAACTTACCATTTATCTGTTGAGTCACTGATCCTGACAGTACCAGAAGCACTTCCCTTATTGAGTGGGTTTCGCCGCGCAAACGGTGCCATTCTCTGGTCTCTTTATCAGGAATGAACTCGGAAATGTCGCTGTGAAAGCTGGATATGAAGTCCCTCTTTTCTCTGGAACATAATAATTGAAAGGCTGGATCTGATGTTGGCATTTTTCGTCAATAAGTGGTTGTTTTTATCAACAGTATCTGGTTTAAAATAGTTGTATTTGCAATTTTTTCAAGTTATATTATTGCAGATTTTCCGGAAAAAGCAGGATTTTGAAAGGATAATGCCGTGAAAGCTGGTTTTGGACGCTATGATATAACTCCGAAAGTTGGATGTGAATTATTCGGATACGGACCTTACCGTAACCGGAAGTCGATCGCTGTCCGGGATATACTTGAAGCCCGTACCGCAGTTTTTGAGGATAACGGTTCAAAAATCGCTTTCATTACCTGTGATCTTGCTATGGTGACGGAGGAAACGGTCGCTGAAACCAGAAAACTTATCCGGGAGCGTCATCCGGAGTTTGCCGATCATGAGATATTGATAAGTGCCAGTCATACTCATTCCGGACCCTGCTGCTGTGATTTTGATTTCGGCTGGGGCTCTCCGGAGATCGCCTGGCTCATGGTTCTGCCGTACCGTCTGCGCGAAGCATTTACTGCTGCGCTGGAAAATATGGAAGATGCTGTTATCTCCCAGGCACTTGTTCCCTGCCGCCATATCGGATTGAACCGGGTGTATGACATCGACGGTCCTCCGCTTGAAGAGGTACTCAAGGATGACTGGGAACCGGCAAAGCCGGAGTTGACCGATACTGAATGCCGGGTGATAAAAATAAACTCCGTCAGAACCGGAAAAATGACCGGCTTCATGGCATATTTCGGATGTCATCCGGTGATCGGCGGAGCTTCCAGCCGTTACATACACGGTGATTTCACCGGAGTTGCCATGCATAATCTGATGCGCGAATTCCCCGGCAGTGTCGGTTTGTTCCTGCAGGGCGCGCAGGGGGATGTCAACTCCGGATGTGTATACAAGCCGGAACAGGAAGCACTGCTTGCCCTTGATGTTTTTGCCGCCAGATTTGCCAATGCCATCCGCAACGGATTGCAGCAGGCGGAAAAACTTGACGATACCCGCATACAGATAATTTCACGCAGATTTCCCTTCAAGACCGGAATGATCTTCACTCCGGAAAAAATCGCACAGATCCGGGAAGAGGAGTCTGCCGTGCTGCTCAAGCCGGATGTCGATGAGGGGGAAAAACCGCCGCGTCTTGCCGCAGTTTATCTGCGCGGTCTCAAGATCATCGAAGAATTGATGAGGCGGAAAAGTTTTGAACGTATTTATGAACTGCATCTGGTGAGGATCGGAGATCTCGAGTTCATCGGAACTCCGTTTGAGGTCATGCAGGCGATCAAAAATGATATACATGCAGCTTCATCAGCGAAATACCCGATGCTGATGAGTCTTTGCAACGGTTCCGGCGGATATGCTCCGGATAATCACTCGATCAAGGCTGCTGATGAGCCGGGATATGCCGCTTATGCTGCGATCAGAGCACCGCTGATATTTGGAAAACTCCCGTTTGCCGATATCCACAATGAGCTTGTAAGTTACGTGAAAGAACTGGAAAAAGATCTTCATTAAGAGAGGTAACGTATGAAAGGTCCTGAATGGCATAACATAGTCTGTTTCCCGGAAAACGGTGAAGTGACACCGTTCCTTTACGGTGGAAAAGAATATCTGCTGCGCAACTGTTCGGCACTCAATAATCCGGAATTCAAGGGAAAGTCCGATTTTGCACAGATCGTTGATGTGGAAAACAATACTGTTATCAAAGAGTTTTTCCACGGACATTATTTCAATTCTCTCTTCTGTCACAACGGAGTGTACCATTGTTTCGGTGCATTGATGGGCGATTCAAACGGCTGGAAGGCACACAGTATTGAACATTGTTTTTCGACCGATCTTGTCAACTGGAGCGAACCTGTCTGTATTTATGAAAGTGAAAACTGCCTTTTCAATACTGCGGTCACTTTTGACGGCAGACGGTTTGTGATGGTAACGGAATCTGATGATCCCCGTTATCCGAAATTCACGTTCAATTTTCTTGAGTCGGAAGATTTGAAAAACTGGCGTAAAATACCCGGTGCCATTTACGGCGATAAAAAATATGTCGGCGGTCCGTCGATTTATTATCTGCCGGATGATGGTTATTTTTATCTTATTTACGTCAACCGTTTTACCAATCCGGTGACTTCGGCTGCCAATTACAATACCTGCATTGCCAGAAGCAGGGATCTGATAAACTATGAGGAGGGGATACGTCCTGTGATAAATCCGGATTACGAACACTGTCCGCAGCCGGAAACGCATCCTGATGTTTATGATATCAATGCTTCAGATGCCGAATTTCTTGAAATAAACGGCAGAGTGAAGTGTTACTGCAGCGGCGGCAATCAGAACGGAGTCGGGGATTTGAAATGCGGAGAATTTTACGGAACTCTCGCGGAACTTTTTCAGCGTTTTTTTGAAATCAGAAATTGACTTTTTTAAAATAAAAAGATAATGTCCGAAATTTTGTGAAAATTTATATTTTATCCTTATGCATATATGTTTTTCTCAATTAAAATATATCACACAGATGTTTTTTTCAAGCTCAAGAAACGGTTCTGTCTGCGATCGGTGGATGCAGCGTGGAGCAAGGTCTTTTTTTTGCGCCGAGTACGGTGCGGGATCCGTCTTCGCCCTTATGGGCTGCGCCGTGACAAGGTGTACCGCCAAATCACATGCATGCGCCACCGCAGTTTGAACAACT
>JAZSGR010000070.1:0-3376 GCA_045532825.1 Victivallaceae bacterium | reverse complement strand
CGCAGACAGAACCGTTTCTTGAGCTTGAAAAAAACATGCTGTGTTATATATTTTAATTGAGAAAAACATATCTGAATAAGGATAAAATATAAATTTTTCACAAAATTTCGGACATTATCTTTTTCTGCTGTCATCAACATTTTTCCGCCACCCGCAAACGTGCCGGAGCTGAACGGCGGTTCTGTTCAAGCTCCTGTTTCTCTGCTGTCACCGCATGACGGGTCACCAGACGCAGACTTGCCCGGTGATTGCAGCAGCACACCGGCAGTCCGGGCGGGCATATACAATCAGTTGCGGCTTCCCGCATGAAATTTTTCACGATCCTGTCCTCAAGGGAATGGAAACTTATCACGGCAAGTCTGCCGCCGGTCTTCAACAGGCCGTGCGCCGCCTGCAGACCGGTACGCAGTTCGTCAAGTTCGCTGTTTACCGCAATGCGCAGTGCCTGGAACACCAGTGTCGGACGGGGAAGTTCACCTTTCCTTGCGCGGCCGAGCACTTCATCACAGACGGCGACCAGATCGGCAGTTTCGGCGAAAGGTTTTTCCAGTCGTCTGGCTGTTACCGCCGCGGCAAGTTTTCTTGCCTGACGGATCTCCCCGTAATCCCGGAATATACGGCACAGTTCCTCCTCTCCGGTACGGTTGAGCAGACGTGCCGCTGTGAGCGGACTGCTCTGATCCATGCGCATATCAAGCGGTCCGTTTTCACGCCAGGAAAATCCGCGTTCCGGAGTGTCGATCTGGTGGGAGGAAACGCCGATGTCAAGCAGAACGCCGTCAACACTGTTCCAGCCGTTTTCCTCTGCGATGTTTCCAAGTTCAGAATAATTGCCTTTGACCAGTTTTATCCGGTCTCTGAACGGAGCAAGATGTTCCGAGGCAGCATGCAGAGCGTTGTCATCACGGTCGATGCCAAGCAGCTCCAGTGAAGGATATTTTTCCAGCAGGGCAAAACTGTGTCCGCCTCCGCCGAGAGTGCCGTCTACCAGACGGGCGGGGGTGTCCGGCGCAAAGGTTAGATGTTCAAGCACCTCATTTTTCAAAACAGAGATATGTTCAAACGTCATGATGCTTCACCTTTTGCTCAAAACACTTGACAGCACGGCGGCAAGACCGTCTGCCGCACCTTTGCCGGCATTGCGGATGTTGCCGAGATATCCGGCAAGCACCGTTTCATCCTGCGGAACCTGCCAGTTTTCAGGTGCGCAGATCCTGATGTGAGTGAGCGCACCGATAAGTTTCACCTGTCCGGTTATGCCGACAGCTTCAAGTTTTTTGCGGTCGAGCGGCAGTCTCCCCTGTTTGTCGCAGCGGCAGACACGCGCCCGGGAGCCGAGAAAGGCAAACGCCATCTGTATCTCGGGATTTGCGATAGACTCATCCTGAAGTTTTTCAAAAAAATCATGCAGGGTATCGCCGGGCAGCAGAATCAATGCGTTTCCCGGGGCGGGAAGCATCACCAGTTCGGAGTCCTCATCCCTGCTGCGCCATTCGCACGGCAGAGAGATCCGGCACTGGGGATCCAGTGTACGGTCATGTTCACCATAAAACATGGTCTTGCGCTGTTTTTTTTCTTCTGCCATAAACCTTTTTGTTCCTATTTACTCCTATACATTCCTAACTGTATCACAACTTTGCTGATTTTTCAAATCATAAACCGTAAAAAATCAAAAAAAAATGCCGCCGGAGGGCAGCATCTGATGTGAAACAGCCGGAATGTTTTCCGGCAGAGAAAAGTTTCCGGCAGCGGTCAGAGCGGAAGTCTGGCGGTGACGTATTTATCCTTTTTTACAGCGGTGACTTTGAAATCGCAGAATTTGTTGTGTCCTTCGCAGGCGGTGATTCCGGCAAAGTAGGTTTTTTTCCAGTGCGCAGGCAGTGGGAAAGCAACAGTCGGTTCATTGACTCCGACGCAGATGAAATTTCCCCGGCGGCTGAAACGCATTTCGACCACCAGTTTGTGCTTTTTTCCCGCTTCGAGCGGAAAAGCCTGAAATCCCATAAGTTTCCAACCGGGTCTGCCGTCCTTTTTTATGAAGTGGTGCCAGACATTGATACCGCGATCGTAGATCACAGCTTCGATATGTTCGCCGTAAACAGCCGGTGCATCCGGTGATATCACCATGAGCGGAGCCATTCTTTCCATGAACATACAGGTGGTTTCAAAGCGGGTGTTTCCTGAACACTGCTTTTTGAAGAGCATGCTTATGTAATCTCCGCCCGGAATGTGTTTTTTGAATTTTGAACCGGGATCACCGGGAATGATGTTGCTGATGCCGTCACTTTCCTGTTTCCACTCCGCACTGTGGATCCAGCGCGGACTGCGGACGGGCTGCCAGAGGCTTTTGTCCCAGCCGGGGACGAAAGATATCGAAGTTTCTTCCGGTGCCGCCCACACGGTGACAGCGGCAAGGAACGATAATAATGCGAATACTTTTCCGTTCATTGTTATTTGCCCTCCGTCTGTCAATGGATGCGTTCAGTTATGCCGTTTGTACTATCGATGCCGCAGATGCGGAAATCGTAAAAATTATTGTGACCTTCACAGGCGGTGATCCCGGCAAAGCACGGTTTCTGCCACGCTTCCGGCAGACGGAATCCGGCAGCCGGTTCATCGACGCCGACGCAGATGACGACTCCGGCGGGAGTTCTGCGGATCTCTGTCACCAGTTTGTATTTCGTATCCGGCAGAGTCCGGAAGTTGTGGAAACCTGCAAGATACCAGGAGGGCTTCCCGTTTTCAAAAAGATGATGCCAGACATTGATGCCGCAGTCGTAAAGTACGATCTCAAAGTGCTCCCTGTATACCGGAACAAGTTCCGGCGACAGCACCATCAGCGGAGCCATGCGTTCCTTGTATGAACAGGTGGTTTCGATACGGATGCTTCCTGCCAGGGGTTCGGTATAAAGCATGCTTGCAAAATCACTTTCCACCTTACATTCCGGAGTATCAGCATCCGGATCACCGGGATAGATGTTGGCGATGCTGTCGTCGAGCTGTTTCCAGAGACCTTTTTCCTGCCAGCGCGGACTGTAAACCTCCTGCCACATGTTTTTATCCCAGTTGTTGCGGGAAAATTTTATATAACGATCCATGATTTTCCTTGAATATTGCCGTTTTTGATTGCGAACGCATAATATACCGCAGTTTTATGGGATTGTCAATAAAAATGGTTATTGTCCCATTTTTTGTGAAAGTTGTTCAAACTGCGGTGGCGCATCGCGGGCAATCTCGAGCCTTGCGCCTGTGCCGGTTTGGTCGTGTACAGAGGTACACTCCCGCACCGTACTCGGCGCAAAACTCGACATTGCTCCACGCTGCATCCACCGATCGCAGACAGAACCGTTTCTTGAGCTTGAAAAAAACATGCTGT
>JAZSGR010000095.1:0-8626 GCA_045532825.1 Victivallaceae bacterium | reverse complement strand
CAAACGCTTTATTTGTACGGATCAGTACGGATGTGTACGGAAACATACGGAGAGTGCCGCTTACAAAAATACGCCGCATCATACTTGCAAAGCAAGTGCTTCATGTTTGCCGCAGGCAAACGCTTCATGCAGCAACGCTGCGCTTCACACGGCGGAGCCGTGCTTCATTCGATCAGCGTTCACGATGATCGAGCTATTGGTTGTTATTGCGATCATTGCGATTCTGGCGGCGATGCTTCTTCCGGCTTTGAATAAGGCAAGAGCGTCATCACATCGGGTTGCCTGTTTGAATCAGATCCGTCAGCTCGGGCAGGCAAGCAGCATGTATGCCAATGATACCAAGTTCTATCCTAAAAGCGGGCAGGGCGGTGTGAACGGAGACTTGTTTTACACACACATAATAGCCTCTTATTTGGGGATTCCGGTTGGTGAAGACAAATATTTTTCCGAAGATCAGAAGATCAAGGTGTTCCGTTGTCCCTCTGCGGTCAAAGTGATGTTTTCCAGCGATAACAAACACATCGGCGGCAAAGAGGGACTTTCGTATACGACCAATGGTTACATGAGCCGTGCACTGACCATCGGAGGGATTTACTATGGTATCCATTCTTCGCAGGTTTCCAAACCTTCCACGCAAATTTGGCTTGTTGAATCAGCCGGAGCTTCCACCGGAATTTACCAGTACAGTCATGGGGCAGTATCCTACAACCACTCAGGAAACGGTCCGATAGATGCGCTGCCCGGTGCGGCAAATTACACTCCTCCGCCGGTGATCCCGGGTAACCTCGGCTCAAATATCAGCTGGGCGGATGGACATGCAAGCACCATGTTCGGCATGATCACCACGGCATCTTCCAGGACAGCGCCGGATGACTGGTTCTTCAGATGGGTAACAAAATGAAAAAATTATTTACAGCGGCAGCAACGTGTGTTTTTGTCATTGCCGTATTCAACCTGCCGGCAGCAGAGCTTGTCCATGATTCAGTTCTTCTTGCGGAAATCATCATTCCTGAAAAAAGCAATCCGGTGGAACGTTATGCTGCTGAAGAACTTGTCCGGCATTTGAAAAAGATCACCGGTTTGGAGTTTCCGGTCAGAACAACTCCGACTCCCGGAAAAAAACACATCCGTCTCGGAAGATCCGCCGTAACCGCCGGTAAATGTGGTGAACCAAATACCTGGATGGTGAAAATCGGCAAAGCTCATATAGATCTTGCCGGATGTGATTCAGCAAAAGGCGATCCGTTGCGATTCGATACTTCAGCGGGTACGCTGTTTGCTGTATATGATTTTCTGCATAACGAACTTGGAGTCCGCTGGCTTTGGCCCGGTGCGGATGGCACTGTTCTGAAGAAAAGGACTGCGTTGAAGTTTGCTCCCTCTGAACGTAATACCGGTGTTCCGCTGCGTTTTGTTCAATGGCGTCAGAGTACCGTGAACAGAACAAAATGGGAGAACCCGGGAAATGCAGATGTTTTTCTCCGTAATACCATCATCTGGCTGCGGCGTCACCGTTTTGGTATGTCAGTCAATTTGAATTATGGTCATGCTTTTACGAAGTACTGGGAAAAATATGGAAAGAGCAAACCGGAAATATTCAACCTGCTTCCTGATGGCAGACGTCATTCAGATCCGTATTATTTTGACGGAATGCCGTCTCTTATTTCCATGTGCGTATCCAGTCCTGAACTCCATAAAATCATTCTTTCAGGAAAGCGCAGAAGCGGTATCATAAACCTTAACGAAAATGATACTGCCGGAAAATGCGTATGCGCCCGGTGTTTGAAATGGGACGGCAATCCCGATGATTCCCGTGTTCAGAAAGCGGCAGCGGCTTTCCGTGCCGGAGACCGGTACTGGTATAAAAAGTTGGGGTCGGTATCTGATCGTTATGCTTCGTTCATTGCTGAAATCCGGAAATTTGCAAAGCATGAACTGATCATTGCCGGGATCTATGCCAATTATACAGAGCCTCCGACCGGTAATATCCATTTGGATAAAAATGTCATTATGCGGTACTGCCCACCACTTATGTATCCGTGGACACTGGAGAAAATGGAACAGGCAAAACGCGTGTGGCAGGGGTGGAACAATACCGGGGCATCAATGATGTTCCGTCCGAATTTTACTCTTGACGGACACAACTTTCCGCTTGATTATCATCGGGATTTTGTTGAGATCTTTGATTTTGCGCGTTTGCGTGGAATGGCTGCGGTCGATCTCGATTCTCTTACCGGTGCTTTCGGAGCAAATGCCATGACTTTGTATACCATTGCCGCCAAATGCGGAGAGGGATACGGAAAAAGCTGTACGGAAATTGAAGATGAATTTTTCAGTGCTTTCGGAGCCGGTGAGAAATTCATCCGGGAATATTTCCGCGCAGCCTCCCGCTGTACGGCGGAAGGACGCCATGTCATTAAAAGCAGTAATGCGGTCGAAGGCAGTTCCATCTATGCCAGTTTCTTTATGGTGGCTGATAAAATCTTTATCCCCGGTGTGATGCAGGAGATGGAAAAATATCTGGATCAGGCGGAAACGGCTGTGAAAAATGATCCGTCTGCTGCCGGACGTGTTCAATTCCTGAGGAATGCCTTTGAAGACTGCAAACTGACGCTGGCGGTCCAGCATGCCTACAACAAATACAAGACCGACGGCGATGTGAAAGTTTTGAGAAAACAGCTTAAATCGTTGAAAAAACACCGGACAGCTTTTGAACATACCGGTTATCTCAATGTCGGTTATGCTCAACAGATGGAAACGCGTTTCTGGCCATGGAATCTGCTTGCTGTTGAAGATGATGCCGTTCCGCTTTCCACATGGTTTGTTTCTCTGGATGTCCGGAACAATGACTTTTCTTCCTGCAGTTGGCAGAAATTCAGTACGGATACTCATCTTGAAAAGCAGCCGGCGGGCAGAGAGTGGAAATCCAAGCCCGACCGTTTTACCTCACCGGTCTGGTACCGGACCGGATTTACGCTTTCGCGGCAGGAGGCGGAAAATGGGATTTCCCTGAAATTCGGAGCAGTTGACGGATCCGGAGAATATTTTGTCAATGGTCGTCTGAGCCACCGGCGTCCCTATCCGTACATGGGAGATCCTGACTCCTGGAAGAAAGATTTTTCCTTCAATGTTCCATCTTCGTTTTTGAATACCGGGGAAAATGTTCTCATGGTCAAACTTACGAAAAAACAGGGTTTGTCCGGGATCTGGCGCGCCGTTTATCGCGGAAATCCGATGCGTGAGCGTGTCCCGATGACAGAAAATCTGCTGAAGGACGGCTCATGCTCCGGAGCAGTCGGAACCGTTTGGAAAAAAGATGTGCGTGAGGGAAGTTTCACTTTTGAAACCCGTCAGGATACTGAGGCTTCAAGCGGTAAAACCATCCGGATAAAGTGTACCGGAACAGATAAGAAAACGAATCGTTCGTTCGGAAGGATCTATCAGACTTTTGCTGCAGAACCCGGAAGTTATACGTTCAGAATACGTTTCCGTACAGAGCCTGGATTTACCGGAAAAGTTCTTATCTATGTGCGTGCCGGAGGAAAAGGTTTGTCGGAATCCAACCGCAATCTGGCATCAATGGGTACTGACGGAAAATGGAAGGAACTCTTTGTGGATTTCTCTCCGCGGAACCGGAAAGGAACAGTTTATATCAATCTGCAGAACGGAACAGGGACTTGCGTCATTGATGAGGTGCAGATCTACCGGAATGCCAGGAAAATGCCGGAAGCTGTAAAATGAAATTTTCTCTGCTGAGCTGTTGTATGTGCGGAAAGACTCCGGAAACTGCAGTAAACACTGCAAAAGAAATCGGTTTCTCCGCGATAGACTGGGTTACTCTATGCGGAAAAACTCCCGGATTTCTGCGGAAAATTACGTTGGATGCCGGTCTTGAGATCGGAACATATACCTTTATCCTGAAAGATTTTCCTGTCGGCAACTGGCGTGATGCGGCAAAACGTGAAATCGACAATGCCGTTGCATTGGGTGCATCAGCAGTGATGCTGCCGACTACGGAGATCGCCGGTATTTGCGACCGCGCACAGGCACGCAGACAATGGATCGGGGCGGTTGCTGAAACTGCTGCATTGGCTGATGACGCAAATATTATTTTTACCATAGAAAATTACGCAGGGATCTGTTCGCCGTGTATTACTTTTGATGATTTTCTTTTGTTCAGGAAAGAGATTCCCGGACTTCAACTGACTTTTGACTGCGGCAATGCGTTTACCGGAGAGGACCCGGTTGAGTCTCTGCGGAAAAGTCTCCGGCATATTCAAAATGTCCATATCAAAGACTGGATCGTTTCCGGTGGAACGGATTCGCCGGGAAGTTGCAGAGTGTCGGAGGATACATGTTTCAGAATGACTCTGCCGCTGTCAGGAATTGTTCCGGTTCGGGAAATCATGGCAGAATTGGGCAATGCGCAATATCAGAAGAATATTGTCATGGAATATATCTATGGTGATTATCCGGTTTCTGTTCAGCGGGAGATGATTTCGCAGTTGAAGGATATTTTTCATGGGTAATGGATGCCAGTAAAAATATCCGTAAGTTTCAACAGGGATCAGCTTTGATCTGTCTGGACGGCATTGCCGCCGAAACTTTATTTTTTTCTGTTTTTCTGCTTTTTAACAAGTTCGGTAAGTAGTTCATCCACAGAAAGTTCCTGTATGAAATATTTGCGTTGGATGTCTCTGGGAGAATATCCGGTCCGTTTCCTGACCAGCCTTGCGAAGTAATTACTGTTTGAAAAACCTGCCTGTCTTGCGATCTCATCAATTGAATTGGGAAAATTCAGAAGCCTGACCGCTTTCCGTAACCGGAGATTTATCAGATATTCCCCGGGAGGGATCCCGGTGATGTCGGTGAAATGATGACGGAAACAGCTCGGTGACATATTGACCGATTCCGCAAGCTGCCGGAGAGTGTAACTTTTGGTGCAGTCCTTTTCCATCATCCGAATGGCTTGTCCGATCTGGAAAAGATTCGGACTTGAAATATGACTTTCCGGAACGCAGGAGCGCAGCAGAAAAACCATCATGCGCATGAATTCAAAATAGGCATTTTCCCGCCAGCCGGAAAGGCGCAGCGTAGTTTCGTTCCGGATCGTTTCAATGATTGAAATCAATTTTGCCTGTGCCGAATCATCGACGGAATTGATTTTTGAATACCGGTCTTCACCATGATTCCGGAAATCGAACAGATTTCCGAAACCAGAGAGGTTTTTCAGGTTTACAGCCTCCACCCCTGTGTTCAGCAGAGAGGGGTGGAACAGAATATTGTAGTGCCGGAAATTTTTGATTTCGGCATAACGGTGGACCGTCTGATCCGGAAATAAAAAAACGTTTCCTGCATGTACGGATTCACGTCCTGCCTGTGTTTCAATACTGCCTGTTCCGCTGCAAACCACCACCAGTTCGTAAAAATCTTCGTGCCGGTGCCATTTGTCAACCGTAACGCGATAAGTCGGCATGTCGATTTGCAGCAGCAGACTTGCATCTTTTGAAAGTTTTCCGACAAACAGGTTGTTCAATGCTCTGGTTTTCATTGTTATCTCTTAAATCGGACAGATTGTGCTAAAGAAAAGTCAATTAGGTGCAGTTTTTTTTTCAATTCCGAACTACATTAATATATGTTCAAGTCAGAGATTTTTCAATTTAATATGGGCTTATTATGCGGAAAAAAGATGATTTTCCTTTGAATGCCGGCTTCTTTGCCTGTGATTTGCGTGTGGACAGTTTGTCCGGTTATAATTGGATAGGTAATGCCAGACCGCGTTTTTCATGGAAAATATCCGCCGGACCGGGAGTCATGCAAAGTGCTTACCGGATCCATGCCGCATCTTCTGCTGATCTGCTCGACTCTCCTGATCTATGGGATTCCGGCTGGGTGGAGTCTGAACAGTCTGTCGGGATCTGTTGGGATGGTGCCTCATTGGGATCCCGACAGAAAGTCTGCTGGCGCGTTACATTGCGCGACCGTGACGGAAATGTTTCAGCACCATCAGAAGTTGCCATGTTTGAAATTGCTCTGTTGCGTAACAGCGATTGGAAGGCACGCTGGATCTATCTTGGCGGAGCCAATCCGTTATGTTCTTCGCCGTGTCCGTATTTCCGTAGAGAATTCATACTTGAAAAAAGCGTTTCCCGGGCAGTTCTTTATGTGACTTCGCGCGGTCTTTTTGAGGCAAGGATCAACGGACAACGGGTGGGCGATGATCATTTTGTTCCCGGTTGGACCGATTTCCGTCAGCAGATACAATATCTTTCCTATGATGTGACCGGTCTTTTGTGCAGAGGAAAAAATGCTGCCGGCGCAATTCTCGGCGACGGGTGGTACTGCGGTTATCTGAGCGGCAGGAAACGCAATACTTACGGAGAACATCCTGAATTGCTTTTTCAACTGGAAATCCGGTACAGTGACGGATCTTCGGATATGATCGTTTCCGGGAAAGACTGGAAATGCACTACAGGTCCGATTCTGGCTTCGGATATTTACGACGGTGAACAGTATGACGCCAGATTGGAAATGCCCGGATGGGATCAGCCGGATTTCGATGATTCCGGATGGCGGAAAGTTAAAACCGGCGGTTCGGCTTCAAAATCTGCAGCTCTGGTTCAGAAATGCTGTCCGCCGGTCCGTCGTATCATGGAACTGAAACCTGTGAAAATCCTTAATCCGCAAAAAGATATTTATATTTGGGATTTCGGTCAGAATCTTACCGGCAGGATGAAAGTTAGACTCAAAGGTTTTCCCGGCCGCCTCTACTCCTTTTACTTCGGAGAGATGCTTAATCCGGATGGTACGCTTTACACACTAAATTACCGCAGTGCCAAGTCAACGGATTACTACACCTGCCGCGGACCGAACGATGGATATGAAATCTGGGAACCGCTTTTTACTTTTCATGGATTCCGTTATCTGCAGATCAACGGATTTCAATATTCCGGTGCAGAGTTGAAAGATATCGATGTGGTCGCCGTTGTGATGCATTCTGATCTTGAATCAACCGGGAGTTTTGAATGCGCAGTGGAAAAAGTCAATCAGCTTTACCGCAATATCTGCTGGGGGCAGCGGGATAATTTTCTGGAAATCCCAACCGATTGTCCGCAGCGTGATGAGCGTCTGGGCTGGACCGGAGATGCCGATATTTTTGCCGCCGCAGCCGCGTTCAATATGGATGTGAATGCGTTTTTCCGCAAATGGCTCCGGGATCTGCGCGAAGCACAGCGGGCAGACGGTGCCGTTTCCTGTATCGTACCTAATCTTTTCGACAATTACTGGGGAGCGGCAGTCTGGGCTGATGCGGCGGTCCGGATACCCTGGGTCATGTATCAGCACTACGCTGATCTTTCCATTCTGCAGGAATCCTTTGATTCAATGAAAAAATGGGTCGATTATCAGAAGGATACCTCCTGTGACCTGATCCGTCCGAAAACAGCTTTCGGAGAGTGGCTGGCACTGTCCACAGTGGAAACGCCGTCAGAATTGATTGGAACCGCCATGTTTGCAGAGACTTCCCGTATCGTTTCTGAAACAGCCGCACTGCTCGGAAAAAAAGATGATCACATCCGGTATATGCGTCTGGCGGAGCGTGTCAGAGCCGCATTCCGGAAAGAGTTTCTGGATCCCTGCGGTCTGCTCAAGGTCAAGAGTCAGACTTCCTGCGTACTGGCACTGCAATTCGATCTCCTTGAACCTTGGCAGATCCGCAAAAATGCTGAGCTGCTGGTGAAACTCATAAGGGAAAACGGCAATAAACTTTCCACAGGATTTGTCGGCACTGCCTGGCTGAATCAGGCATTGAGCAAATCCGGAAACACGGAAACGGCGTATGATCTCCTGCTTCAGGAGGAATATCCATCATGGCTTTTTTCCGTGAATCAGGGTGCTACGACCATATGGGAACGCTGGAACTCCTATACTATCAAAGACGGTTTCGGCAATGTCAATATGAACTCATTCAATCATTATGCTTACGGAGCGGTGGCGGAATGGATGGCTGCGGTCGCCGGCGGTATCCGGTTTGATGATGAGCATCCCGGAGGAAAAATGCTGATTTTTGCCGCAGAACCGGATCGCCGGCTCACACATGTGGATTGTTCATTGGAAACTCCGTATGGAAGGGCGCAAAGCTGCTGGAAATATGGACGTGACCGCTGGAGCTGGAAGATCTGTGCACCATGCAATACGCGCGTAAAACTGATATTGCCGGATCTGCAAGTGTCAAAAATCATGTTGAACGGCAAAGTTGTGAACGACATGTTTTTTGAACTTGAAAACGGTTCTTATGAAATCACGATGGAGCTTGCAGAATAAAACTGTGCAGTTCCGGCTGAGCGTATAACGTATCGCAACTTCTTTGGTCGGAGCTTCCCAAACCGCATCCAGATCAGCTGCTTTTTGACATGCTTCCTCATAATCACACGTCTTTAAGGAAAATTCTTTGCGCAGCCCTTTGGCAACCATCAGCCGATAGTAGTATGGGCCATTTTTTACTTTTTGTCTTAATTTTCCGCGAAGTTGACTCATTCTTTTCCTGTTTTTTCTGTTACTGCTTGATCTCCTGCCGTACCCATCCTGATTTGTCACGTTATGGCACAATATAGCATTCAAGATACAG
>JAZSGR010000118.1:0-5579 GCA_045532825.1 Victivallaceae bacterium | reverse complement strand
TGAGTCGGTGTTCTGCATAATTTTTCTACTGAACATTTGCTGCGATGCGTGCAATTGTTCAAGATGTATGGTGATACTATCTTTGAACTGACTGTCCGATGCTTGCGGATTTCTCTTGAAATCGTTGAATGAGATTTTCCTGAAACTTCGGCAATAGAGCGAAAACTCTCGCCACGATTCAAAAGTGTTTCCAAACGACGCCTTTCATCTGCGGTTAAATGTCCCATAAAGCCTCCTTGAAATTTGTAAGACTAAATGCACCGCCCAGGTTAATTGATACCCTCAAACTTGACTAAATGGTGCATTTACTTTTACAATTCACGAGAAATGCCTACCGTTCCTGATTACAATGGCTTGCGCTTTTCTATTGCGGATTATTCTCTGGATGAGCAGAGCGATATCATTGCTATCCTTACTCCGTATATCGGTACGGTCGTGGATAAAACTCAAGAAAACATTTACGTTGAGGTGAAAAACGAATTCTATTCACATTTTCTCCCAAAAAGCGGCAGGATAATTCCTGCCGTCAAACGCAGGGTGCGTTAATCTATACCGAAAAACTTTTTCACTCATCACATAAAATGGAAAAAAGGCTGCTTGCACTTTTCCACGCAGATTCGATCAAACTGCCCGGTGAGAACACCGTGGATAATTTCCGGAGATCGCAAGTTTTCTCGTGAGTCAACACACCTTTATTTACTGTTTAAAACAAGAGTTTCTCCTTTTTTCATCGGGATCGCCACCTTGCCGGGGGCGTAAAGCTCTGCACTTTCAGGGAGAGCCCACTGCTTCACGCCGGGAGGCAATTGAAGTTTGAGCATATTATCTCTGCCGGCTGTAATTTCCAGTCTGGAACATTTTCCCCGGTCAAAGTCGCAGCTGACCAGGAATCCGCCGGGAGCAGGCATCCGTGCCGTACCACAGTTTTCCCAACGTTCAGGAATACCGGATCCCACATAAAGAACACCGCGGCGACTATGAACGAACATATCCTGAATGGCAGCGACCGCGCCCATGGCGGCATCCATCTGCATGATTTCGTCCCGGGGAGACTCTCCAACAAGGGAAAATCCCTTGAATGCGGCATCATGGAGCGAGTTACCTCCTTCATTGGTAAAATTGCGTTCATAAAGTTCAAGAATATTTTCAGCAGCTTCACCGCTGTGTAATCTGCAATGAAGCATTGCCGCCCACGGCATACTCCATCCTGCCCAGAGCCCCATTCCCGTACCGATCCAGCGTTTGCGGGTATTATTGAATACCTCCGCCCATTCAGGATCTTCAAGATCGAGAGTATCAAAGGGACAGATCCCTGCCAGATGGGAGTGATGACGGTGGCTTTCCTCCAGGTAAACACCATCCCACAAGCCGATCTCAGCACCTTCGACCCACCAGGGCCCCGGAGCATCCCCCTTGCCCCAAATACTGGCTTTTGGCAGATTTTGCAGCACATCGTTCCAGAAGGGATCACTTTCTTCCCCCAGTTTTTCTGCTGCTGAAATAAGATTCTCTGCCAGGCAGTGAATGGCTGCAAGCTGAAAACTGGAATTTGCTCCCCAGGCATTCAGAGCTGATCCACGGTATTCAGGAGATACAGTCAACGGCATCGCCAGAGTTCCATCTTCTTTGCGGATCATCATTTCCTGAAACACCCGCATCACGCCCTTCATAAAGTCAAAGACTGTATTGCGCAAGTATTCTTCATCATTGAAGTAGTCGCAGTAGTCATACATCATCTGCATCATCCAGGCGGCACAGCCATGATCGATCGCCCCTGTCCAGAAACCGCCCATACAGGTTCCCCGGTCATCGACAGCATGAGGCAGCATGATCCCATCGTCGATCCCGACAAAAAATTTGGCATTCCGCCGTAATTCAGGCAGCCAGTCGGTCAGCATTTTGAAAACAGGCTTTAAATTGTCAGGACGGTTGGCACGGTACGCAGGCCAGTAACACATCTGCACATTGATGTTGAAGTGATAATCCCCCGACCAGGGCGGGAAGGAGTTATCTTCGATCCATGGTCCCTGCAATCCAGCCGGCCAGCCGGAATCATCTGTCATGGCAGCAAACTTGTAAAGCCCGTAAAAATAGAGTTCTTCAAGAACAGGATTGTCGATCCTGGTTTCCGGGACATCTTCCCAGTATTTACTCCACCAGGTACGGTTTTCTTTTTCAAGATCCTCCCATTTGTAATTGGTACTTTTGTCAAGGAGAGTTTTCTCAAGAACAGCCATATCCGTATTGCGTTCAAAACGGATGGAAAGAAGCCCGTTGCAGAGTCTTCCGAACAAGCCGAATCCCGGATCGACCGGCAGCGGATTGACAAAACCCTCACCATCTTCGACAGAGATCCGACGGGGCGCGGGGATCGAAATGGAAGCCAAAGCTCCATTACTCAGAGAATAAGAGTCTTTCACCTCAAAAGAGACGATATCCTCTCCCCTGACAGCCAGTTTTCCTTTGTCCTCCATATCCAGACGCATTTCCAGAACCCCCATCGCCCCCTCTTTGAAATAGAAGAGTTTCAGAAGTCCATCAACGATTGATAGTTCAAAACGTTCCAGAATACAATCATCCTTGAGTTTGAGCACCACACGGCCCAGCGGTACAAGAGAGGGGCGACGGGGCTGTCCGGCTTCAAACTCAGTGGCCGTTTGAAACATTTTACGGATCGTTTCAATATCTTCATTGAGCAATGCAGCATGGATGGCTTTAAAATTCTGCTTTTCACTCCAGGCCATTCCTCCCCGGTGATCCCATAATGCGGAGCATCCGAGAGAAATATTGACTGTATTCCCTCCTCCCCAGACCATTACGCCCAAAAAGCTGTTTCCGAGCACAGCTCCGGTCTGAATACGGGGCAAAGGAAATTTTCTGCTGACAACGAGATTTTTCATATCAAACTGTTCCATAATATTTATTCACAGGAAGTAGACTTGTCTGATTAATATATCACCCGGAACATAAAAATCCAATACAGGGAGAAAAAAAACTGTTTTTTTTATTTCCACTTAAATATGGCAGATCACTAACGATCCTGAAGTGAACACACGGGGTTTGAGCAATAAACATCAAGTTATCAATGCAGGTGATTGTCTGCATCTTCAACACCGCTTCTAATTAATTGGTGCCATTCCATACAAATAACTTTCTATCATGCATTTGTAATTAAATTATTCTCTTTTTCTGGTCTCCCCGGACGTAAAAACAATCTGCCCGCTTTGGATGATAGGCGCGCAAGGAAATCCTTATCGCCTAAAACAGATGCAGAAGATCTGAACTCTTTCAAGGTAAAATAGTATATCATCCGTAATCCAATTTGTCAAGCAAAAATACCCAAAGAGAATAATTTATATGTAACAAATTGCCTGTCATTGAGATATATAGAATGGCACCATTTAAAGAAAACAACCAGAAAAATTTTCCTGTATATCAGGCACAATACGACAAAAGCGGGAATTATATCAAAAAAGTTCTCTTAATGAACTTGCCGTATGATGAATAAAAATAATTTGAAGATTTCTTTTGAAAAGTCGAACATTTTACTTGACTTTTTAGCTGTTTGGTCATAAATTACGGAAAAGGTAAGTTTTGAAGAACATGGAGGATTTCAGAATGGTGGTGTCGTATAAACGGCTTTGGCATTTGCTGATCGATAAGAATATGAATAAAACGGATCTCAAGCGGGCAACCGGGATCAGTTCATCCACTTTGGCGAATATGGTTGCCGGGAAGAATGTCAGTATGGATGTGCTGCTGAAGATCTGCGATAAGCTCCAGTGCGACTTCTCTGATATTGTCGAAGCAGTTCCGGATATGGAGGTCAGCAATGGCAAATAAACTGGAATTGACTTGGGTTGGCAAAGAGGAGAGAATCGAAGTTGAACCGCGGATTCTGATTGAAGTACCCGACAAATCTTTCTCTGAATCTGCCGATGATCTGCTGACGGCGGCAACGTTTGACAATATGCTTATCCACGGCGACAATCTCCTTGCTCTGAAAGCTCTGGAAAGCAAATTTGCAGATTTGGTCATGTGCATCTACATTGATCCTCCGTACAATACGGGCTATGCCTTTGAACATTACGACGACAATCTGGAACACTCTCAATGGCTGAATTTGATGCGTCCCCGTTTGGAAATCCTGCGTAATCTGCTTTCCGAAGACGGCTCTATCTGGATCAGCATTGATGACGATGAACAAGCGTATCTGAAAGTTCTGTGTGATGAAGTTTTTGGAAGAAAATCTTTTGTTTCATCAATCATGTGGCAAAAAAGAACATCTCCTGATATGAGAGCAGTAATAAGTGATGGGCATGATTATGTGTTGGTTTATGCGAAAAATAAAGAAAATTTCAAGGCATGTAGAAATAAACTGCCATTAAGTGCCGAACAATCTCAAAGTTATAAAAACCCTGACAATGATCCACGTGGGGTATGGACATCTGCAGATTACACTGCTCAAGGTTTTAGACCCAATCAAATGTATGAAATAACTACTCCATCCGGTGTTAAATTTACTCCTCCGGAAGGGAAATGCTGGAAAAATATAGAGTCAGTTTTTTTAGAGCTTGTTGCAGATAATAGGATATGGTTTGGTCCAGAAGGAGATGCCATGCCGCGAAGAAAAACATTTCTCAGTGAACATGCTGGCGTTATTCCATGGACTTGGTGGACTAATAAAGAAGTCGGGCACAATCAAGAAGCTAAAAAAGAAATTTTGGCACTATTCGGTAGTTCAAATGTTTTTGACACTCCAAAACCGGAACGCCTTTTAGAGCGAATCATTCACATAGCCTCCAATCCCGGTGATTTAGTTCTTGATTCATTTTTAGGTTCCGGTACGACTGCAGCGGTTGCCCACAAAATGGGGCGGCGGTGGATCGGTATTGAGATGGGTGATCACGCTTATACCCACTGCAAAGTCCGTATGGATAAAGTCATTAAGGGCGAAGATTCCGGCGGTATTACCAAAGCAGTCAAATGGACCAAAGGCGGCGGGTATAAATTCTATGAACTTGCCCCGACACTCATCAAACTGGATGCTTTCGGTGAACCGGTCATCAATAAAGAGTACGATGCTGACCGTCTGGCAGCTGCCGTGGCTCTGCACGAAGGTTTTACCTACCAGCCCGATGCGGAATGTTTCTGGAAACAATCTGTCGGCAATGAGCAGTCCTTTCTTTTTGTTACCACGACCCACATTTCCGCACAGCATCTGGATGCTATCAAAAACACGATGCAGGATGGGGAATTTCTGATCATCGCCTGCAAATCCTTTGATCAGGGCATCGAAAAGGCGTATAAGGAAATCACGATCAAAAAGATTCCGCAAATGCTCCTTGACCGCTGTAAATTCGGTGTAGCGGACTACAACCTCAATATTGTCAATCCTCCTGTTTATGAGGATGAGGAGGAATGCAATGACTAAAAAAATGCAAATCCGCAACAGTACGGCGGACTTCCTCGTTTTCGCTAAAGAAAATAACTCATCTGACACCATTGAAGTTCGGGTACAGGACGGCAATGTGTGGCTTACCCAAAAGGCAATCGGTCAGTTGTTCGATATTGATCGC
>JAZSGR010000196.1:0-11289 GCA_045532825.1 Victivallaceae bacterium | reverse complement strand
GCTGTCTTACGCCAGCGATGCAGATAGCACTCTGCGTTGCACGCAGAGCTTATATTTCGCCGCCATTTTAAGGCGGCGACCAGCGTTCCGCCGTCTTGTCACGACGCAGCCCACAGGGCGAAGACGGATTGATCACGTCCGGGTAAGCATCAGCCGCCGCTGAAGCTATGGCTCGACAAGCCCGGTGGCAAAAATTTTTATTTTTTTATTTGAAGTATTCGACCGCGTTACGGAAGAACACCGCTCCTTCGCCCTCGGCAGGAAGCTTTCCGTTCTCACGCTGAACAGTCCAGTCAGGCGCATTGAACGGCGAGAGAAATGCTTCCGGATGCGGCATCAAACCGAAAACTCTTCCGGTAGTATCACAGATACCGGCGATCGAGTTCAGAGAACCGTTGGGCAGTGCCGGAAACTCCGTGGCAATGCTGCCGTCAGGATTGGCATACTTCACCGCGACCAGATGCTTTGCTTCCAGTTCTGCGATCATTTTATCGTCCGCAACAAATTTGCCTTCGCCGTGACGCAGGGGCAGACGGACAAGATCGATCCCGCGGGTGAATACACAGGGGGATTCCGGATCAGCTTTCAGTGTGCACCAGTCATCGCGGAACACTCCGGTATCGTTGTGAGCCAGAGCAACTGTCTGGGTGAAATAATCTCCATCAAGCGCAGGGACCATGCCCAGACGGGTCAAAGTCTGAAAACCGTTGCAGATGCCGATGACCAGTTTGCCGTCATCGACAAATTTCTGCAGCTGATCGCGCAGATTGAACTTGACTCTGTTGGCGAAAACAGTTCCGGATCCGAGATGATCTCCGAAAGAAAATCCACCGATGAAGCACAACAGATGATAGGTATCAAGTTTGCGCTCGCCGGAGAGCAGATCGTTGAGGTGGACAAGTTCGGGATCGGCACCGGCAAGGGCACAGGCTGCGGCAGTTTCCCTCTCGCAGTTGAGTCCGAATCCGGTGATGACAAGGGCTTTGATTTTGTTGTTCATGGTATTAAGTGTGATAATCCGCGTTGATTTTTACATATTCGTATGAAACGTCACTGCTCCAAACCCAGTAATTTGAGTCTCCGTCATTAAAATTGCAACGAATGGTGAATTCCGGTTTTCTGACCTCTCCGGCGGCGACGGCTTCCGGAGTACCGGCATCTCCGCCCTGAGTCATGACGGGAACACCGTCGATGTCGATATCGCATTTATCAGGATCAAATACTGCTCCCGAGTATCCCAGTGCCGCTGCGATACGCCCCCAGTTGGGATCGTTCCCGAACCAGGCTGTCTTGCAGAGCAGGGAGTTCGCGACTGATTCAGCTGCAAGTTTTGCATCTTCCACGCGCCGGGCATTGATGACTTCGATCGTCACCAGCTTGGTGGAGCCCTCACCATCTTTGACCATGCGGCGGGCGAGATTTTTCATGATCTCAAGCAGTGCCGCCTGGAATATATCCGCTTCAGGAGTGCCGGATTTCACAGCAACTCCGGAAACACCGTTGGCGAAGATCAGCACCGTGTCATTGGTGCTCATGTCGCCGTCAACTGTGATACGGTTGAAGGAGTTGCAGGCGTTTTCCTCAAGCATCTGTGCCAGAGTCGCGCTGTCGATGTCGGCATCGGTAGTAATGAAACAGAGCATGGTGGCATGGAGTCCAGCCATACCGGGATTTATCATTCCGGCTCCTTTGGTCATGGCTCCGATAGTCACAGTCTTTCCGTTGATCTCCACCTTTCCGGCGACGGCTTTGGGAACGGTGTCGGTCGTCATGATGGCGCGTGAAGCATCGGGGCCGCCGTCTGCGGAAAGCTGCGGAACCGCAAGATCAAGAGCTTTGGCGATCAGTTCCATGTTCATCTGTACGCCGATCCTGCCGGTCGAAGCAACTGCGACACTATCCGCCGGGATGCCGAGCTTTTCAGCTGCCATGGCGGCGGTTTTGCGCGATGATTCCAGACCAATCTTGCCGGTACAGGCGTTGGCAATACCGCTGTTGACCGCAACTGCCTGGAGTTTCCCCCCTTTGGCAAGGATCTCTTTGCAGTATCTCACCGGAGCTGCGGCAAAACGGCAGGTGGTGAAAACTCCGGCGGCATTTGCCGGAACTTCACTGTAAAGCAAGGCGAAATCCGGCGCACCGCTGCGTTTGAATCCGGCGGTCACTCCGGCTGCTTTGAAGCCGGGGACACTGGTGGTGCTGCCGTTTTCGATAAAAGAGAAATCACTCATCTATCTTTCCTCCCATCGTGGCTTTTACATTGATCGCAATACCGCCGCGCGGACGGAATCTGCCGATGACTTCCGCTTTGCGCGGTTTGGCGACTTCCACCACTGCATTGAGCAGGTGGTTGACCGCCTCCTCATGGAAGATATTGGCGTTGCGGAAACTGTAAAGATAGAGTTTCAGGGATTTGCTCTCAATACAGAGTTTATCCGGAACGTAACGGACCGTCAAGTGTCCGAAATCCGGCTGTCCGGTGACCGGGCAGAGCGAGGTGTATTCCGGACAATCGAACTCGATCACGTAATCGCGGTCGGCATAAAGATTGTCGAAAACCTCCAGCTTCGCCTCATCCGGGGAAGTCGGATATTTTTTGTGGGAATCCTGAAGCAGTGTCAGTTTTCCGAAACGTTCTTTTGATGCTGTATCCATGTAAAAAGTCCTGAATAAAACGTTATTCAAACCATACCGGTCCCCCCGTTGAGGGAAACCGGATCACTCCCATTCGATGGTGCCGGGAGGCTTCTGGGTAATGTCGTAAACCACGCGGTTGACTCCGGGAACCTCTTTGATGATCCGGTCGGACATCTTGAAGAGCAGTTCCCAGGGCAGCTGAACCACTTCTGCAGTCACGGCATCAACACTGTTGATCGAACGGATCGCAACCACGTAATCGTAGCTGCGTCTGCCGTCACGGATACCGGTGGTCTTGACCGGAACGAAAATGGCAAAAGTCTGCCAGGTGCGGTGATACCAGCCGGAGGCAAGCAGTTCTTCGGTAACGATCGCATCAGCTTCGCGCAGGATGGCGAGAGTTTCGCGTTTGATCTCTCCCACATGACGGACTCCGAGAGAGGGTCCGGGGAACGGATGACGGTCGATGAGTTCTGAAGGCAGACCGAGTTTGCGGCCGACTTCACGGACCTCATCCTTGAAAAGACGCTCCACGGGTTCGACCAGCTTGAACTTGAGGTTTTCCGGCAGACCGCCGACGTTGTGATGACTCTTGATGACGCCGTTGGGATTGCCGTCAAAGGAGATGCTTTCGAGGATGTCGGGATAAATAGTACCCTGTCCGAGGAAAGGAGCGCCGCTCCTGGCGGCGGCTTCGGAAAAGACTTCGATGAATTCCTTGCCGATGATCTTGCGTTTCTGTTCCGGGTCATTGACTCCGGCAAGTTTATCCAGGAAACGGTCAGCGGCATCGACCACGACCAGGTTCATGCCGAAATTGCGTTCAAAGATCTCTTTGACCATTTCTTTTTCGTTTTTGCGCAGCAGACCGTGATCGACGAATACGCAGATGAGTTTGTCTCCGATCGCCTTGTGGATGAGCGCGGCAACGACACTGGAATCAACGCCGCCGGAGAGTCCCAGCACGACGTGTTCGTTACCGACCTGAGCACGGATATCGGCGATGGCATCATCGATAAAGCTGTTCAGATCCCAGCTTCCGGTGCACTTGCATTCTTTGAAGCAGAAATCAACTGCTGCCTGAACAGAGTTTTCAGGTTCAGTGATGACCATCATAGGCACGCCGCAGACAGCGAACTTCTGTTTGGCTTCATCCAGCAAGGCTCCGTTGCCATCTGCCACGAGAATAAGTCCGGCAGGTTTTTCTGCACTGACCCGTTCAGCGGAGGCACTGTACGGGATCACCATGGTATAAACCTTCTGTGATCTTACCGCACGGGCAAGTTTCTGTATCCCCTCACAACCGCAGTTGATCAGGACGACGGTTTCCGGTGTGATTTTCATGATTTATGAAATCCCTCTTGTGTATTGTTTACAGCCTGCTTACCACGACGGCCGCATTGGAACCGCCGAAGGCAAAACTGTTTGAAATCGCATGTTTTATTCCGCTGCCGGTACGGCAGGTACGAACGAAATCCGCCCAGCTGAATTCAGGATCCGGATCATCCAGATTGAGCGATGGCGAAATAAAATCTTTTTCCAGCATCAGCGAACTGAAGATGATTTCGGCTGCTCCTGTTGCACCGACCATGTGTCCGGTCTGCGACTTGGTGCTGTTGATAGCAGGACTGCTGCTGAAAACCTCCCGGATCGCTGCCATTTCGATCGGATCACCCACCGGTGTTCCGGTTCCGTGAGTATTGACGTAACCGATGTCAGACGGTTTGAGTCCGGCATCTGCAATTGCCTGCGCCATCACAGCTGCGCTTGAAGTGGCATCCGGCACGACCATGTCGGTGGCGTTGCTGTTGGCGGCAATGCCGCTTATCAGACTCAGCGGTCTGCCGCCGCGGCGCTCCAGACTGGAACCGGATTCGAGCACAACATAAGCTGCTCCGCCGGCAAGAACAAAGCCGTCGCGGCCGCGGTCGAACGGACGGCTGGCAAGTGACGGAGTATCGTTGTATTTGCGTGAAAGTGCGCGGCAGAGGCAGAAGCCGAGTCCCTGAAGCCAGTCAGGCTGCTCGGCTCCGCCTGCGATCACCATATCGTACTGACCGGAACGGATGAGACGCGTTCCCATTATCACCGCCAGAGCACTGCTGGCACAGGCGGCGGATATATCGTAGGACTCCCCGGTAAGTCCGAAACAGAGCGATATAGCAGATACCGGATTGGAAGGCATGATACGGGAGACCGCAAACGGATTTATACCGCGCATTTTGTATTCCTGCATGTACTGCCTGCCGAAATCATAAAGTTCAAGATAATTGCCGCCTGCGACTCCGCCAACGATGGCGATACGGCGGTCTTTCAATTCCTCCGGAACGATACCGGCTTCGGCAAAAGCCTCCTGCACCGCTGCTATCGACATCAGACTCAAAGGCGGACAGAAGCGCATGCGTTTGCGGTCCACTATACCGGATACATCAGGATAAAGATCAGGCATTCCGCCAACAGTACTGTCAAGGCGGTGTTCAACAAAATCTGCCATGGTGATGATGCCGCTTGAGCCGTTGCGCAGAGCATTTTCGTTGGCGGCAAGACCGTTCCCCAGCGGGGAAATTATACCGCGTCCGCTTATGAATGCATGTTCCATTGAATTATTCCTGATCCGTCTGTAAATATCCGTTCAAAACACAGAAAATACGATACCGCTTTATAATATACAACGGAGTATTGGATTTTTCTAATCAAATTTACAACTTTTTGCATGGAATCAGCGGCAGAAACGTGCTATATTACCTCCGGTAAACGGAAAAATGTGAAAAATGAAAATTTTACAGGTCAAAAATCTTTCGATCGATTTTCCCTCCGGCGGAAAATATCTGCGGGCGGTAAGTGACGTTTCGTTCGATATCGAAGAAGGCAGGATCACAGCTCTGGTGGGGGAATCAGGATGCGGCAAAAGCGCAAGCTGTCTTTCGCTTGCCGGTCTGCTGCCTGCCAGGGTCAATGCCGATGAAGCGGCTTTTACGCTCCGCAGCGGGGAAACGGTGGATCTTTTCAAAATACCTGCGCGCAAACTGCGCAGTATCCGCGGCAGGGAGATAGCTTATGTCTTTCAGGAACCGTCGGCATCGCTCAACCCTGTGATGAAGATCGGGGAACAGATAGATGAGGTCATCTCTCTGTGCGATCCCGGATGCCGTGACCGCAGAACAAGAGTGACCGGCTTGCTGGCTGATGTCGGCATCCCTGCCCCGGAGGAACGCATCAATGCCTATCCGCATGAGTTGTCGGGCGGCATGCAGCAGCGGGTGATGATCGCCATGGCTCTTGCCGGAAATCCGCGTCTGCTGATCGCTGATGAACCCACGACCGCACTTGATGTGACGATACAGGCACAGATACTTGAACTCATAGACCGTTTGAGAAAAGAACGGAAAATGGCGGTGATACTGGTCACACACAATCTGGGCATCGTTGCACAGCTGGCGGATAATGTGGCGGTCATGTACGCGGGAAACATCGTGGAGACCGGACCTGCGGAAAAAATATTTGCCTCCCCGGCACATCCGTACACCCGTGCGCTCCTGCGGGCGGTCCCGCATCCGGGCGGAAACGCAGCCAGGCTTGAAACCATTCCCGGCAAAGTTCCGGCGATCGCGGACTATCCCGCCGGATGCCGTTTTGCCGGAAGATGTAAATTTGCGAATGAAAACTGCATCCGCTGTTATCCGGCTTTGCGGGAAATAAGCAAAGACCATTTCTGCCGCTGCACGGAGGTGGCAAAGTGAAAAAGATCATGCCGCTTGTCTGTCTGCTGACCGCACTGCTGCTGACGGTTTCCGGAACTGTGGCTGTGACAAAGGCGTATTCCGGAAAAAAAGAACAGGCAGATCAGGCAATGCGCCATAATTACGATCTCAAACGCCGTTCCATACGCCAGCTTTATCATCAGGTGCTGCTTTTCGTGCAGGCGAAAAAGTACCGGGAGGCGGAAAAACTGCTGCTGCGCATCAACCGTCTGCTGCCGGGAGACTCCGGTGCCGTCCGGATGCTGGGGAAAATTTATTTCCTCAAGGGCGATCTTGCCGGAGCGGTCAACATTTGCCGCAAGCTCGCCGGAACTGATCCGGATGATCCGGTCGTGCTGAACAATCTCGGAACGGCTCTCATCGCATCGGGATTTTACGAGTCCGGGATCCGCCGTCTGCTGGAGGCGGAAAGACTTTCAAAAGGAGCCAGATACATTCAGCTCAATCTTGTTTTTGCTTATATCGCAGCCGGCAGATTTGCACTGGCTGAAAAATATTGGACAGCGGCACAGCGCAGTTCAGATGATCCTCTGATTTCCCTTCTGCCGGCGGATGCGATCGTCAGCTTTCCGGCAGATGTGAACAGGGGAGCAGCCGGAACAGTAAAAAGGTGAGATTATGGGCAGGATTCAGATAATGAGCCGCGATTTGAGCAACCGTATCGCGGCGGGTGAAGTGATAGAAAGACCGGCTTCTGTGGTCAAAGAGCTGATCGAAAACTCCATAGATGCCGGAGCAAAACGTATCTCCGTTCAGGTCGAGCGCGCCGGGACCCGTCTCATTCTGGTGCGTGACGACGGATGCGGCATGTCGGAGGAGGATGCTCTGCTTTCGCTCCAGCCGCACGGAACCAGTAAATTGCGGGATATCTCCGATCTGGATAATATCATGACTTTAGGTTTCCGCGGAGAAGCCATCCCTTCCATTGCATCGGTAAGCAGATTTACCCTGTGCACCAGAGAAAAAGAGGCTGATACCGGAGTGGAGGTCTCCTGTATGCCGGATGGTTCAGTTTCGGTCCGGCCGACCGGCACTCCCGCCGGAACTGTTGTCGAAGTGCGCGATTTGTTTTACAATACTCCGGCAAGAAAAAAGTTTCTCAAATCCCCGGCGACCGAGGAGCATCATATCGAAGAAGCGGTCCTCACTCTGGCTCTTGGACATCCGGAAATCGGATTTGAACTTAAAACAGACAACCGCACCGCTTTTTCTCTGGCGGCAGAGTCCACTCCGGAAATGCGTATAAGAGAACTTTTCGGCAAAAATTTCGCCGCCAATCTGATGAAGATCAGCCACCGTGAAAACAATATGGAGTTTGCAGGCTTCATCGCTTCGCCGGGATTTACCCGCCCATCGCGCCGGGAACAGCGTATTTTCATCAACTCCCGTGCGGTCGATTCTCCGGCGGTGTTCCGGGGGATCAAAGACGGTTTCGGAACTCTTGCACCTGAATCCGGCAGATTTCCACCGGCGGTGATCTATATTTCCATGGATCCATCTGAACTGGATGTCAATGTGCATCCGGCAAAAAGGGAGGTGCGTTTCCGCTCCGAGTTTGCCATAACCAGAGCTGTCGCTTCAGCGGTGGCGAATGCCCTGCGCGGCATGGCTGATAAAATCACACCGGAAGAAGCCGCAGAACAGCCGCTTTCAGGAAAGGTCTCCATGTCCAATATCATTGATGCGGCAATGATACATTATCATGCCAGACAGGACGTACAGCCGGAACTTGAAGCCTTTGCCGGTCAACCGGAGACAAAAAGCGAAGATAATGTGCTGGAAAAACCGGAGTTTGAAGCCGTATTGGCTGAACAGTTCCCGGAGGAGGAAACTCCTGCAGAGCCGGTGATGAATCTGACTGACCGCGATCCGGTGCAGGCACCTTATGCTCCGCGGGCAGCGGTACCGGAAAGTCCGGCATTTTACGGCAACTGGCCGGAGACGGTATTGGGAGTTTACGACTCCACTTATATCCTCTGCTCCGGCAGAGACGGTCTGGTACTGGTCGATCAGCATGCCGCACATGAGAGGATACTGTTTGAAGAGATCGTTGCGGCAGCTTCAAGAGGCGGAGTATCTGCCCAGAAACTGCTGATACCGAAAACGCTTGAACTTTCCCGCAGTCAGACCGGCTATCTCATGCATCACCGGGAACTTTTTGCCGATCTCGGATTTGATATCGAAGAGGCAGGGGGAAATACTGTCATGATAAATTCCATTCCGGCTTCTTTTGCCGGATGCCGTCCCCCGGAAGAGATCGTTCCGGAGATGCTGGAAGAGCTTCTGGAACGGAGCAATATCCAGCATGGTTCCGCTGATCTTGCCGCCTCTGCCAGAGCCGCCTGCAAAGCGGCGGTCAAAGCTCACGAAAAGAAAACTCCTGAAGAGCTGGAAAAACTGCTGCGTGATCTGCGCTCATGCCGCCAGGGAACACTGTGTCCCCACGGCAGACCTACGATGATAACCATCACCGGACGCGAGATAGAACGGAGATTCGGCAGAAAATAAAATGAAAAGTTGCCCTGCACAGCCGGCTGTAAGTTTTCTCCGTCCGGAGTTCCCTTTTGCCGCCGGTGTGATCTGCGGATGTGCCTGTGCTGAACTTGTGATGCTTCCGGTGTCAGCGGCTCTTGCGGCTGCCGGTTTTTACCTGAGCAGACGTTCAGGCGCATCGTTTCTGCTCGGCATGTTTCTCGGAGCGTGTTCTCTTGCCGTACACTGCATCTCCGGCCGGATGGCAGAACGTCAGCTGCCGGGATATACCGTCAATGCCGTACTGCTGTGCCGTTGTACGGATACCGGAGCGGCAAATGTTGAAAAAATACCGGTACTGGGATCTTTTACCGCAGAGATCTTAAAAATAAACGGTAAAGAATGCAGGTATCATCCGGAAATACTGGTAATAAATGGCAGAAACGGTCTCCGGCCGGAACACGGGCAGATTTTATCCGGCAGCGGTCCTCTGCTGCCGGTCGACCCGGAAAATACCGCAGGCAGAAGGCTTGATGTGCGCGGCATCACCCGCATCTGGAAACCCGACAAACTGGAAAATGTCTCTCCAGGTCGCGGGATCATAAATATGATCTGCCGGATACGGGATAAAATGCTGAAACGCGTCACAGACGGGATGAACTCCGACCGGGCAGCAATGATGACCGGAACCATGTTTTTCGGGACTGCCGGAAGATTTGACCGGGATATGCGCAAAGCATTCATAAATTCCGGTACCATACATCTTTTTTCCATATCCGGGATGCATCTTACTGCAATCGCAGTATTGCTCATGCTGCTTATGAATATCCTGCCGCTGTATTGGAGATACGGGATGCTGATACTGCTCACCGGCATATATGCTTTATCGACCGGAGCAAATCCGCCGGTCATGCGGGCGTATCTGGTGGTAACACTTATAGCGGCGGGGAAGATGCTCTATGTTTCCAAAAACATATTTGACCTGCTCTGTCTTGCCGCCGCCGTTTTGTTTCTCTGCGAACCTGAACTGGTTTACGATACCGGAACACAGTACTCGTTTTTCATTACGGCTGTCCTGATACTTGCAGGAAAAATGACCGGTGAACTCAAAGAAAATGATCTTTTCTGCATTTCCTGTATTCCCGGCAATCCTGAAGCATTCCGTCTCAAGAGGGTAATGGAACGCCGCTGGAAGATCATCGGGATATTGGCGGTAGGTCTTGCCGCATTTGTTTCCGGCATCGGTATTTCGGCGGTCAACCGCAATATCATTGCTCCGGGGGCTGTGTTGACCAATCTGGTGCTGCTGCCGGTGATACCGCTGCTGTTTGCCATAGTCGGGACCAGACTGATCGCAGGACCTCTGCTGCCGGCTGTGATACTGGAAAAAGCGGTGTTGCTGCTGGATTCATTCTGCGCAGAGTGTGCGGAGATCTTCACTTCTGTGACTCCGGCTGCTTCTTCCGGATTTGAAGCAGTGCTGTTCTGCATCGCATTACTGGTATTTTACGCTTCATCTTCATGGAAGATCCGGAAAACCGCATTGCTGCTGGCAGTTTCTCTGCTGTGTTTCCGGATGATCCAGCCGTATTTCATGAGACCTGCTGCGGCAGTTATATCATCTGATCCGCGCCGGGAACCGGTGATCGTGATTGCCGAACCACGGATAAAAACCGGATTTCTGGTGAATGCATCCGGCTGCGAAGAAGCACAGCTGGCTTCGGAAATACTTCTTGACAGAGGCATCCGGGAGCCGGAGGCTCTGCTTTTTACCGACGGCAGGATATCCAATGTTTCCGGTATCGGAACATATCTGGAAAAAACTCCGCCATTGAGAGTGCGTCTGCCCGACTCCGGCAGCGGCGGACTGCGGGCAAAACTTGCTGAACTTGGCGTAAAAAATCCGGCTTCAGGCGGCAGAGAACGGGAATTTGCCGAAATTTTCAGAGAAAAATCCGCCGGACGCCTTGAATATTTCCATCCAGGCTCTAATTTAAGATTCCGTATAGATTGGCGCGATACACCGGAAGGACGCTTTTTTTCGGTGGATGGAACAAAGATATATATACCGTGGGGAAATAAACCGGAGGTTGTGATCCATGAATTCAGAAGATAAAAAGTTGAAGATCTGTCACGTCATCACCCGGATGATCGTCGGCGGAGCGCAGGAAAACACCATGCTGACCATCCGGGGGCATCTGGAAAAAGGTCATGACGTCACCCTTGCCACCGGATATTCCCCCGGCAGAGAGGGGAAATTGCTGGAAAACGCCGAGTACGGTACCTTTCCGGTGGTGGAATTCCCCGATCTGGTGCGGGAAATTTCGCCGTGGCACGACCTGATGGCGTATATCAGATTGAAAAAATTCTTTCAGGAAAACAAATTTGACGTGGTGCATACCCACAGTTCCAAAGCCGG
>JAZSGR010000209.1:0-12451 GCA_045532825.1 Victivallaceae bacterium | reverse complement strand
CCTCCTGATTTTTGAAGCGCACTATGCGACTTCGTTGTTCTTGGATTAACATAAATCCGTTTTTATCAAGAGGCAAACCATTTTTTGTTTTCAGACATAAAAAATGAGAGACCTCTTGTGTCTCTCATAATATCTACGCCGAGACAAGGTGTTCCGCGAAATCCCATGCATGCGCCACCGCAGTTTGAACAACTTTCACAAAAAATGGGACAATAACAAAAAATGAACGGCGCAATACCGGAGTTGATACTGTTCCCGGTATCACGCCGTCGGGCGATCTGATGATTTACCTGGTAATATTTATATGTTCAGAACACTCCAGACCGCTGATTGCCTCACGGACAGAAATACGCCATTTGCCGGCAGGAGCATTGACCGGCAGGACAAAAGTGTGTTCAGCTGCACCGTTGCGGCAGATGCGGTTCACAGAAAGATCATCCCATTTTGAACCGTCAGGAGCAGTAATGGAAAAACGCATGACAAAACGGGAGTCTTTCTCCGTTGCCGGACGGCTGGATGCGGTGACTTTTATCCGCCAGCCCTGCGGAGTGGATCTGACAGAAGTTCTGATCACAGGTTTTTCTATCTTTTCACGTGTAACAGCGAAAAACTCCATGCTTTCCAGTGCAGACTCTGCAATAAACCGCTGTTTGTATCCGAGATATCCGCCGCGTCTCAAATCATAGACATGTCCCTTGAACGGAAGAGTGAATTCCAATTTACGTTTACCGTCTCCGATATTGGCATTTCTTCCGCATCCGTAAGCAAATATCGTGATATTTCCATTATTCAAGCGGCACAAACGGTCAAAATCAGGAACACCGGTGAACATCATGCTTTCCACATCGCCGTCATCTTCGGAGTCAATATTAAATGAAGCGGTACCGGAGAGATCATCGTTTTTCCAATCGCCTGTTTTTGCGTTCCCCCTGCCGGTATTCCAGACTGCGTCTGATACTTTGCATGAAAAGAGTTCAGGAATATTGAAATCCTCCAGTATTTTGCGGAATACCGGATAAATCCCCTGCCCTTCTTTGTAAAAGTTGAGCAGCAGAGTTCTGCCTTTGCCGAAAGAATTCACGATGTACAGAGGAACCTCTCCACTGCCCTGTGCTTTTGCCGTTGTAAGCACAGGATTTCCGCCGGCGACCCCGCGGCCGGAAAATCCGGGTACAGAAATTTCGATATCACGTGGAATATAACTGGCACTCCGGGTATCCTGACGTATTCCGAAAACATCGTCGAGCAAACCGGTTTTTCCGCTTCTGCCGTGGATATCGGCAATGGCAGGACGGATATCAGCAAGCAAAACTCCGCCCGAACGTACAAATTCGCGGATATCCGCTGCGTCTTTCACGTCAAGGTTCTGACAGAATGGCAGTATCAGCATTTTAATTTTTCCGTTGCGGAGAACTCCCTGACGGATTTGCGTTGAACTTACGGAACAAAGCGAGCGTCCGTTTGCCGTGATCCCCGGTTCCCAGAAACTGAACTGACTGCGGCGCGGATCAAGATGCTGTGCCAGTTTGTTGTCTGCAAGCAGACTCTGCCATAAGGTCGCCGCATGTTCACTGCTGCGCGAATAAAACATCGCAATACCGGAGTGATCCATTTTGCTGTCAAAAATAAGCGTATCGACTCCGGAACGGATCTGCTCCAGTTCCCGTTTCAGCAATTTTCCCATAGGCGTAACAGAGAGATCCGGACGTACCAGAAAGGAATCATTGCAGATAAAAGGCTGATACGGACGGAATATCCATGTGTAAAGCACATATCCCCACCGCTGCCAGAAAAGTCCGCTCCACAACTGTCTGGACATACGTTCAGCTGTAAGTCTACGGTTGCCGGAATAGGAAAACGGTCCCCACATGGCACCATTCTGCCAGTCGATCCTGCTTTTACGGGACTCCGGTTGCAGATACTTCTGGTAATATTCCGGCAGACTGGAACCGCCGATGAGCTGAAAGAGCTGCTCATAATCGACCCCGCTGAAACTGTCGTTGGTATTCGGTCCGGAACGCACATTCATATCAAATCCCTCTGCCGACGGATCGAGCCGACGGATAAGTTTCATGCGGTGTTCCGTAAAATCAGTAAAGACCTTATCCATATTGCGCCTGTGGTCGATCCAGCGCGGGAACACACCGGATTTTTTCACCTGGGAAAGCGTTTCAGGAACCACCTCCTGCCAGCTTTTGAAATTCTGCTGCCATGAGCGGTTCAAAGCTTCCAGAGAACCGTATTCTTTCTCAAGAAATCTGCGCAGATGCGCAAGGCATTCGGGCGAAAAACAGAAATCAGTTTTTGCCGCCGCCCGGCGGATGTATCCGAGAAGATCCACTTCGTGATCCAGCACATAACAGCAGCTGCCGTATTTTATGCCTCTGGCGGTGTGCCTTTTGATCCAGTATTCGGCATTTCTGCGGACCTTGCCGGAAAGACACAGCTTTCTGGCAGGAGCATCTGCACTGCCGACTGCGGTATTATCCCTGCCGAATAGATTTGCACCGAATCCGCCGTTGGTATAGCATTGGATATTGTTATCCGTTCCCTGAACAACTCCCTCTGCCGTATTGGCGGTTGCGATAAAATCAAGTCCGAAAAGCTCTTTCATCCTTGCCAGATACGGAATGGAGTTCTGCTGCGTTCCCATGAGTCCGAAGAAAAATCCTGCTTCAGGAGAAAATCCCGGTTTCTTCAGGATCAATTCACGGTATACCGACGACAAAGCTCTGTTGTTCACCGCATGCACCGCCGTCACCCTGCCGGAAATCACCGGCATCACAGCCGGATCGATGACAAACGGCAATTCCATCCCGCTTCCGGTAAGACGCTCCCGGTGCCAGATCCTGCCTTGGGTATCGGTCAGAGAAATTTCGATATACTCACCTGCTTTCAAGCTGCGGCGCAGATGAACTGTTCCTTTGAGTTTACTGCCGGACTGTACCGGCATCCAGCAGTTATCCTCCGATATTTTCTTCAGAGTGTTTTCCCTGCGTATGACCGGCTGGATAATATCCCAGTCCAGAAGTTTTTTCCCTTTCACAAGACTCAACTGGATGTAAACTTTTCCTGCGATATCAGCAGGCAGAGTAAATGAGACCCTGCCGTCTTTCAACGGCTTTTCAACCGGAGCGGCAAGTTTGATATAATGTTCATCGGTGATGCTCATTTTCATCCGGCATCCGGCAGCATTGCCCGCCACTGAAACAGTCACGATGTCTTTGGAGGTCACTGCCTTTTCAATGAATGACTCCTGCATTTTTCCGGAAGCCCAATAAACAGCTTTGCCGAGCAGTGCAAAACGTTTTTCCAGCTGATGCTGACGTTTGTATTCACGGTCACCGCCGCGCCGCAGATAGACGACACGGCCTTTCCCATATTTATAAAACTCATATTCCGGACCTGATACCGCAGAAATACGGATAAATTTTTCCGGAGCATCGGTACGGTTGTTCCGGTTCAATGCTTTGCTCCAGGCACCCTGCTTGAATTTATTCAGAGCAGTTTCCGGATCGTTGCCGTCTTTGCGCGGATAATACGGGGAATCCCAGCCGGAGATCACCAAACCGCCGCCATTGGAGACAAATTCAAGTATCCTGCCGGTCAACTTGGCATTGAATGGAAGTGCATTGAGCATATCAAGAACGATACAATCATTGCTGTTCCATTGTTTTTTCATCAATTCCCGCATGGGGTTTACTCTTACGGGTTGTCCGTCTGTCATGGACCAGTATTCAGCAGGCAGCATGTAGGCGGCATGGAACGGAACGGTTTCACAGCGGATGTTAAAACGCTGTTCCAGCTCAAGAGCATGGAGCTGATACCAGAACGGAGTCATCATCATTATTTTCAGCGGCTTTTCTGAACTGTCTTTATCCCACCGGAATCCTTTTACGGAGTATTCCCGCGAAAGTGTTCTCAAGCCGGGTTCCTCCGGAGTCCGGTCAACTCTCCAATCCCGGTAACTCCTGCCGGGATCAAGAGAACGGCGCAGCGACAGCTTGCGCAAGGTCACAGAAGAACGCGCCGGACAATGGATCATCAGATAAGGCTGCGGATTTTCCAGATAACAGTATAACGGAACCTGACGGAGCAGATCAAGTTTTTTCAGAACATAAATATCTCCGCCTGATAACTTTTCCCGTATCGAAACAAAGCATCCCTTTGCCGCCGAAGTCAATATGGTATTGACCACAAATTTATACTGTTTGCCCGGATCAAGCGACAGCGGCACATAACAGACACCCGGTTTGCTGCCGGCAGTAAGTTTCACGGTTCCGGATGCATGGTCGATACTTGCTGAAAGATCCTTCATCAGCCATTCAGATTTTTCTTTGAATTCCGGTATTCTTTCGATCCCGGTCATATCCGGCGGGGGAATCGCCTGACGCCACTGGGACACATGCCAGTTACGCAAAGTTTGAGATCCGGCAGCATACAGAGAAAATCCTCCAGTCCCGGCAGACACTCCGATGACCAGCATGCTTTTGCCTTTGGGAAAAACGGCTTTTATCAGATGATGACAGGCTTGCGGCGGAGAGAGCATATTGCCTTCATCTCCGGTAGAGTAAACCATTTTTCCGTTGAGATACGCATTGAAATACCAATCGGCAGCCAATCCGATGATCCCCTCACCGCCTTTTTCAGAAAACAGCGGTATACAGACGTACGCACCTTTACCGGATAACTTTCCGAAAAGTTTTTTCAGATCAAGATGTCCGCCAACATTACTGACCTTTATGAGACGGCGCGAAATACTGCCGATTTTAAGTACCGGCGGCAGTTTACCGCCCTTCAAAAGCGGAACAGCCGGAGATTCTCCGTGATTGAACGGGCCGTAAACGAACCAGTCCTTCCCGACAACCACATCTCCTGAAACCTTCGCAGGAGTCATCCCGGCAATATTGGCTGCTGTGGAAACAAAAACGCAAAATGCGGTAAAAACAACCAATAAGTACTTCATCGTTTTTCACTCCACGGCGGTTTAAGATTAGCATTGTTTTCTGTCGGGAAAAATCCTTTTATCCCGCCGATATGCAGATCCATATAAAGAAGGTTTCTGCCGCCGGAGTGGACCAGGTCGGAGACCTTCTGGTCAGTCTGGATCCAATACTGCCGGGGCGCATCCGCCAGATAAAAGATCACCGAGGGACGTTTGATGTCGATCATCCGGAAAAACACCTGGCATCCGGCGTTATTGGTTTGTCCGGTAAGACTGGTGGCTGCATATTTATTCATTCCGTAATCGGTAGTGTATTCATTTGCGACAAGTACCGGTGCCGGAGGAGGCGTTCCCGGACACTGCAGGATACCCCAATTCTTTTTCTGCCACTTGGCAACTGTACCATCCTCACCGCCGTCAGCTTTACCGTACTCCCACGCCGGAGCAAACGGCGCAATATAGCTGGAAAAACTCTTCAGCCATGTACGCCCCAACACACTTGAATAGTAAGGATGCATCATTCCGCGGAAGTCACTTGAATACGCATCAACGATCAAGCCGAACTGTTTCAGATTGTTCACACAGTTGCTCTGTTTTGCTCTGTCCCTCGCCTGACTCAAAGCCGGCATCAGCATCGCAGCCAGTATCGCAATAATCGCAATCACCACCAGAAGCTTGATCAACGTGAACGTTGATCGAATGAAGCACGGCTCCGCCGTGTGAAGCGCAGCGTTGCTGCATGAAGCGTTTGCTTGCGGCAAACATGAAGCACTTGCTTTGCAAGTATGATGCGGCGTATTTTTGTGAGCGGCATTCTCCGTATGTTTCCGTACACATCCGTACTGATCCGTACAAACAAAGCGTTTAAAAAAATCACGGCAAAGTTGTGAAGTGACCACCAGCAGCTCTATTAAGGTGAAAGCGTTCTTGCGGAAAGTGAATTTCTGCGTCATCCGGCAACGTACGTTTTGGTAAAAATCAGTTTTTTTCAATTTGATTTTCCTTTCTTTCTGGATGAATATGATTACTTTTTTATAAGTTTAAGTTCGACCTGCGGAGATGACCGCACTTTCAAGCCGTCACGGAACAGCGGACGGCTGCAGATATAATAAGCGGCAAGATCGACCAGATGATCAATCCTCCATGAAACAGAATTTATCTGCAGTTCAAGGTCATCCGGAGAATCCACACCCAACAGAAACGGCGGTTCTCCGGAAATTTTCTTCAGGACTTTCTGCATCTCTATACAGAGGCTTCCGGTCGTACAGAACACAGCTCCGGGAACAAATTCTTTTTTTCTGAAATATTCCGAAAAGAATGGAACAAAATTCTCATCAGGTCCACGCAGCAGATAGCGGACCTCGCACTCCGGATGTGTGAAAAACATCTCACCGGTAAAACTTTTTATCCGTTCATGACAGGCGATGCTTTCCGGAGAACCTATCAGAAGTACCCTGCGGTAACGCTCACCAAGATATTTTGCGGCGATCTTTCCGATGGAAGAATGATCCGGTTCAAGGGATATCTCCGCATCATAGATACCGCTGGCAAACATATTGATCCTGAATGCACCCGGATTTATCTCATGGGTTTCGGCAAGCACATCCCTGCCCGGAGTGGAACAGAAAAACACCGTTCCGGCATCACGGATGATTTTTTTGAATTCCTGATAGCGGTTGCGGTGATCGCTTATCGATACAGTAAAGTTACATTTTTCAATATTTTCCAGCAGGCGGGAAACAATATTGAGCCGGTATCCGCTTGCAGATGGAACATCGATTACCAGCGGTGCGGAAGCATCAAGAGGACGGATGAAATAACCGTGACGGTTCAACTCACGTATCACCCGCAGACGCATGGCAGAACTCACCGCCGGATCATTGCGGAGCACCCTGGTGATGGTACGGACGTGTATCCCCAATAAATTTGCGATATCTTTCTGCGTTATCCGTCTCATAAAATTCCCCTGAAATACCACCGGCAATCAGTTGACAGTTCCGGTACCGATACCTATAATATACGGTCGGAATTTTTGAAATCAAGATGAGTCCGCACAAAATAATGTCGCATTTGCGACATGAAGTTTCACCAAGTCAGGTCTGCGGACACCGTGTTCCTGTTTTTTGCCGGCAATCGCAGAAATGCAGATATAAGAGGCAATTTCAAAAGTCATTCAAAAAATGGCAAAGATGCCATTCGCAAAGAGCTGTAAAGGGTAATTTCCACCTGCTGCCTGCAGGGCAACAGGTGAAAATGCTCCCTTTGGCAGACCGAAGCGAGGGCGCTTTGACAAGTTTGAGGAGTTTTGAAATTGCCTCTTAAAAAAAAAGCGGCACCGCAAGGCACCGCGTTCTGACGTTAAATAGACCCTGAATCAGAGATCGTCTTCGCAATCTTCCAGATCATCGTCGAAATCCTCATCGAATTCATCGCCGATGCTGTCATCAAAGAGATCCTCATCAAAATCTCCGCGGACATAATCATCGTTATCGCCGTCATCATCGTCGAATTCGCTGAAAATATCCTGGGAGTCATCATCATAATCATCGAAATCATCAAACTCATCGCCCATAAGCGAACTGGGAGCACTGATCATAGATCCGCATTCCGGACAGCAGCCGTCTTCCGCCTCGATCAGACTTTCACTGACTTCAGTATTGCAGTAGGGACAGGTTGTCATTGCCATAAAAAAACTCCTTAAGTTGTTGACATCATCTGCCGCAAGCCGGTTTCAAAATTCAAAATGCACAAACGATCGCCTGTTTTTACGGGCGTTATTTGAAACCGGCTCCATAAATAATTTACTTTTTGGTACTATATTTATTATTTGCGATTTGTCAAATGAAAAAATCATTTTTTTTGATTTTTTTATGCATTTTTTTTAAATCCGCAGCATTTTATGATAAAAAAACGATAAATTTTCTTAAAATTCCTTGAACATCTTAACAAAAGTGCTATCTTTGTCAATGGGATGTATTGACCGAGAAAAAACACCGGGAGTATGATTTCAAGCCGCCTCCGTTTGCGGTCCGTATCAATGCCCCAGAATAAAAATCAGGAACGGAAGCGTTTTATGAAGAAAAACCGGAAAAAAAGATTGCAGAGACTGGCACAGAGACGTGACCGGCGCAAATCTTCACGCGCACATTTTGAAGTGGAAGGAACTCTGACCATGACCCAGTCCGGTTTCGGCTTTGTAAAACCGGCAGCGGCAGAGGATCAGGGGGAATTTGCCGTTGAAGATATTTTTATTCCGGCACAGTTCGTCAATGGAGCTATCGACGGTGACCGGGTGCTGGTGGAACTTCTGCCGCCATCAGGTGATCCGGCAAAAGGTCCGGCTGGCAGGATACGTGCGATCCTCGAACGGACCAGAGCTGAATTTGTAGCGGAGATCCTGCCGGGCAACCGTCTGCGTGCCCTCAACGGCAGGATGCCGGAAGATATTTTTCTGCACGGAGCAAGAAAGGGAGCTAAACGCGGTGACTGGGTCAAAGTCAGGATCGATGATGAATTTGACGGTGAATTCCATGCCTCGGTAAACCGGGTAATCGGCAAATCCGGAGTCATTGCCAGCGACCTTGACGCTGTAATGGAAGAATTCGGACTGGAACCTCCTTACAGTGAAACAGAGGATGCCGCAGCTCTCGCCGTGGTTCCGCGCGAGATCAGCCGTGTCGACCGCACAAACCTTGAGGCTGTCACTATAGACCCGGTCGATGCCAAAGATTTTGATGATGCCCTGACCATACGCCCCGGAAAAGATGATTCGCAGGTCATTATCGGAGTCCATATATCCGATGTGGCGGCATACATCGCTCCCAAGACAAAATTCGACCGTGCAGCGGGCAAAAGAGCATTTTCCTGTTATCTGCCCGGAAGGACTCTTCCGATGCTGCCGCCTGCACTTACTGCGAAAATCAGCCTTCAGCAGGGCAGAGAGTCTCTGGCACACACAGTTTTTCTTACCGTGGATAAAAATTCCGGACAGGTTCTGCACACAGAGCGTGAGCACTCCCTTATCCGCGTCGCCGCCCGTCTGGATTACGATACAGTACAGGAGTTCTGCGACACCGGCAGAGCTCCGGAAAACTGGAGCGGCAAACTTGCCGAAGATATAGCGGCATTGATCGGCATCACCCGGAAAATGAGACTTTTCCGGTTTGAGCAGGAAAATTTTATTGAACTGCCTATTCCTGAAATACGTGTCATCTGCGAAGAAGCGGCGAACCGTATCGACGGATTGTCAAAGAAAACCACCAGAGAGTCCGAAGCTCTGGTCGAGGAATGCATGCTTGCGGCAAACAGTGCAGTCGGCAGCGAACTTGTGGAAAAAGGCATTGCCGGATTGTTCCGTATACATCCGGTTCCGGAAACAGAAAAGATCGAAGAATTTTCAGACCTGATCGCGGAGTCTTTCGGTTTTTATCCGGGAGACATATCCAACCGCAAAGTCTGCAACAAATTTGTTTCAAGTCTGCCGGATGATGCGGTAAAGCCGGTGATATTGAATTTGCTGCTGCGTTCGATGCCGCGGGCAAGTTATTCGGCAAAAGCGGAACTGCACTATGCTCTCGGCAAATTCAGATACAGTCATTTTACCAGTCCGATCCGCCGTTACCCGGATCTGCTGGTGCATCAGCAGTTGTGGAACTTCGATTCCCATGTGCGCATGCGGGATAAGAAAACCATGGATCAATGGGCAAATTACTGTTCTGAAGCGGAAGAGCATAATGACAACGCCTACTATGCCGCCTCCGACCGGCTGAAGCTGCGTTACCTTGAACAGCTGCTGGATTCAGGAGCAGATAATATGTATGAAGGCGTGATCTCCCGGGTCATATCTTCCGGTCTGCTGGTGGATATCGGTTCACTCGGCATTTACGGTTTTGTTCCGCGCGAACAGCTTTACGGGAATTTCCGTAAAACCGGTTCAAAACTCCGGCAGGAACGCGGAGAACGTGCCTATAAAACCGGAGATTATATCTATCTGCGTCTTGCGCGCGTTGACTTTGCCCGGGGCAATGCGATATTCGTTCCGGCAGGCAGGTGAGAACATGCGGATGAAACTTTTCAAAGTTCCATATCTGCTGCTGATGCTTGGTGCCGGATGCAGTACGGTACAGAAGCCGCCGGAAATAAAACCTGCCGCCGTTGAACAAAAAGTGGATCTGAATTCAGTGGTCGCTCTGTCTGTTAAAAAAAGTGCGGATATAAGGGTGATCGAAGCATTACAGATAATTGCCAGAGAACACGTGGAAAAGAGCCGCCTTCTGGAGCTGCCCGGAATGATCAATGATCTGCCGCGCAGATTGCCGGAGCTTACTGTCGGCAACGATTACCGTCTGCATATCCTTGATCACGCACTGGAGTCAGGCAGGATACTTACCAGACCGGCACATGAGGATCTGCAGAAAATACAGTTGGCTGTCGAAAAAAAGAAGATAGCTTACGAGCAGGCTGTACGTTTTTCAACACTTGATTATGCCGGCAGACTGCAGCGTGCAGGTATAAATTCAGCAAGTATCAAAGCCATGCAGAAAGATGCTGTGCTTGAATTGGAAATATCTTCCGGGCTTCCGGAAAAAATGATAAAAAACTTTGATTACAGCTGTCTGCCGGAACCGTTTCAGTTACAATTCCCGGAACAGCCGCAATATGTAAAAGATATATTGAAATTTTATGGAAACTCTCCGGATTCCGCCTTGCGTTTTGCAGATATGATCTACCGTCTGCCCTCGGAACTGCTGCACCGTAAAGACAGTAATTTCAATGCGGCATTTGAACTTGCTCTGGCTGCCGGTACAGCTGTCAAGCTGAAACTGGTAAAACAGTATGCGGACAATGCATTCAAAAAATACCGGAAGTCGGTTGAAAAACTGAATTCTTCTCCTGAAAAATCCCCTGCCCTGCGCTCCGCAACTGAACAGGCGCGTCTGGAATGGAGGACGGCATTTTTCAGAATGAAATACGATTTGCACCCCTACCCTGAAAATCCGGATAAAAATGAGCTGCAGTTCCTGAAAGACATGTTGTCTCTTCAGGAAAAATAATTCCGGACCGCACGTTCCGGTTGAAGGGAGCATACGGTCCGGATAATTTTATTAAAGTTTCACCGGCACTTCAGAAAAATCCGGCCAGTCACGGTTCTTGAAATCGACCGCAGTATAAAAATCTTTCAACACATTGGGATCGGCAAAACAGTTGCGGGTAATGGCGATGGCAAAATGCCGTTTTCTGTCAAGCAGACCTTCTGACCCGCCGACTCCGCCATGACCGAAGATTTGGGTCACATCATCCGTCGGTCCGCTGAGGACATATCCCAGACCGAAAAGCTGCCAGCGTCCGCGGGAAAGATAGATCGGATCATCTTTGGAACGCCACTTGAGCGAAGCGGCATTTTCCATGGTTTCCCGGCTCATCAAAGTGCCGTTGTCGATCGCGGCATAATGCTGTGCGACGGAAAGTGCATTGCTCATGGCGCAGGAAGCAGGATTACAGCAGGTTCTGAAGCGCATATCATTCATTTTTTTCACAGCCCACTCGCTGTAAATGCTGCCGTCTTTCAGAGAACCGACCAGGGTTGCGGCATTTTTTTCATCCGGATCACAGCCGTAATAGAAACGTTTCATACCGGCAGGCTCTGCCACAAGTTCCTTGAAAAGGTTGAAATAATCCTTGCGTCCGGTGGCATGACAGGCGATACCGGTGGTGAGCCAGCCGTAGGTTCTGGCATGGTACTGCTGAATAGTGCCGATCTCATATGCAGGTTTTGCCAGAGCCATTTTGTGCCACATGGTTTCCATATCAGCAATTTCATCCAAAGTCGCCTCCGGAATTTCAAACAATGCGGCACGATAGGAGAGGACGTGCCACACCCGCATATCTTCCTTGCCGTTGCATCCGAACTCCGGCCAGAAGTCAGCAATTCTTGAGTCGTATGAAATGACACCTTTTTCCACCAGACGGTGGATCAGAGTGGAACTTAAAGCTTTTCCGGTCGAAAAGACAGGAAAAATCGTATTTTCATCAACTTTCTGAGTTTTGGTCCAGTCGGTCCAGCCTGCCCAGGCGTTGACTTCAAGTTTACCGTCGATATACAAAGCTGCCTGACATCCGCATTCAGTTCCGGCGGCGACTGCTGCATCCAGCACTTCCTGTACTTTTTTCTGAAGATCCATGATAAATTATTCTCCCAATAAGATCATTGTTCTGATCAGCGTTTAATATATCATCTTTACATCCAAAAGATAATGGCCGAAATTTTGTAAAAAATTTATATTTTATCCTTATTCAAATATGTTTTTCTCAATTAAAATATATCACACAACATGTTTTTTTCAAGCTCAAGAAACGGTTCTGTCTGCGATCGGTGGATGCAGCGTGGAGCAAGGTCGAGTTTTGCGCCGAGTACGGTGTGGGAGTGTACCTTTGTACACGACCAAACCGGCACAGGCGGGGGGCTCGAGATTGCCCGCGATGCGCCACCGCAGTTTGAACAACTTT
>JAZSGR010000007.1:0-15705 GCA_045532825.1 Victivallaceae bacterium | reverse complement strand
AAACTTATTCGCTTTTCTTGACCCTCCGCCGCCCTGCGGGCTATGGAGGGCAGGAAGATAAAACCAGTCCTTATAATACTTGCGAAGCAAACGCTTCATGTACTGCACATAACGCCGTTTTTGCGTCAGCAAAAACTTATTCGCTTTTCTTGAAAAGGAGAGAGGGGTGTGGGGAGAGAGGAAAAACCTCTTTTCCCGGGAAAAGAAGTTTTTCCTCTCTCCCCGCCGCCCATTTCACCCTTATCGAGCTTCTGGTCGTGATCGCTATCATTGCGATATTGGCGGCAATGCTGATGCCGGCTTTGCAGCAGGCGCGCGAATCGGGCAGAAGCACATCATGTACCAGCAATCTCAAACAGATAAGTCTGGCTTTTACTGCTTATACATCAGACTTCAAATATTGTCCGTCTGCGTTCAATCCCTGGTCTGAAGGAGATGGCTGGAACGGTCTGCTGATCCCCGGACTTTTTTACTTTGGCAAATACCTTCCCACCGGCAAAGTCTTTTCATGTCCCACAGAAAAGACCAACGTGACGCATGAAGTGGGAACCACTGAAAACCCCAGAGGCGAGCAAAGCAACTTCGCCTATAACCGTCTTTTCAACATTTACCCGGGGTACAATGGACCGGGACCGTTTTCCAGAGCGCAGATAGAAGCCATGCCGCGTTCAAGTTCACTGCTTCTGTTTGCCGACGGAGCATCCAATAACAACAGTGCAAATTGTTCTTACGGACCGTACTACGCCTTTCCCGCCAATCTCGGCGGGACAGTATTCTACCCGGACTTGGCCCCAAAAAGTGACATTGCTGGTTATAACTTGCGGCACAACAAAAAATTGAATATTGTCACCTTCGGTGGATATACCAGATCACTGACATTTGAACAACTGGTCGCCTGTGAACCCGGCAGCACCAGACAGGTTTGGTTTTCACCAACATCAACTTACTCCAAAAGCAACGGTGTCTGGCCGCTGCTTGAAAAAAGGAAAGCAAATTAAAATATGAAAAAGTTTTCAGTATTCCTTGTCTTATCTGCGATTTTCTGCATTCAGGCTGTTGACATCGTAAAATCCGGAAAAGCACAGGCGGAGATCGCCCTGCCTGACAACGCGGTATTATCCGCAAAATTCGCGGCAAAAGAGCTGCAGAAACATATCAAACTTGTTTCAGGAGCTGAACTGCCGATCGTGAACAGCCAAGCTCCGCGCAAGCTGCCGAACCGCATTCACCTGGGATACGGAGCAGCACCTGCGGATAAGTCCCCGTTCGCCTGGCGCATCAAGGCGGAAGAGAAAGATCTTTACATCCACGGTAATGACAAAGAGATCGCAAAGAACAATCTGGAAAATTTTTCCAGAACTCTCACAGGATGGTGGGTAGTTTCATCCGGAACACTCATGGGAACTTTTGATTTCCTTGACCGTGAAATCGGCATCCGCTGGTACCGTCCGTCTGATGACGGTATCTTTGCGCCGCGATCCAAAGATATTTCCATTGCGGCGTTTGACCGGCAGGCAAAGCCCAGACTCACCAATGCAGCCTTTTCGCATATAAGCATCTATAATACCAACCGGTGGAAAAACCGTGAAACCGCATTTCACTATGTGGTGGAAACCCAGCTCTGGCTGCTCCGTCACCGCGTAGTGTCTTGTGCATGGTATGACGGCGGACACGCTTTTACGACTTATTGGAAAAGATACGGTAAAAAGCATCCGGAATATTTTGCAAAACTGCACGATGGCACCCGCCGTCCGCTCGCAGGCGATACCACCGGGAAATACATCACCATGTGTGTATCAAGTCCTGCACTGCTCAAACAGATCGTTGCGGATTACCGCAGGGGTTACGGTCCGCAGGGCAAATTCAAGGAAAGATACATCATCTCTCTCGGCGAAAACGACACACCGGGGATGTGCACCTGTTCAGGATGCCGCGCCTGGGATATGCCGGAATTCGACCCCAATGCCTCATCCTACTGGCGTGATAAACTGGTGCTTGACAGCAATACCCGGTTCTCCGGGTTCGGAGTCGATGAAGGCGGAACTTACAGTTACGAAAAAACATCGCTCACCGACCGTTACGCAAAGTTCTGGCTGACAGTCCAGCAGGAACTGCGGAAAATCGAGCCGGATGTCACCGTCATGGGATACGCTTATCTCAACACAGTTCTGCCGCCCAAACATGTAAAACTCAATAAAAACATTCTGGTAGTCAATGTAGGACTCCCCTTCTATCCGCTGACGGAAGACCGTCTGGCAAGTTTCTGGAAGGAATGGAACGGTTGGATGGCAACAGGATGCACCATGTCATTCCGTCCCAATACGACCTGGTCCGGTGGAGCTTACCCTCTGCAGTATGGCGAACGCATCGGTGCAGTCTACCGCAAGCTGCTGCGGGAGTATCCACGGGTGGTTCAGGTAAATTTCGACAGTCTGCGCGGCGAATATTCCAATATGGGACCGATGTGGTACATCCTTGCCCGCCTTACTTACCGTTCCGATCTGACAATAGAAGAGATCAAAAACGAATATTTCGGTTGTTTCGGCAACGCCGGAAAAGCTCTGCGCGAATATTTCGATTACTGGAAAAAAATCTCCGATGCCGTCACCAGCAAACAGGTGGCGCAGTGGGAGAAGGAGCTTGGATACAAATTCATGGTCTGGAACAATACCGACATGTGCGTGAAGATTTTCAATCCGTCACAATTTGCACACGCAGCAAAAATACTGAAAAAAGCAGAGAGCGACGCCAAAAATGCCAGAGAAAAAGAGATCGTAAAATTCTTCCAGCTCGGTCTTGAACACGCAAGACTGACCTGGACAGGTGCCGATGCTCACCTTAAACGCGTAATGAATGATACTCCCGAAAATCAGGCTCTGTGGAAGCAAAAACGTGCCCCTGTACTGAAATTCAGAGCGCAGCATGAAGGCAAATGGTTCACCGATACAGTGCAGAACACCAGCAAAGAAAACTACGGTTACAATTTCTCAAAACCTGCGTGGAAAAGAAAATAATATACCGCAAGTTTCTGCCGCAATATCCGTTTCATGCAAAATGAAACGGATATTTTCTTTATTGTGATTTGCAACAGCCGGTCTGCAGATGTATATTATCAGACTTCCAATCAGTTGATTTTCAGATAAAGGTAACACAAAATATGCATTACGATATTCCTGTGGACAAGTTGCAGCAGATACTTGATGACTATACCGCTTCCGGCAGAGAGTGCGGTGTGCAGCTTGCGATATATCAGCATGGCAGACTTGAAGCAAATCTCTGTTCAGGATACACTGACAACACCAGATCATGCAAAATAACTGCCGATCATCTGTTTCCGATATTTTCCACCGGCAAGGGGATCATGACCATTGCTTTCCACATGCTCAAAGAGGAATTCGGTTTCAGCTATACCGACAAAGTCTCAAAATACTGGCATGAGTTCACCGGCAACGGCAGGGAAGATGCTCAAATCCTTCATATATTAAGTCACAGGACCGGACTGCACATGCTCCAGGGACTGCCTGACCTTTCGGAAAAAATGGCAGACTGGGATTTCATGAGCCGAAAAATGACCACCGACACCCCGAAATGGCAGCCGGGAACAAAATGCGGATATCAGTCGCTGACTTTCGCATGGCTGCTTGGGGAACTGGCTTTCCGTATCAGCGGAATTCCTTTCAAAAAATATATACAGGATAAAATCATTACTCCGCTGGGACTGGAAAAGAGCTTTTATTTCGGTATCGATGATGAAGCCGATCAGCGTTTTGTTCCGATAGACATCTCTGCGATGGAGGGGAAATTCAGCTGGCCGCACGGTTTCACCGGTAATCCGGTGTTCCGCAGAGCCTTCATTCCGTCAGCCAACGGTATCGCTACCGCCGAAGCCGTGGCACGGATCTACAACGCAGTATACAATCCCTGCGGCAGCACCCCTGCCCTGCTGAAAAAAGAGACCATAGAAGAGGCGACGGTCCTCATGCGTCACCCCGATGATCCGATCCCGCAGAACGAAAAGATCTGGACCAAATTCGGATTGGGTTTTGTGCTTCCCGTATGGGAAACCGGACGCGGCGACATTTTCGGTCACGGCGGTGCCGCAGGTGCCGAAGGATTTTACTGTAAATCCCGTGATCTTGCCGTCTGCTTCGTCAAAAACAGAGTGCTTCCGGCTCATCCGGAGCATCCGGTGCGTGACAGCATTTCCCACGCCCTCGGACTTCCCACCCGTTACTGGTAGAAATTACTCCAGCCGTCTCCCCGATACCGGTATCCACTTTGGAATACCGGTATTTTTTATTTATTGAGGTAATTGCAAAAGTTATTCAAATATCGTTTTTTGCCAACCGGTTTGTGAATTTATCAGAAATCATCTAACCATATCAGAACCAGTATATAACGAAAAAAATATCATTTTCTGACAACACACAAATTTTCTGCCCGAAACACATCTTTTGATACAAATTCACCAAAAAATTTCATAAAACAGCGAAAAAACATGATTTTTTTCATCATATCAATTTGCAATAGCGTTATTTCGGTGCTAAAGTATTGATGTAGCGGGTTTTGATTATATGAACGGCATGCCTTGATCCGGCATTCCCTGCCGCCTGTATTGTCAAATGATGTCCCATGTAAAAATCGTATAAGTACGGGAAAATACGGATCAGGCATTTTAAAGGATAAAACGCAGGATGAACATTTATGTAGGCAATCTGCCCTACGGCATCAATCGTGACCAGCTCCGCGATGTTTTTGCGGCGTATGGAGAAGTTGCTGCTGCCCGTGTCGTGACAGACCGTGAAACCGGCCGTTCCAAAGGTTTCGGATTTGTCGAGATGCCCAACAACGACGAAGCAAACAAAGCGATTGAGGCTCTCAATGGCAATGACATCGGCGGACGTAAAGCTGTGGTCAACGAAGCGCGTCCCCGTGAAGAGCGTCCTCCCCGCGAAAAACGCTGGTAAGTCATTGACAAGAAAAAGGTCTCAAAACAACACATTTTGAGACGCTTTGCTGAAGAAACGATTTATTCCGTGCCGCTTTTTCAAGCGGCACTTTTTTTGTATTGATATTCAAACAGTCCGGATCATCTGTTCTTCCAGACGGTGACTTCGGACTTCTCCGGAACAAAGCCGTGATCGCTGCCCTGCACCCAGGTTATGGATTTATCCGGAGTTGCCAGATTATTGTAGCAGACAGCGATACCTGACGGCGGAGAGGTGTAGTCTCCCAATCCGGCACGGGTGATGGTAACTTTGGCATTTTTGATGCGTTTTGCCATGAAGACCGGATCAAAATAATCCAGTCCGGGAACGTACTGCGGACGCATTTCACTGCCCAGACGCTTGTTTTTTACAGCTCCGGCAATATCACAGCACCAGGTTATGCCGTGGAACACTGCGGTAACATCTTTATCCAGAGCCCCCGCCCACATTGCCTGAAGTCCGCCCTGGCTGTTGCCGGAGGCGGTGATATGCTTTCTGTCCCACTCCGGCAGGGTTTTAAGGAACTCAAGGCTCCGAAGCACACGCATGACCATGCCGTTGAAGAAGCAGCTTTCAGGATCACGGTTTTCCTCCGGATCAAAGGCATACTTGCCATTGCCGCAGATGGATTTGAAAAACGCTTTGTAATATGCCGGAGATTCTCCGAGTTTCTGACCGTGGGCATTGAGCCAGAAGCTGATCCTGCCCGCCGGAACTGAACGGGGCGGCTTCTGAATGGTATTGCCGTGACCGAAAAAGTTTATCTGTATCGGCAGGGAACCCTTCTTTGCATTTGCCGGGATCGTCATATATCCGGTCGCCGGACGCGGTCCGGGAGCCGGAATAACGACGGCATACACTTTGCCGGCAGGAGTGGTTTTCACCGTTTTCATTTCCACTTTTCCGGCAAACGGAACACCGGCAAGACGCTTTTTCTGACGTACCCAGAAGGCATCAAAATCTGCCGGTTCTCCGCAATCGCGCAATTTTTCCGGCTGCACAGCGGCTCCGGCAAAGAATGCGATATTGCCCTTGCGGTTGTACCACCTGATGTTTTCACGGAATGAGACTCTTCTGCCTTTTTCATCGACGAGAAAAACATCCACCTTTACAAATCCGGGTCTGTCAAGAGAAGTCCTGACCACCAGCGGTTTATCTGCCGGAGCTTTACCGGAAAACTTTTTGAGGTCATCACCGTTACGGGTGAAAGCAAGGAAATATTTTCCTGCTTTCAGCCTGCCGGTGTCAAGGCGGAAAGTAAAGATCATCTCCCCGCCAGGCTGATAAGCAAGAGCGTTCTTATTGGTCACGCATGTTATCTGCGGCAATTTTCCGTTCTTTTCCGCGCCTGCAAGATATATGCAGGCAAACACCAGCACCGGTAACAACAATATTTTTTTCATCAGCATCCTTTTTCTTCAGATTTTATCAAAGAAACGTGCTGTACGCAGTTCGGTGAGTTCCGGGATCTGCTCTTTAGCGGCAAGCAAACGTTTTTCTTCGATCAGAAGAAGAGTATTCTTCGTCAACTCGTTATGAGCCTGGCAGGTCATCATGTGACGGACACCAGGCAGAGTTTCCAATGCAGAAGGATCTTCGGCATTCTCAATGAGTTTTTCGGCAGGAGCGTTGCGTATCCAGTTAAGCGGCATGGCTGATCTGTAAGCGGTCCAGATATCGAACAGACGGTCGCCGTCGGTGTGCATCAGGGAGCTGATCTTTTCCAGATAACCGAGGAACCATTCTCTTGCCGCACCGGAAAGCAGGGTGATTTTCCAAGGATCGGGAGAGAAGCAGTACGGGAACACCTCAATACCGGTGACTCCGGATGCATCGAAGGTGATCCGGGGGAGATAACCGCTCCACCAGAAATCAGCCGGATCAAAATTGTAATCCGGGAAGAAAAAGTTGCCGGTGGAATAGATGATCGGCACATCATGATACACTTCGATACCCTGCGGACAGTGTGTGTGGATATTTACGACCAGCGCAGCTCCCGCATCGACAAAGGAACGGTAACGTTTTTTCAGCAGCGGACTCGGAATTGGATTGTATTCATTGCCGCCGTGGATAATGACGATCACCTGATATCCGGCAGCGCGTTCGGCAGCGATCTGTTCTCTGAATTCATATTCATCATATCCATTGCTTCCGGCTTTATCAGCCCGGGCGGTGCCGAACTCCATTTCGCAGCCGTTTATCAGAGAAAAGCGCAGACCGTTTTTTTCAAAACGCAGCGGTTTCTTCGCATCTTCGGCATTTTTTCCCGCGCCGACGGTTTTCACTCCGAGTTTACTGATCTCATCAATGGTCCTGATGATCTCATCGGGACCGTGATCGCCGGTATGGTTATTGGCAAGCAGGGCGATGTCAAATCTGCCGTCGGTGAGAAAGCGTGCGGTACCGGGAGCAACTGCAAGACAGGGACCGGCTTTGACAATGGGAGCGGCTTTATCGGTCACGACAGTTTCCCACTGGATGATACGCAAATCAGCATCATCCAGCACCGGCTGGATGGAGGCGAGGATATCCTTACCGTGTCCCTCCTGGATATATTTCTGCGGATAATCCGGAATTTCAGCTTTCGGGCGGGCATATTCCGGACAGCAATCTCCGGCAACCGCGATTTTTACCTGATTTCCGGATGCGGAACGAAGCGACAGCAAACCATTTTTGAACAACATTATCTCTATTCTCCTATGATAATTTTTGGTGATCTCTTTTTTCTTACGTAAATATGCGTTCGACAATCAAATATATCACACTGCAATTTTTTTTCAAGCGTTACGACCAAACCGGCACAGGCGCAAGGCTCGAGATTGCCCGCGATGCGCCACCGCAGTTTGAACAACTTTCACAAAAAATGAGACAATAACTATTTTTTAATTCAGATTACGCAGTGCCTCAAGCGTCTGCTCGATCGCCAGATCTCCGGCTTCCGGTTTCAAGACGTAATTCCTCACGTTTTTACGCGATGTCACCTCATATCCGCCGTAAGCAATGGCTCCGCGGTCGGGCATATAGCCGTAACGTCCGTTGGTGTTTCCGCACAAAAGCGTGTATTCATACGGACCATACTTCCTCAGGCGCAGCGAGAATATGGAAAACATCTCAAACGGAAACGGCGCAAGCGCAAGCGGTCCGAAAGCAACCAGAGTCTGCTCAAAACGGAATTCCGGCTCCGGTGTCCCCTGCCAGGACTCCCACATCGCACGGGCAAGCTGATACTCAAGCGGAGGATCCGTCAGCTTTGCAGTTTCTTCACCGAACTCATCCATGATCTTTTTTGCTTCAGCTTCTGTCATCGGCAGCTCCTGCGGCATGACGATGTCAGAAGTGCTCACTTTGAGCGGCAGATCTTTGCGGAAATCACGGATGTTGTACAAAAGCTGCAATGCATCGGTCGCGGCGCGGTAACCGACCTCCTCCGCAGTGCAGACGCCGTCGCCGCCGCCTGCCGAATAACCGCTTATCATCGGAAATTCAAGGTAACGGTTGGAACGCGGTCCCACATCTCCGATAGCTCCGTTGAGAAAGATAACGGGACAATCATAGTGCATTCCGACACGCTTTCTCATCACTCCGCACCAGTCGCTGGAAATGATCCTGCTGCTGCCCATGGAGGTATTGTGTGCACTGCAATGGATGAATATACCCAGATCCTTACCGCTTTCACTGTCGCGGAAGTGAACCACGGTCATATTGCCGTCGTACATGGCATCGGGATCGGCAATGAATTTGATGACGACCCCGTGTTCATTCATACCGCGCCGGGAAACTCCGGTTTCCGTCTTGCCGGCAGCAAAGCCTGCTTCCACCGTACGCATGGAGTTTTTCGCACGGCAGACGGCATCGGCGATCGCGGCAGTGGAGTCTTTGGCATACTGCACGCCTTTCTGTTCCGGATCGATGGTCAGTCTGCCAAGCGTCCGCATGACGGTGGTATGCGGTGCGGAATGAGTGTGGGTACAGCTCAAAAGGATATTTTTTTCCGGAATACCGGAGGCTTCACTCACCCCCTTGCGGATGTATCCGGTAAGTTCCCGGTCGACGAAACACCAGTCCAGACTCACCACGGCAACGATCGTATCTCCCTCATTGAGGACCATGGCGGTCGCAGTAAGCGGAGAATGTACCTGTTCCGCCAGACGTTCCGGCTGACCGTATCCGGTGAGATAGATACCCAGACCGGGAGTAATATCACTGATTGCAAATCCTGCCTGCATTTTTTTCTTTCCTTATTTTGTTATTTGCTGCAAAACGGCTGAGTCCATGCGGTTGCACAGTTGGGATAACTGCCCGGTTTTGCAAAGGTAATGGGTTTATCGGATCTTATCACCGCACGCACATAAAGATCATCTGCCTGCAGTTTGTAAGATCCCTCTGTACCGGAAACCGTTTTGACAACAGTTCCGATGTTTTCCGGAATGACGGTGAATTCGCGGTTGAACATTTTATTTTTATCGTGAACATACTTTTTCGTTTTGATCGTCCGGTCAAAATTCTTTTTGGTGACGATGAAGGAAATAGTATATTTGATATTTTTTTCCGGCTTGACCCTGACCGAAAGCGTCTTGTTTTTGCCGTCCATGATGATTTCTTCCAGTTCGACTCCGCAGGTAGCGTAGAAATCACCGCGTTTCATGGCGGCAGTGATCTTATCGGGAGTAAGTTCAGGGGAATTCACCATGACCCAGCTGCAGTTTACTCCGGCAGGAATACCGATGGCATTGCGGTAGTAATGAGCATCATCGGAGGCGGTCGCGTAGATCGGCTGCTGACCTTTCACCAGACGGTGGGCAAGAATGAAATCCCAGTATTTTTCCATGGAACAAAGTTCCAGAGCCTTCTTCGGAACCACGCCGTTGCAGATCTCGAAGTGGGTGATCTCCGGATTTTTCACCATGATCACGGGATCGATATCCCAGAAACGGTACTGCGGATGGTTCATCATGAAAAAGGATTTTTCCGGAGCATTTTTGGTTTTTTCCGTATACTTGGCAAAGTTGAGCTTGAAATTTTCTTCCGGAGTTCTGCCTTTATCCGGCAGCATTTCAGCGGCAAGATTGAAGGTGTTGAAATGGGTGCTGAAATGTTCGTTTCTGGAATTTCTGACAGAAAGAGTGAACTCCATACCTGCCATAAGAATGAATTTGCCCTTTTCCTCAAAAAGCTCCTGCAGTTCTTTGAATGTCCGCAGACGGACGAAGTCGCGTACTCCGATCCGCCGTTCAATTATTTTGCCCGGCAGCAGTTTTTTGGCATATCTGAACTCTGCCACAGAAAGGTTGGGCGGCCATTTACCGGTTTCTCTGGCGACCGGCAGCCACAACTCGCGGTCTGGGAAAACATTGTGTTCAGTGATGCACATGAAATCAAATCCGAGATCTTTGTATGTTTTAACCGCGACCTCCGGCAATGATCTGCCGTCGGACCACAGGGTATGGGTATGGATCGCCCCTTTGCGCCATACCGGTTTGGCGGCAGAGACCTCTGCGGATGCAAACAGCACCAGCAGTAAACCGGCAAAGATAAATTTGTTCCTGAAGTTTTTCATAAAAATATTCTCCTTGATTTATATTTTACAGAAGGGTTGTGTCCACGCCCTTGTCGTTTCCGGATAAATATATTTTTCGGCTGTGACCGGTGATTTTTTATCGGATATGACCACTGCCCGTACGTAGAGATCATCTTCGCCGAGAGTATACTCTCCGGCGGTGCCGGATATTTCCAACGCAGTGATACCGATACTGTCTGAAATCACCGGTAAAGTGCGCTCAAATCTTTTTTCAGCCGGAAAGTGTTTATACACTGTTTTGCGGTCAAAATCTTTTTTGGTAACGATAAAACGGATAATATAATCAACTCCGTCTTCAGGTTTCACCGCGACTTTCAAAGTTCCGGAGCTGCTATCGAAATCGACATTTTCCAATTCCACCCCGCAAGTGGCATAAAAATCTCCGCGGTACATCGCACGGGATATGGCTTCTGCGGTAAGTTCCGGCGTATTCACCATGACCCAGCCGGTTCCCGGACTGCAGAGTCTGCCCTCCGCTTCGCGGTAGAAGTGAGCATCATCGGAGGCAGTCGCATAGATCAGACCGTGACCGCGATGCAGCCGGTGGGCAAGCACAAAATCCCAGAATTTATCAAGGCTGAAAACATGTGCCACCGGTTCGGTGCTGTCGCTGTTGCAGATCTCAAAAAATTTTATCTCCGGATTTTCCACCAGCAGTACCGGATCTATGTCCCACAAACGAGCCTGCGGATGATTGACCATGAAAAAAGAGTCTTCCGGATCGCCTTTGTACTTTTCTTTATACTGTGCAAAATTTTTCCGGAGATTTTCCCCGGGATCGGCTCCAGAGAGCGGCGGCAGATATTCTGAAAAGTTGAAAATGTTGAAATGGGTCTGATATGTTTCACCGTCATTGCAGAAAATGGTTCCGACGGTGATCTCTTCACCGGGAACAAGCAGAAAGCGGTCTTTTCCGGCAAACATCTCCTGCAATTCGGCAAAGGTCCTCAATCTCACGAAAGAGCGTACCGCAACTCTTCTGGAAATGATCTCATCCGGAAAAAGCTGCTGCGCGTAACGGAATTCATCAAGCGAAAGATTGGGCGGCCATTTGCCCTCTTCCCTGGCAACCGGCAGCCACAGTTCTTCATCCGGAAAAACATTGTGTTCAGATATGCAGACAAAATCAAACCCCATATCCCGGTATGACTTCACTGCCACCTCCGGCAGTGATCTGCCGTCGGACCACAAAGTGTGTACGTGAAGAGCCCCCTTACGCCACACCGGAACATTTCCGGCAGTTGTTGATGTCGATCTGTTATTCATAATATTATCATCTCATGATGACGGATTATTGCACATACAATGTAATATATCACTTACAATCACTTTTTCCAGTAGATATAACAGTTTTTTGCATGACCGGCTGTGCAAAAAAGCGTTTTACCTGCTGCGGCACCGTGAAAGCCCCCCGCCGCAGATATTTTTCATGCCTTCCCATCCGGCATTTTACTCCTTATGAAGATTGAGCATGCGGCGGTAAGCCTTTGTTTCACGCATGGCACTTTCGAGCTGTCTTAACTTCCATTCCAGATGCCATTTATCACAGACATATTCCATACTCGGTTCCCATCCGAGACGGGAGTCGAATTCCACTGCCGGAATGGTATCTCTGGTGTTTTCCGCTTCAAGAGCAGCGATTTTTTCGATCTCATCCAGATGTTTTTCAGCCTCTTCAGCAGAGGAACTTGCCTGCAAAGCAATATTGGCGCGCCACCACTCTTTTATATGGATGGTCGTTATGATGGAATTGCGGATGAAATGTCCCAACGCTTCAAGGCGTCTGGTTTCATCTTTCTTTTTCTCATCAGCCTTGTCAATGGCAGGGAGAACTTCTGCCAGTCCCCTGTTCCAGAGCTCAAGCATTTTACGCAGACTGCGGAGCTCTGCCGGATAACGCAGCACTCCGGGTGACTGTTCTGCATTTTCAAAAGGCTGGTAAAATGTTTTTATGATCAAATATCCGGTATGCGCATGCGGAGAGGTGGGGAACTTGATCTCCTTGCTCAGCAGAGTACGGGAAATATTGGGGTGGAAAATAAAAGGATAAGCCGGTCCCACACGCCACGGACCGTACTGATCCTCGTTGCTGGCGACATAGTGATCCATTGCTTTGCTCCAAAGATCCCATGCCTTGCGGACGTGCGGCGCAGCTTCTCTTCCGTAATCACGTACAGCGATCCTGGTGAGAAGTTCATCGTAATCCGGTTCAAAATCCTCCCAGCCGCTCCATTTTGCCAGGTCTGCGGCAACGCTGTTCCACCAGCCGTAATGATGTGTACAGTAATGGCTGCGCATGTTCCATTTTTTTCCGGCTTCCCGCAGATACAGATTCCGCTTGAGGATCTTATCTGGAGCAGGAAGCAGCGGGATACATCCCAGATCCCAGGCAATACCGGCGGTATTGACATTTCCGGTAAGAGGAATACCGCGTTTGTGTGCTTCTTCGCATTCAGTTTCAAAATAATATCCGGGCTTATCGGCGGACATGGTGTAATCCATGACCGGCGTGTGCAGTCCCTCGATCCTGCGCTTTGAAAAAATCTCATAACAGACAGAAAGAGTGACGTTTTCAGGAAATTTATCCAGAAAACTTTTGCGCTGCTCAAGGGAACAGTATCCCCAGTTGTAGGTACTGAAAGTAACGACGATCTCCGGATTGTATTTGTGAACAGCACGTTCAATACATTGGATATACGCCGGATAATCCTCACAGGGATACCAGCCGGGACTGGGACGGGTATCCGGGATGCCGTCCACGACGCTCTCACTGTACGACTTTCCGGTAGTGGCTTTATCCCGGCTGGGAAACTCCAGGGATTCTCCGCAAAGATCGATCATCGCCGCGCCGGGATAGCGGCGGAGCAGCTCACCGTATACGGCATCAAATTTTTCCTGCGCACCATCCTCATCCGGATGGATGGGGGTCTGGATATAATTGTAAAGCATGGTATTGATACCGTATTTTGCGGCACGACCGATAACATCATTGTAATCGCAGTATCCCAGACGGTTGCGGTCGATTCCGACCAGAAAGACAGCGATCGTATCGTATCCGGCATGCAGCAACGCACACAGTTCCTGATCGGGGAAAGCATCCAGTCCGGTTCCGGAGTGAACGCTCTTTGTTGTATACATCGGGCGGCGGATGAATTTACCGGTTTTCAGTACCGGTGCCTCTTCAAGATTCATCAGATCCTCAAGATGGATCGTCGCCCGGAAACTTATCTTGTCCTCCGCTGAAGTGATTTGAATATGATCCTTTTCAACATTCAGAACAAAACCTTCATCAAGTTCATCCGAAAGCTCCAGCCAGATGGTCTTGCTTCCGTCTTTTTTGACAAGAGGAAGCGAAAGATCCATACTTTTTTCAAGATATTCCTGAAAATCGTTGGCGGCAACAGCAGTGACCGGATTGCCGGGAGCATAACCGATCTTCCACTCTTCAGTCAGCATGATCTCGTTTTCATAAGCCCTGCGTTCCGGATCGCGCCGGTCCGGCTTGTGGTATTCCCAGTGCCGCCTGCGGAAATCATAATTTTTTTCAGCCATTTTTATCACCTTTAAAAATCTGTTCTATATTACCCTGTATCGACGATCAGACGCATGATGCTCACTGTTTTCCGGCAGTACCGGAGATCCGGGCAAGGGAGATTACCATAAAAACCGTAACCAGAGCAACTGCTGCGATCCCCGGATAAAATGCCCGTGCCGAATGACCGGGAACAGCAAGTACACCTCCAATCATGGGTGCGATGATGCTGGTGATCCCCACGATAAATTCATTTACACCGACATTTTCAGCCGCATGGGCAGTGTCTTCAATGGAAAAATAGACCAGAAGAAAATAAAAGTTTGAGGAGTACAGTCCGTACAGCAGAGCCGCCAGATAGAAATACCATGCCTCTCCGGGAGCAAAGGCAAAGAGGCACAACCCTGCAACTCCGAGAATACCGTATATCAACTGGGGCAGAGCTTTGCGCATCCAGTTCCGGGAGTGAGCAAGGATCAATCCCATGACCGCCTGTATGTAACTTACCAATGCCAGAGAAGAACCGATATGCACTTGAGACAATTCCAGTTCCACACCGCGGCAGGGCCATATCAAACGGATGATGCACGCGGTAAAGATCCCGACTCCGCCGGCAATCCACCCCAGCCGGGCAAGAGACGGTTCAGAAAATGCTGTGTTTTCCATTACTGTTTCATCAGTCCGGCTCCGGAAAGGTGCGTTTTTTTCTTTCCGCCGTATCCGGCAGATCAAAAGGAACGCCCCTGACCACAGAAGGATGCTCAGCAGAACATTTATCTTGAAAACCGTTGCAGGAGCCAGCCAGCCGAAAAGCAGTGGACCGGTGGCAACGCCGGTACTCCAGGCAAAGGTATACATTCCGGCAGCACGGGCACTTCCCGCTGAAGCCTGATCCGGTTCCACCGATTTCATCAGCAGCTGGAATGGCGCACAATAACAGGCGTTTGCCAATCCGGAAGTAAGTATCCAGACAAACTGAGTATACAAACCGTCAAAAAACAGAAATCCGGCAGAACTTGCAGTAAGGATAAAACAGCCGGTATTGAGGATCACCGGTGCATTTTTCCGGGTCAGCCGACGGCTTAAAAGAAGAGAAAAAACGCTGTAAACAAGAGCCCACGCCGCCATGGTCGCCCCGATTATCCACCCCGGAGCTTCTGCCAGTTTGAACCGGTAGGCGGAGATGAAAAACATCCCGCCGATAAGAATGTTGATGGCGATGGGAAAAAAATAAATCAGACTGCGCACGTTCTGTATTCCTTGACAATTTGCCGGATGATTCCGGTGAAAAATTTATGTGTGATACTGCGGAACAGCAGCGGAGCCTTCCGCTGCTGTTCCATGTACCAGGATGAAAAACCAACTGTTATTTGATTTTTTTCCAGGGTTTGCTCTTGGTCATGCCGCGGGATTCAAAGTGGTGACGTTTGCCCATATCACAGAATCCGTACTTTTCATTGGCATTACGGAAAGAAATCAGCTCACGGTAGTACTGCTGGAATTTCTTCTTATTCGCAGCAGAAGGATTATTGAGCTGTTCGATACGCGCTTTCTGCATGCGCACCGCAAGTCTTGCGTGTTCCAGTCCGAGCTGAAGGTATTTCACC
>JAZSGR010000055.1:0-6491 GCA_045532825.1 Victivallaceae bacterium | reverse complement strand
TTATTCAGATGGGATATGACGATATCTTCATCCGGTATAATGAACTGCACTCAAGTTACTGAACCGCCGTATGCCGAACGGCACGTACGGTGGTGTGAGAGGACGGCTGTCCAAATAATGGACAGCCTCCTACTCGATTGTCTGTCATTGCAGTTTTACCCGTTCCAGTATCTCATCAAGCCAGCGGTCACGGCCGATATGTTCGGCAAAAGTGTGATACTCCTGCACTTCGGGCAGCTCGCGGCCCGGACTGAAATGAAGGTCGGTACCGGCTGAAGAAAGAAGACCGTGTTTTTCACAGTATTTACGGTAAAATGTTCCGTATTCAGGTGCTGTTGACGGGTGTGCGCACTCGATACCGTCCAGGTTGGCAAATTCCCGGATGGCATCCATTCTTTTTTCATTCATTCCGGCAAAATATCCGGAGGGATGGGCAATGAAAATAATTCCGCCGGCTTCGTGGATGATTCTGCTTGCTTTGTCGGCATCCGGCGGATCGGGGTAATAGCGCAGCTCCCGCCATTTGCGGTTGAATTCTTCAAAACTGCTGGGTATTCCTTTGCCGACGAGGTAACTTATCTGAAGCTCATTGCGTACATGGGTGTCGCCGAAAAACTCCACGACCTCTGCCGGACGGTAGCTCAAAAGCAGTTTTTTACGTTCTTCCGCCGTGTATGTTCCGCCCAGAGCTTCTGCCGTTTTGCTAAAAGATTCTGCCAGCTTATGCTGATAGTCAAACAACTCATTCTGAAGTTCCGTCATTGCCGGAGTCGGTGTCAGGGGAAGTCCGAGACATACGAAATCCATGTCGCCGAATGGCGTATGCAGTGTGAGTTCCGCTCCGGGGATCCAACGCACATCAGGATATTTTGCGGAAAGCTTCACCATTTCTGGTATCACACAGAAATTATGATGATCGGTAATGGCAAATGCCCGCAGACGGTGTGCGCGTGCCATTTGAAAATACTCTTCAGGAAGGACTCCTGCATCATAGCTCCAGCAGGAGTGCAGATGCAGATCATAAGTTGCCAGATAGCGATTCATAAATATTCCTTTCCGGCAGGAGTTTTATCCTGCCATGTTTTTTTACATATTGTTTCAGTATTCAGCAATAAATTCTGCATCATGTCACAATTTCGGCAGACCGGCGGCATATTTTCCGGGTGAAACTTTAAATCTGTTTTTGAAATCTTTGCAGAAAAAACTTACAGAAGAATATCCGCATGCCGCCGCTGTCTCCTTGACTCCGGCGTGATTGAGCATTTGTTTGGCATATTCCATGCGGATCTGCTTGCTGTATTCGCACGGAGAACAGTGAAAATACCGCAGAAACAGACGGTTCAGTGTACTGATGCTCACTCCTGCTTCCCTGACCAGTTCTGTGCGCGAAACTGCATTGCCCGGATCATGTTCTATCAGGGCAAGCACTCTTTCGACCGGAGTCGGTAGACCGGAACTCTTTTCACGATTGAGTGCGCACAGAAGAGAAAACAGCAGCGGGTCGATGGTATCCTGTTTTTCCGAATCGAAGACCGCATCGATGACTTTGTCGAAATCAGGTTCGATCTTGTGCAGAGGGATGCCGCTGATAACGGAGTCCTTGCCGAACAGGACCGAAAGCAGGTGCATGGAATTTGAAAAACGATCCAGTAAAATGACTTTTTTTTCACTTTCGGTGAGAGCCTGAAGTTCAAATTCACTCTGCCAACGCAGAAGAAACAAATCTCCCGGATCAAGAATGATGCTTTGGTCTTTTGTTTTAAGGAGGAATCTGCCCTGGGTGATAAGTTCGACTGATGACCTGTTACCGAGTGCAAAACTGTAGTTGGTCCTGCGTTCCCTATCCCATTTGCAAATACCGGCACCGGCGCAACCGGACAGCATGGGATTGCGGGGGGATGGATATTTGATCATGAATTTCTCATCTACCCCGGGATGGAGCGGCTTTTGGAGTATACAGGAATAAAACATTGACATAAACGACACCTCTGCTTGACGATAATTACAATACACTCTTTTTTTGTTTTGTCAAACCGGAATTATGAATTTTTATTTATATAATATGCCGGTAATATGACTCAAATCTGTTGTTCATTGAACTAAAAATACAACTTGCTTTGTTTGTATTTCCCGTTTGCAGGTATTATAGTATCTATCAGCAGGTCATTGTAACCTACAAAATTAAGGATTATCGGATTATGAAAAGAATACATCACTCCAACTTGCTGCGTAATATAAGTACCCGTGACTTCTCTTTTGCTGAGCTTGTGGACATTACTTCACAATTTTGTCGTCATTTTATACATAACGCCTTTTTTGCGCCGGCAAAAACTTTTTCGCTTTTCTTGACCATCCGCCGCCCTGCTGGCTATGGAGGGCAGGAATACAAAAATCTTCCTCATAATGTTTGCAAAGCAAACGCTTCATGCACCAATAGTGCGCTTCATTTTTGCCGCCGGCAAATGCTTCATACGTCGAAGCCGTGTTTCATTCGATCAACGTTCACGTTGATTGAGCTTCTCGTGGTGATCGCGATCATTGCCATACTTGCCGCTATGCTGCTGCCGGCGTTGAACAAGGCAAGGGATAAGGCAAAAGAGATAACCTGTGTCAACAATTTTATCCAGCTTGGCAAAGCAGGTTTGATGTATGTCCGTGACAACAACGAATACTATGCACTGTATGATAACAGCTGTACCGTAGTCACTGACGACAGAAAATTTATTTTTGATAACACCAAGGGCAACGGACTTCTCGGACCTTATATCGGAAAGACAGGTTACATCGGCAGAATCGATAACAAAGGCAGGGAAGGTATTTTTGTCTGTCCTTCAAGGACCGGTATAAGCGGTTCCATTAGTTATACGATCGGTATCAACTACCATTTCGGAGGTTACGGCAGCACGCCTGACATGACCAAGTCATCAAGACTCCGTCATCCTTCACGTTCCATGTATCTTGCCGAGACTGAGATTACAAGACAGACCAATGTTCCCCAGCTCACCTTCTACGTTGATTCGAACAAGATGTGGGTCGGATTTCCTCACAACGCCAGAGTGGTCTCTCTTTACTTTGACGGACACGTAAATCTGCGTCAGGAGGCTACTGTTGCCGATTGGGACACTCGCTCGACCAGGGATCGCTATTATTGGGAGCCGTTTCGGAACTGATCCGGATATAACGCAGGGGGTTTATATGAAAATATTGCTTTTGATTGCATCTGTCTGTACGGCATTTTTTCTTTATGCGGCAAACCGCAAAACGGAAATATCCGGACCGGTCAAAGATGTCGGTCCGGTGCATATCACCGGTGATCTTGATAATCCGGTGGTGAGATATGCAGCAGGAGAACTTCAGCATTTTCTGAAAAAAAGCACTGGTAAGGCTGTTACGGTCGGCAGAGAGGCTGTTCCGGAGAAATTCAATTTTATTCTCGGCAATACACCGGAAGCGACAAAAGCCGGTGCGGACTGCCGTAAGCTACCGGAGGAAGGATATTATATCCTGCGTTCCGGAAACAGTCTTTATATCGCCGGAAATGATTCCGGTGAGATTGATCCTGCTGTAAGCAAATACAATACAAAGTTCCGCCGCGGTACTTTGAGCGGAGTTTATGATTTTCTGGAGCGTTTTTCCGGAGTACGTTTCTTCTTCCACGGCAAATACGGTACGGTCGTACCGGCAAAAGGCGGAGTTTTTCTGCCGGAAAATATCAGGATCATGGAAAGTCCGGATATGCCGGTACGGAATCTTTATTACGGCAGCAAGTGCCGGTCATTTGCTCCGTCTGTCTCCATGGAAGATATCCACAAATCTCTTCACTTGCGCCTGCGCCTTTCGGAAAAAAGGATATATTTCGGTCATGGACTTGCTTTCCTTGAGCTGATCGAACGTTTCGGAAAGAGCCATCCGGAGTACTTTGCCCTGCGGGATGACGGCAGAAGATACAATGATCCGGGCATGCCGTTTCCCGGACAGCTCTGTTTTTCCAGCGGAGTGTGCGAAGAGATATATCAGGATATCAAGGCTTATTTCAGCGGAAAACCTGCTTCCTTTAGAGGAATGAAACGCTGGCATTATAATGCGGCTGCCAGCGGATTTTTCTGCGTGATGCCGCAGGACTCCATGTATTGGTGCCGTTGTGAGAAGTGCCGTAAGATCGCTTCTCCGGATAATATCTTTACCCCGGAGGGGCGCAAGGCGATCAGCGAACACATGTTCCGGTTCACCGCTGATATGGCAAACCGCCTGAAAAAAGAGGGGCTTGAAGGCAAATTGAACCAGATGGTATATCTGCCTTATGATATGATCCCCGACTGCACGATACCGGATAACGTTTATCTTCAGCTGGCGGTCAACGGAACGCTCAAAGAGATTCCGGGGGACAGGAAATCAAACCGGCAGATCACCGACTGGAACCGTAAAACCGGAAAAAAGGTTTCCGTTTGGACCTATGCCATGGGAAAACACGGAAATAAAGCGGTTCCCGGTATACCTGCCATGATGCCGCGGGAGACTGGTGAATTTCTGCAGAAATTCAGCAGTGGTCTGGAGGGTGCTTTTTACGAAGCTGAAACTGAACGGTACATCTTGAATTATCTTAATTTCTATGTGTTGGCCAAGGTGATGTGGAACAATTCTCTTGATGTTGAGAAACTGTTGGAAGATCATTACCGTGTGATGTTCGGCAAAGGTGCTCCGTTCGTCCGCAAAGTTTTTGAGGAAATGGAGTCCTGCTGGGTCGGTAAGGTGGTCAACAATACCGTTATTGATGAATTGGGTCCCCGTACACAGGTGCCGGGGGACCGCCAGATATGGACAGAGATCTATTCGCAGGAAAGACTCAGAAAATGGCGGAGTCTTTTTGACTCGGCACTTAAAGCTGCATCCGGTTCTGGTGCGGCAGCCAGAACTGCTTTCATCAAAAAACAGATCCTGGAACCGCTGGAAAAGGCTTCGGAAAATTATCATGCCCTTCAGGCAGCTGTGGAGTCCTGGAAAGTATACGTTCCGGGACGTGTGCATCTGCGTCCGTACAATGGTGAGGTAAATGAGGTCAATTCTGTTATTTCTCTTGCCGTTCAGGATGGACAGCTGGTTCTGAAAGGGGATTTTGAAGAACCACGAATGAAAGATATCATCGCCAAAGCGGTAATGCACGATGATCCGGCAACCTGGGCGGATTCCTCCATGGAGTTTTTCATCAATCCCTCCGGCGACCGGAAGGTTTATTATCACTTCATCATAAATTCCAATGGTGCAGTAACAGATTACCGCCGTGTGCTTGACCATAAAAAAGCTGATATATCATGGAACAGCAACGCTGTCGGTAGAGCAGTGAAAAAGGAGAATGGTTGGGAGGCGGAACTGCGTATCCCTCTTGAAAGTTTCGGAAAAATATCCGGCGGGATCCCGGTGAATTTTGCCAGACACCGTGCTTTGAAAGGCAAACAGCCGGAAGAGATCTATTATCAGTGGAGTCCGCAGCCGGGAGCAAGAATAGGTGGTTTCCATGCTGTTGAAAAATGGGGCGTTATGATTTTCGGCAAGGCTCCGGAAAAACTTATTCCGTTTGGAGATTTTGCCGTTGATTCTTCCAGAGAGGGCTGGCGCGGATGTTGGCCTGACGGCGGCAGAAAAGGCAGACAGAAGGCGGAGTTTGATGAAAGGGTATTCATCTCCGGCGGACGCAGTCTTTATTATAAAAATATTGCCGGCGGACGTATCAGCGGAGGTTTCGATATCAAAGATATGAAACCGGGCAGAAAGTACCGGCTGTCATATTATATCAAAACCGCAAATCTCAGTGGAAAAGACGGTGCCGGAGCTTATATGTCTTTTACCAGAGGAGTGGGCAGTGGATTTCCGCATGTAAGAATCTGCGGAACCAATCCGTGGCACCGGCTTTCTTTTGAATTTACGGCTCCGACCGAAACCGGCAGAGATGCTTTGCCTATTCTCGGACTGTGGATATGGTTTGCAGAAGGCGAGGCGTGGTTCGACAATATTGAACTCACAGAGCTGCCGCAATGATAAAATAAGCGCACTGTCAGCACAGGTGGGGTAAAATATCGCGGCGCACTGCGATACCTGTCAAGTGCAATAGCATTTCCGCCGCCCCCCGCAGGGCAAGGCGGCGTTATGATGCAGGTGCGCAACCGGTCGTCGCCCCCACAAGTTATCAGGCATGACCTGCTATACAAAACTTGCGCATCAATACCGTCAAAGCACCGTACGCTCAGAGGTATCGCTGTCTTGCGCCAGCGATGCAGATAGCACTCTGCGTTGCACGCAGAGCTTATATTCCGCCGCCATTTTAAGGCGGCGGCAAACGTTCCGCCGTCTTGTCACGGCGTAGATATTATGAGAGACACAAGAGGTCTCTCATTTTTTATGTCTGAAAACAAAAAATGGTTTGCCTCTTGATAAAAACGGATTTATGTTAATCCAAGAACAACGAAGTCGCATAGTGCGCTTCAAAAATCAGGAGG
>JAZSGR010000018.1:0-6869 GCA_045532825.1 Victivallaceae bacterium | reverse complement strand
TTTACCCCTGTTTTTATTTTAGAAGTGACAAAAGCACTCCGTTTCTCTTTAATCTAACTCTTTATTGAGTGAAAAGCAAGGGGAAATCATAAATTTCTTAAAAAACTCTTCGAAAATCTTAAAGTACATCTGCTTTGATTTGCAAAAGGAGCATTTCCGGCTGTTGCCGCTGCTTTCCAGCAGCAGGCAATTACCTTTCTCAACTCTTTGCAGCTGCCTTCGGTACTTTTTGGGGGAAGGATTTTTGAAATTACCTTGTTCCGCTATTTTTTTGATATCTTCATGATCGCTGGCAGTGCCGGAAACCGTGTCATCCGCAAGCACCTCATCATATCGATTTGTATTTGAAAATGTCGTCTGTCATGTTGCCGGTCAGATTTGTTTTGTCTTGGAACTTGAAAATATTGCAGAAGCAGAATATATTACACCCAATCAGATTTTGTCATAGCACCGTGGTGGGGTTTTGTCATGGATAAAAAAAGTGAACAGTTGATGCGCAAGCTGAAGTTTATTGCTGAGGCTAAAAAAAATAATTATCCCAATGCCAGTAATTTTGCTGAACGTTTATCCAGGTATGAGGGGGAGGATGGCGAACCTTTCGGATGCAGTGCCCGTACGATCTTGCGTGACATCAAAGATCTGATCGAAATACACAAAGCCCCGTTGGTATATGATGCTGCAAATCGCGGATATTATCTGCGTGATCCGGAATGGGAATTCAATGTTCCCATTTTTGAAGAAGATTTTATCAGCATGTCACTTCTCGGTACAAGATTGGCAACAGATATTTTGCCAGCCCCGCTGAAACAGGAAGTCGACACAGCTATTGCTCAAACCATGACAACCAACTCTTCAGAATTTTTCGATTCGACAATGATCGAGTCTCTTCTTTGTGCATCCGGGATCAAAGCAAGTATTGATCCCAAGGTTTTCAAGGCGATTTTTGATGCCTGGCGTCAGAAACAGGTAATTTGTCTGACCTATAAAAATCCCAAAGGCGAAATTGCGGAACATGAATTTGAACCGCACATTATTGCATTCCATCGGGGAGTATGGTATACCAAAGGATATAAATACGGCACAAAGGAGATCCGGTTGTACGCCATTCAGCGAATCACAGCATTACATGGCGGCATCGACTGTTTTGAAACCGATAAAAAAATGTTAGAGGATACCCGGAAAAAGGGACTCTTCAACTATGAAAAGGTTTCCGGGATCAAGTTGCACTGTGATGCGTCTATCGCTTTTTATATTTATGAACAGCAGAAAAAATTCAATTCTAAAATCGAACGATTGGAGGATGATTCTCTGATTGTATCACTGAATCCGACTGTTGAACATGAAGTCATTCGCTGGATTCTTGCCGAAGCGGGGCGCATTCAGGTCCTGGAACCGGCGTCTTTGAGAAAGAAAATTTTTGAAGCCGGAAAAAATATTTCTGAAAAAAATGCCTGATATGACGCTGTTTGTCATAGCTTATATTGTATATTGAATACAAAATCTCAAATATAAGGAGGTGTGTTGTATGAAACAGAAGGTTGAAAACAAAATGGATAACTGCCCGCAGTTTTTGGTTTATGATGAAAAAAATGAACTGGATGTATCAGCTACGCTGAAGAATATTCCGGCACATCTGGATAAAACGATCATTTTTTTCCGGGAAGTGCCGGAATGGTTTGAGGCAGGAACAGATAATTTGGATGAGTTGCACGGTGTTTGGGAGGCAATCAACAATATGCCGGAGGAGGAGCGGACGAAACACACTCCTGAAGAAATTCAGAATATGCGGCATGCTGTGGAACGCCTTATTGCCTGCAATGAGATGATGGCGGATCCGGAACTTTCCGATGATCAGAAGGAAGTGCTGCGTTGTATCTGTTACTGGTTTTCCCTTGAGGCAATGAACTCTGTTCCTTTAAGTGATGAAGAGGAAGAGGATCTCTTCTGATGAAAGGCTGGGCAATAATTATGTTAAGTGCTTTCCTTGCCGGGAGCAGTTTCGGTTATGACGAAAGACCTGTTGTCCCTTCCGGCGTTCCTGTTCAAGTCCGGTATCAGATCAAATCCGTAAACAGTAACTCCTGGTCCACGAATACGGCAACATTGAAGGGATCAGTTTCTGAATCCATGATGGTCAATGAACTTTCCCGTCGTCACCCCAATTCGCAGATCCGTATTTTAGCTGCCGCCTGCGGAAAAAACATTTCAACTGTTGTCCGCTATCAGATTTCCAGTAACGGCAAATCGTGGTCCGGTGGAAGTGTTACGCTGATAAACGCCTTAACTGAATCCATGGCGCGCAATCAGCTTTCCCAAAAATTTCCCAACCGGCAAATCAGGATTCTCGGATTCAGCAGCCGATGATCGAAAAATGAAACAACACCACAAAGATTTATTCCGAAAACTTGCAGAAAGCGGAGAAATCGCATCGCTTTGCAGGAACCGCAGCACATTCAATATTCCATTTCCGACACTGGGCGGAAAAGTATTTTGGGATTCTTATAATATCAATGGATGGAAACTTCAGGAAAATGTATGTTTCGGTAACTGGCGTATTCTGGATCCTGCGGATGTCCGGCAGGCATGGGGGACAAGTTCAAGACAATTAGAAGATTTTCTCAACGACCGCCCGACATCATTCATGGCAAACTATCTGGATGACGGTTATTCGTTCTCCCGGTATGAACGGGAAACAGTGATTTTAATACATGGCTGGGGTGTCCGAGCCCACTCTATGGCAGAACTTGCATCAATGCTTGGCCGCGAAGGATATGCTGTTTTGAATTACGATTATCCCAGTTCAGAAAAACATATTGAACAGCATGCAGAAATCTTTCTTTCCCGTTTCAGAAACGAACAGTTGCAGGGAAGGATCCATTTTCTGACCCACAGTATGGGCGGCTTGATCCTGCGTTATGCCCTTGCCAAAATGACCGAAGCCGAATGCCGCATGATCGATTCGATAGTTATGCTTGGCCCGCCGAATAAAGGATCTCTTCTGGCGTTGATCGGGGAAATGGATTTAGTAAAATTGTTTAATGCTTCTCTCGGTGATATGGTTCCGGGGGCAAGAACATTGCAGATTCCCAAACCGATATATCTGCCGCCGGTTGGAATTATTGCCGGGACTTCAGATGGCAAAGTGGCACTGGAAAATACCGGACTGCCTGACGGGTTGCCTTTTCACCGTATAACGGTAAATTGTACCCATCCCGGCTTGCGTGATCCCGGTAAAACCGGAGAGGCGATCATACATTTTATGAAACACAAAACTTTTTAATTTGAGGAGAATATTATGCCTGTACGTCCACCATGGTTTTTCCGGAAATGTAATTCCGGTCCGGAGTTTTATCACATGACTTGTACGAAATGTGACTTTGACAAACAATATGAGTTGGCAAGAGATTATACAGTGGTGCATAATCCGGAATGTGATCAAACAGATTTTCCGGAAGTCGTTGATAAACTGCCTGAAGTATGTCCAAAATGCGGAGCAAAGTTGAAAAAAGAAAAGATTCCAATCAGGATCGTCTATTGATGATTAAAAAGCGGCAAAGTTTATAGAACGTAAGCTTTGCCGCCTGGTTTTATATCCGGTGGTCATTCCCCGTAATATTTTCTTCTCCGTGTTGTTTTTCTTTTTATCAGAACTTCCCGCGTACCATTACCGTAAAGTTTACTGACTATTTTTCTTGCTTCCATTGCTTCAAGGAGTTCAGCGGCACGGTTATAACTGATTTTCAACTTTCTCTGCAAATAACTGGTGCTGGCATTTCTCTCGATTACGACAATTTTCAGGGCCTTGATCATCACTTCGTCATCATCCGGCAACTGATATGCAAAGACTGGATCTTTCTCGATTTTTTCCCGCAGCCATTGAGCGGCATCGGTAAAAATCTGTTCATACCCTTCCATCTCTTTCAGCATTTTTTCAATGTCCTGCTGAGATTCTTTGATTTCTTTCTGCATTTCTGCGATTTTCTTTTTTTCTTTATCGGTCATATTTTTTCTTCCTTATTTTACATAAATAACTCTTTGTTCCTGACGGTAGACGATTCTGCCGTTTACCTGAACGGGGACAAGAATCGTTTGCACAACCGGAACTCTATGTTCATAATACCGATACGGGGGGACTCCGACAGATTGAGGATACACTACTTGCGGCTGGACGTATTCTACTTGCGGATACACAGCGTGAGGCACAACGACCGGAGTTGTTACTATCGGAGCCGGGGCAACATAGCGAGGTGAACTTACGGCATTGAGAATACCAATTCCGTTGGCGACAATAGAGGTGATCCCGGCTGCAAGCCACACGCCGTCATGCCCTCTGTGGTGATGATGTCGTCCATGATGCGGTCCACGGGCAAATGCGGCAACGGTACAAAGACAAATGATAATAACGAGAAACTTTTTCATAAAACCTCCTATGGTTGGGTGTTGTTTCTTGCATATAAAATACAACCTGCAGTCTGACACAGAATGTCATATCAAAGTCAGAACGACTTATTTTTTATTGATTTTTACTTCTAATCCCCATTCAACGGGCTTTTTCCCTCCTTTGGTCAAACACCAGATTACCGGATAAATGGGGGCTTTCGTTGGAGCTGGTCCTTCCCCGTCTGTCAAGTAGATAAATACCGTTGGCGGTTCATCCATTTTTTCTTCCACATATTGGAATGGGGGAATCAGGCTCGTGCCACCGAAACCGCGAAACTTAAAACCACCTTCCGGCAGAGGGTCATCATTGGTATACTCTTTGACGGAATGAATACGGGTGTCGCATTGAATGATGGTAAGTTTATATTCTCCGAAAGCCGATGTCATTCCCCGCAATTCGGCAAGAAAGTCCGGCAGATCTTCCGTGGTACTTCCGCTGGTATCAATGGCAAGAACAATTTCAATACTCTGTTTTCTTGCCCGGCTGGGCAGATAGAGTTTTTTCCATACATAACGCCGTGCCGGAGGAAGCCACTGACGATCTCCGCCGAAAAGCTGTGAAACATAATCCAGCAGAACTTTTTTCCAGTCAATCGAAGCTGTTTTGCCCTCGTCTTTGATGAGGTCTTCCACATTTCCGGGGAGAGTGCCGATACCTTTGCCGCTTTTTTTCATCTCCTGCTGAACAGCATTTTTAAGGTGATCTTTCCAATCTTCAGCAAGTTCATCTTCCATTCCGGGCTGAAAGTCAGGGTCGATCACGCCATCGTGACTTACGGACGGCAAATCGGCATCGCCGGTAATGGGCTTTTCTCCTGAGTTGCTGCCTTGGGATTTACCATCATTTTCGGATTGACATTCTCCCTGATCACTGTTTTTGCTGTCAGTTTCATTATTGCTGTTGTCAGCATTTTCACCATCGGAGTTGTCCCCTTCATTTTTTCCATCCGCATCTCCGGGAAGTTTGTCGGAATCAAAAATGTGTTCATCATTCTTTTGGAACTGCTCCAAACCGGGAAACATCAAATCATAAATCTGCTCGGCACTTTTACCTTCCCAGCTTGCCTCATGGGGCAGAACCTCCACCTTAAAACCATCCCGATGCAGCAGCAGATCCACTTCCACATCGCAGGCAAAGTTGAATTTTTTTCTGTCCCGGTTTCCCAACCGTTGAAAGTGCCGCAAAGCACAGTGCCATACTTCATGACCGATGATACCCAAACGTTCCTCTTCATCCATTTTTGAATAAAATTCAGCATCCATGAACATCCGTGTGCCATCGGTAGTGGCGGTAGTCATACGGCTGTCAATGACTGGGATCATATCAAGGTGCATGGCAAGGTGGCCCACAAACGGATGCTTTTCCAACAAGCGGCAACGGTCGTCTTGCATCATCTGTCGGACTTTTGCCTTCAGAGCCTCCTCTTCCGCATTAGGCTGACGGCATTTTACGAGTTCAATTTTCATAATTCAAAGAGGCTTTCCGGCTTGTATTTCTGCTGAACAGAACGGTACAGCGGATGATTTTTTATGATTTTCCACCGTTTTGTTTCGGCAAGAGCTGTTTCCGCATCGTTCATGATCATTGCGGCAAAATCACTGGATAGATTCATAACAAATTTCAAGAAATTTTCTGCGATAATCGGAAACGTTTTTGCATCTTTTGCCAAGTTCAGCTGATATACCACCGCACCGCAGCAGGCGTAGATCAGATCAGATTTTTGCGGCAATGGAATGGTTCTTCCGGTTTTCAAACATTCAGCAATGTCAATGGTATCGCCCATATAATACATATTTTTATAAAAAGCCATGAACTCAGATGCTGCACCTTGCCCGACCAGACCGGGAATGGTGTATTTCAATGAACTTTTCCGCTGATTCTTTTCGGCAATTTTCAGCATGGTACTGACCCGTTCCCAACTGCGGGGACTGGGCCAGCCACGCTGTAAGTCTTCGTTATCCTGTGCAAAGAGCAAGTGCGGACGAAATCTGATAAAACCAGTAACGGCAGGATGAAGATTGTTTTCCTTTGCCCATTCCAGAAAACTCTCTGCTTCGGCGGCAACTTCCACATGGAGAAAACGGTTTGCCAAAGCACTGCTCATAGCACAGGAAACGGCTCTGTCTTCAATGCGGTTGCCCGCCGCCATAATGTACCAGCCATCCGGGACATGATATAAAGCTCCAAGTCTGCGGTCAAGGATAAATTCATAGGCGGCGACCTGCAACGTCTTATCGGCGGCAGTCAATTCATCAAACATGATGATGCCCCGGCTCGCCGGATCTCTGGGCCATTCGCCGGAGACCAGCCATTTGACTGAATTTTCTTTTTCATCCGGGACGGGAAGTCCGCGCATATCCACAGGTTCACGCTGGGCAAGACGGACATCGATAAAGCCAATGCCAAGTTCCTGCGTCAACTCCCTTAC
>JAZSGR010000227.1:0-12714 GCA_045532825.1 Victivallaceae bacterium | reverse complement strand
TATCCTTATTCAGATATGTTTTTCTGAATAAAAATATGTTTTTTCAAGCTCAAGAAACGGTTCTGTCTGCGATCGGTGGATGCAGCGTGGAGCAATGTCTTTTTTTTGCGCCGAGTACGGTGCGGGATCCGTCTTCGCCCTGCGGGACTGCGCCGTGACAAGGTGTACCGCTAAATCACATGCATGCGCCACCGCAGTTTGAACAACTTTCACAAAAAATGGGACAATAACAATCATCCGGCGTACGGATCAAGGGCGTCGCGGAGCGCATCACCGAGCAGATTGAGTGCAAGTACCAGCAGAAACATCGCCCCGGATGCTCCGGCGATCTCCCACCAGACTCCGCGCCACAGTCGCTCCTGACCGTCGGAGATCATCACGCCCCAGCTGGGGGCATTCTGCACTCCGAAACCAAGATAGCTTACGATCACTTCAAGCATTACCGAACTTGCGAAAGTCAGCGTGAAATAGATGATCGCAAGGTGGAACACATTGGGCAGAATGTGACGGAAAATTATCACACTGTCCGGAACTCCCGCCACTTTCGCCGCTTCAACGAATGCACGGCGTTTCAATTTCATGGTCTCCCCGCGCACCACCCGGCACAAAGTCACCCAGCCGGTAAGTCCCACGGCAACATATACCGCCAGCATACCGGGTTCGACGTTGAGGAGCTTTGAGAGGAAATTTACACTTTCTGTCAAGCCGGGAGAGAGAAATCCTCTGGATACCAGCAGGGCAAATGCCAGAATGAAAAGCAGTGCCGGCATCGAAGCTATGGTACTGTAAAGCCAGATCACCGCATCATCTGCCCTGCCGCCCCGGAAGCCTGCGATACAGCCGAGCAGAACTCCGGTGAAAAGCGAGATGCCGCCCGAAATGACTCCGATCTTGACTGCGGTGGAACTTGCGGCGATACTGCGTATGAGTACATCTCTGCCCTGATAATCAGTTCCCAGCCAATGTTTTCGCGACGGCGGTGCAAAACGCTGTTCCGAGGTGCGTGCATACACCGGTACGGTTTGATTTTTACGGCAGAGTATCCCGTGGATCTCAAATCCGGCAGCTGCGCCGAGGTAAAGGATGATGACCAGCAGTGACAGCATTGCCGGTGTGTTGCGCCGGAGTTTCAGAAAGGCAAACTGCCCGGGAGTCATTTGTTTTCTCCGCGCTTGAGAGCCACCTGGATGAGTGCAACATCGATCGGAGTTACTCCGTCGATCCGGCTTGCCTGACCCAGCGTCACCGGACGCAGCTTTAACAATTTCTGACGTGCTTCGTTGCAGAGTCCGGGCAGCAGATCATAATCAAAGTCAGCCGGGATCTCCAGATTTTCCAGATTTTCACGTCTGGCTATCTCTTTTTCCTCGCGCTGCAGATAACCGTCGTAACAGGCTTCGATCAGAACTTCACGCGCCGCCCGTTTCTGCGGATCCCATTCCGGCAGCAGTTCCGCCGGAAACGGAAGCTCTGCGTTTATATCGCCTTTCATCAGCTTCATCGCAGTCAGCAGCGGCTTGCCGCGGAAACGGCGTTCACGGCAGGCGTTGAGCAGTTCACGGAACTCCTCATTGCGCTTTTGGAACTCACGGTATTTTGCTTCCGGCAACAGACCGTGTTTCCAGGCAAATTCGCAAAGCCGTACATCGGCATTATCCTGCCGCAGAGTAAGACGGTATTCCGCGCGGCTGGTGAAAAGACGGTAAGGTTCAACGATCTCTTTTGAGGTGAGGTCGTCGATCATCACTCCGATATAAGAAGAGTCTCTGCCGGGAAACACCGGTTCTCTGCCCATGGCATAGCGGGCGGCGTTGAGTCCGGCGATCAACCCCTGGGCGGCTGCCTCCTCGTATCCGCTTGTACCGTTGATCTGACCTGCGGTGAAAAGGTTTTCACAGCGTTTGTTCCGCAGAGTTTTTTCCATCTGCGATGGAGGCAGATAATCGTATTCGATGGCGTAGGCGTAACGGCTGATGACGGCATTTTCCAGTCCCGGCAGGGAGTGGACCATCTTCTTCTGTACCTCCACCGGCAGACTTGAAGAGAAACCGTTGAGGTAATATTCATCAGTTTCCGCCCCCTCCGGCTCCAGGAACAGCAGGTGACGCGGATGCTGGGGAAAACGTACGACTTTATCCTCAAAACTCGGACAGTATCTGGTTCCTATCCCTCTGATGACTCCGCTGTACATCGGCGAAAGATGCAGGTTTTCGTGTACGATCTCCGCCGTTTTGTCAGTGGTGTACAGCATGTGGCAGGCAAGATTGCGCCGCACTGCACGGGGCAGCTCCGGATGAAGATCTCTGCTCCAGAAAGAAAATTCCTCATCCGATATTTCGGAGTCCTGACACTGGAGCTGTGAGAAATCAATGGATTTTTTCAGGATACGCGGAGGAGTTCCGGTTTTCAATCTGCCGGTCTCAAGTCCGAGCTGATCCCGCAACGCTCCGGAGAGATGCGATGCCGGAAAGTCTCCGGCTCTGCCGCCGGGGAAATTCAGCATGCCGTAGTGCAGCTTGCCGCAGAGAAAGGTTCCGGTGGTGAGTACCACGCTTTTACCGGGGATCTTATCTCCGAACTGATTTACCACCCCGGTTATTTTGCCGTTTTCAAGCATGAAACCTGTGGCTTCACACTGCAGAATGTCGATGCCCGGAGTCTGTTCCAGCAGCAGTTTCATGCCGCGCTGGTAGGCGGATTTGTCGCATTGCGCCCGGGGGGACCAGACCGCAGGACCTTTGGTGCGGTTGAGCATCCGGAACTGGATGGCTGCCGCTTCGGTCACTATTCCCTGAAAACCGCCGAGCGCATCTATTTCGCGCACCACCTGACCCTTGGCGATGCCGCCTATGGCAGGATTGCAGCTCATCTGTGCGATATGATCCAGATTGAGCGTCAGCATGGCGGTTTTTGCTCCCAGACGCGCGGCGGCAAGAGCCGCTTCGCATCCGGCATGTCCGGCTCCGACTACGATGACATCATACATTTCCAAGGTGGAAAGATCCTCAGTTTTTCTTCTGCTTGAGATATGCTTCGATAAATGCGTCAAGTTTGCCGTCCAGCACACCGCCGGTATCGCTGGTTTCCAGTCCGGTGCGCAGGTCCTTCACCATCTGATAGGGCTGAAGAACGTAGCTGCGGATCTGGCTGCCCCAGCCGTTTTCAAGCTGTTCACCGCGTGCGGCATCGGCGGGATCTTTGCGTTTTGCCATTTCCTGTTCATAGAGTTTGGCTTTCAGCATTTTCATCGCAGTAGCCTTGTTCTTGTGCTGTGAACGCTCGTTCTGACAGCACACCACGATACCGGTGGGGATGTGGGTGAGGCGTACCGCGATGTCAGTAGTGTTGACGTGCTGACCGCCGGCACCGCTGGCACGGTAGGTGTCGATACGCAGATCGGATTCGGCAACTTCGATATCGATGTCATCATCAAGTTCGGGGAATACTTCGACCGAACAGAAACTGGTGTGACGTCTGGCATTGCTGTCAAAGGGGGAGATGCGCACCAGACGGTGGACTCCGCTTTCGCTTTTGAAGTATCCGTAACTGAAATCGCCCATGACGTGCAGTGTCGCACTCTTGACACCGGCTTCTTCACCCGGCTGCATATCGATGATCTCATCTTTCCAGCCGCGGCGTTCAAAGAACATCCTGTACATACGCAGCAGCATGCTTGCCCAGTCGCAGGATTCGGTGCCGCCGGCTCCGGCGGGGATGGAGAAATAGAAGTTGTTGCGGTCGAAACGGCCGGAAAGAAAACTTACGATCTCAAGTTTATCCATATCCTTCTGGAGCTGGGCGTATGCGCTGTCGGCTTCAGCGAGGAATTCTTCATCTTCCGCCGCAAGTTCCAGCATGGTGGTATAGTCTTCGATCGCACTTTCCAGTTTGCGGAAAGGTTCCAGAACGTTGCGGCAGCCGGAAAGCGCGCCGACCGTCGCCTGGGCGGATTCCTTGTCGTTCCAGAAGTCCGGAGCGGACATTTTCGCTTCAAGCGATGCCAGCTCCCCGCTGCGTTCGTCGATTTTCAGAAAGCCGTGCAGATGGGCGATGCGTTCCGCCAGTTCACCGGCTCCGTTTTTAAGTTCATCGATAGTCATCATTTCTGTGCCGCCCTGAATTTCCACATATCATCCAGAAGACGCTGGATGTCCTCAAGACATGCGCCGCAGGCTCCGCCTGCTTTGCAGTAATTGGTGACTTCCTCCGCCTGTTTGAGATCGTTTTCTCTTGCAACTTTGAGGATCTTGATGTCGGTGATGCCGAAACAGCGGCAGATGAGTCTGCCCTCGTGATCATCATCTCCGGCAAGCGGATTTTCCACTCCGCGGTACTTGGCGATCGCCGCCTGAAGTGCCTCCATGCCCATCACTGAACAGTGTTTTTTGGCTTCCGGCAGATCACCGAGCAAATTTACGATATCCTGATTGGTGACTTTTTCAGCCTCTTCAATGGTCATGCCTTTGATGATCTCGGTAAGTGCCGAACTTGAAGCGATCGCACTGGCGCAGCCGAATGTGCGGAATTTGACATCGGCGATCCTGCCGTTTTCATCAAGTTTGAACGTGAGTTTCAGCGCATCACCGCAGGCGGCATTGCCGACTTCACCCACGCCGTCGGGATTTTCCACTTCACCCACATTGCGCGGATTCATGAAGTGATCCATTACTTTATCTGTATATTTCCACATGATATTTTCCCTGTATCAGATATTGAACTTTGCCAGTTCCTCTTTGACCTTTGCTGCTACGGCGGCTGCGGCATTGGCAACATCAAGCAGTTGTACATCGCCACTGCCGCGGAGTTTGAACTCCACCTGTCCGGCTTCGAGAGTCTTCGGAGAGATCACCACACGCAGGGGGATACCCAGAAGATCGGCATCGCTGAACATGAACCCCGCCTTTTCCCCACGGTCATCGTAAAGGACTTCGACTCCGAGTTTTTCAAGTTCTTCCGCGATGCTTTCAGCGGCTTCGGTAACACCGGGCTTATTAGGATTGAGCGCGCAGATCTGCACCTGCCAGGGAGAGATCGACATCGGCCAGACCGGACCGTAATCATCATGGGAATACTCCACCACGGAAGCCATGGCTCTGCCGACGCCGATGCCGTAGCATCCCATGACCATGGGGGCACTCTTGCCGTTCCGGTCAAGGTAATTACAGTTCATGCTGGCGGAATACTTGGTGCCGAGCTGGAAGATATTGCCGACTTCGATGCCGCGCAGCATTTCCAGAGGTTCTCCGGTCCTGGGGCAGGGGTCGCCGGCGCGGACAGTTGCGATATCGGCAACGATGTATTCCACACCTTCAAGATCACGGTCGGCGTTGAAGTTTTTGCAGTGATAGCCCTCATCGTTGGCTCCGACCACCAGATTTGAGCTTTCAAAGGCGGAACGGTCGAGGACTACTTTGACTTTTTTGCCCTTGATGCCAAGCGGACTTGCGTATCCGGGAACCGCTCCGGCTGCGAGGATCGAGGCATCATCGGCAAATTTGAGTTCGCTTACTTTCAGCAGATTGCCGAGTTTGCTTTCATTGACTTCAAAATCTCCGCGGATCATCGCAAAGATCAGGTCGCCGGTGGCTCCGTCGCAATAGAACACCGCCTTTCCTGTATCTTCGGCTCTGACTCCGAGGAAAGCAGCGACCTCTTCGATGGTTTTGCATCCGGGAGTTGCGACTTTTTCCAGCGGCAGCGGAGAAGATTTTTCAAATTTCCATGCGGCAGTTGCGATCTCACGGTTGGCGCGGTAGCTTTTGTCGGGGGAAACGAAAATGGTATCCTCACCGCAATCGCAGATCGCCATGAATTCGTGGGAGACTTTTCCGCCCATCATTCCGGAGTTTGATTCGATACTCAGCACATTATCCAGACCGATGCGTTTGAAAATACGCTCATACGCCTCGTGCGCACGTACATAATACTTTTCGAGATCCGCCTGATCGGTGTGGAAACTGTACGCATCCTTCATGGTGAATTCGCGGGTGCGGATCAATCCGGCACGCGGACGCGCTTCGTCACGGTATTTGGTCTGGATCTGGTAAAGCATCACCGGCAGCTGTTTGTAGCTGTTCACTTCGGTGCGGACCAGAGCGGTCACACATTCTTCGTGGGTCATTGCAAGCAGCATGGGTTTGCTGTTGCGGTCGGAGAAGCGCAGCAGCTCGGCTCCGACGACGTCATAACGTCCGGATTCCTGCCACAGTTCTGCCGGCAGAACGACCGGCATGAGGATCTCCTGACCTTCGATGCGGTTCATCTCTTCGCGGATGATACGTTCGATCTTTTCCACAATGCGCTTGCCCGCAGGAAGCAGATCGTAGATGCCCGCTGAAACCGGACGGATGTAGCCGCCGCGGATCAGAAATTTGTGACTGTCTGTTTTGGCGTCTTTCGGAACTTCCTTGAGACGTCTTCCGACCATTTTGCTCATTTTCATCATAGCTGTGATCTCCGTATATACCTATATATAAATTTTTATCAAAGAAAAGCAAGTGCAAGTGCCATAAGAAACATTCCGGATATTATCCCGTACAGCGTCAGGTGCGGTCTGCCGAATTTCTGCGCCATCGGCAGCAGTCCGTCAAATGTCACAAAGACCATGATCCCCGCAACCGCCGCATGGATGACCGGCAGCGTAGCCGGAATATTTTTTATCAGCGGCATGAGAAGCAGCCAGCCGATGACTGCTCCGGCAGGATCGGCAAGTCCGGTGAGCGAGGCGATAATGAACGCCTTTTTTTTGCTTCCTGTCGCATAAAACACCGGAACTGATACCGCAATACCCTCCGGAATATTGTGCAGTGCCATTGCGAACGCTACCGGTATACCCAGCTCCGCACTCTGGATCCCGGAGGCAAACACTGCGATGCCTTCCGGAAATTTATGCAGTACCATGGCAAGGGCGGTTATGAAACTCATGCGGCGCAGATCCGCAGGCAGATGACTGCCGTCAAGCTCCTCGATGCTTCTTGTCTGGTGCGGATTTACGGTATCCGGAACCATTTTGTCGATGAGCGCAGCAAGGAACATGCCGCCGAAAAAAGCCCCCATCGCAGTGAGCTGCCCCGGAGTTTTTCCCAGCAGGTCGCCGAGCGATTTATTGGCGTCTGCCAGAAGTGAAACAAAGGCGATGTAGACCATGACACCGCCGGAGAGTCCCAGGGCGGCGGATAACAGTGCTGTATTGGTGCGGCGTGCGGTGAATGCCGCCGCCGCTCCGATAACAGTAGCTCCCCCCGCAAGCGTGGTGAGGAGCAATGCTCCCAATACTGTTCCGTTCATGGTCTTTTATCCGTGTTTACGGTCAATAACCGTTTGAATTTTCCACAAATTCCCGGTGCAGGGCGATCTGTGCTTCAGAGAAGAACTTGCGCTCGATGATGAACTGCATGTTGACCTGACGCATGCACTGATCCAGTGCCAGCACGTTGATGCCGGATTTTGCCAGTGCCGCCGCCGCTCTGGAAAGAAATCCCGGCAGCTTCATGTTGGAGCCGAGAACTGAGACGATCGCAACCTCGCTGACATTGATCTTGGCAGAGGGAAAGAGTTCGCGGAGTTCAGCCACACAGCTTTCCAGCCCCTTCTGACGGGTGGAGACATAATGGGTGATGGTGTTGGCATTGGTGTTTTTTGCGATGTAGCTTACTTTATGATCCGCAAAACTCTTGAGCAGTTTCCAGTCGTAACCGCTGACGCCGACCATTTCAGGATCGAACACTTCCACTGCGACCAGATCCTGTCTGCCGCAGATCATATCCACGCGCGGTTCCGGGGAGACGTAGGAACGGCTGATGAGCGTTCCCGGATGCTCCGGATCAAAGGCGTTTTTCACACGGATGGAAATGTTGTGCAGTTCCATCGCTTTGGAGGCTTTTGGGTGGATGGCTTCCATAGCCATATCCGACAGCTGGTCGGCAATGTCAAAGTTGGTGTGTCCGATGATACGCACGCGGTCATCGCCGATGAGCTTGGGATCGCCGGTGGAAAGGTGATATTCCTTGTGGATGACACCCTCTTTGGCTCCGGTGACCACGGCCAGTTTGCTGAACGTGATCTCGCTGTATCCGCGGTCGAACTGCGCCATGACGCCTTCAGCGCATTTTGCGTAACCGGTGACGATGGGCATGCACTGTGAGAAATCCAGTCCCGCCATGTGTTTTTCGATGTTTTCCTCCATGCTGCCGGTATCATGATCCCGCCAGCCGGAGAGATCTACGAAAACGGCTTTCACTCCGTGCTTATGCAGGATATTCACCGAGTTGAACGCACTGTGGGCTTCTCCGATGGAGGAGAGCAGTTCACGGGCTGCGGGCAGGTAGCTTTCTTTCTGGAAGTGACCGAAACTTCCCAGCTGGGAGAGGTTCATCAGGCAGGATTTTGCGCCGTTCATGCGTTCGTTCACAAAATCATCAGCTTTGGCAACATCCAGACCCAGCTCTTCAAATCCGTGATTGATGCGGATCATTTCATCGCGGGTTGCTTCCAGTTTTTTCTGCCATGCTTCATTGTCGCCTGCGGCGAAGCTGCCATAGATGCCGGGAGCTCCGGTTTTTTTGTTTTCAAGCAGCAGATTGGTGATGCCGCCGTAAGCGGAAACCACGAAAATACGGTTGTAAAGTTCACCGGCTTTGCGCTTGCCGATGAGGATATTTGCCATCAGTTCGCCGAAACGGCTCATACTGGTGCCGCCGATTTTTTCAACGGTATGCTGTCCCATGATAAAAATTTTCTCCTGTGGATTAAAGATCTTCAATACGCAGCAGCTTGACCGGAGAACGGTTGATCGAAAGTACTCCGATCTCGGAAAGTGCAGCGTTCATTTCGCTTTCCGGTGCCGGATGAGTCAGGATCACCAGAGAGACGGAATTGGATTCTGTTTTGGTTTCGTGCTGGATCAGACTGGAAATACTGATCGAACGGTCCGCGAGGATCTGGGTGATGGAAGCGATCACACCGGGGCAGTCCTTGACTTCCAGACGCAGATAGTAGCGTGAAGTGATGTCCTTCATCGGCAGCACTTTGTCGAACTGGGCGCCCGGACGGAACGCCGGAATGCGGCGCGGAGAGTTGTTTTTCATATTCAATGCCGCATCGATGATATCGGCGACCACTGCGCTTGCGGTGGCACTGCGTCCGGCTCCTCTGCCGTAGAACAGGGTCTGACCGACATTGTCGCCTTCTACCATGACTCCGTTGAATACGTCGGAGATGTTGGCAAGCAGCGAGTCTTTCGGGATCAGAGTCGGATGCACGCGCATCTGGACTTTGCCGTCATCGTTTTTGATGACTCCCAGCAGCTTGATGCGATATCCCATTTCGTTGGCATAAACGATGTCGCGGCTGTCGAGATCGCGGATGCCTTCGACATGCACCGGATCGAGTCCGAACCATTTGCCGAAAGCGAGAGCTCCGAGGATCGCTGTCTTGTGGGCGGTATCGAAACCGTCGATATCCAGAGAGGGATTGGCTTCAGCGTAACCGAGTTTCTGGGCATCGGCAAGCACGCTGGCAAAGTCGGCACTTTCGCGTTCCATTCTGGTGATGATATAGTTGCAGGTGCCGTTCATGATGCCGTAGATGCGGCGGATGCGGTTGGCTGCAAGACCCTCACGCAGGGATTTTATGATGGGGATGCCGCCGGCAACGCTGGCTTCGTAGCAGAGATCGACGTTGGATTTTTCGGCAGCGGCAAAGAGTTCTTCGCCGTGGAGTGCGAGCAGAGCTTTATTGGCAGTGACGACCGCTTTGCCGGAGTTGAGGGCATCGATGATGAATTTTTTTGCAACGGTGGTTCCGCCGACAAGTTCGACCACGATGTCGGCATCCTTGATCGCTTCTGCCGTGTTGGTGGTGAGGATTCCTTCCGGAACTTTGACCCCGCGGTCGCTGGTGATATCCAGATCGGCGATATGTTTCAGGTTGAGTTTGACGTCGCTGCGGCGGGTGATAACTTCGCTGTTGTTGAGCAGAATATCAGCAACTCCGGCACCGACCGTTCCGAATCCGATAATGGTCACATTGTATTCTTTAGGCATGGTATCCTCCTGATTTGGTTCAGCCAAAAATTTATAAATTTATATAATATAGCACATCTGCCTGCAAATTTCCATGAAAAAACACGGATATTTGAAAAGAACATCAAAGAGACAAAAAAACTGCCGCTGACGGAGTGATTGTCGTGCGGCAGCCGGAAAAAACAGTTCAGGCTGTTTGCTGTGTACCGGAAGCGTTTTCAGCGGTGTTTCCGGTGGAAGCGCGGAGGACGCATGGCGATATTGAGCAGGATCATCAGTACCGGCAGTGACAGCAGCTGTGCCGCCGCCGTTATATAGAATACACCGTTTACCGTGGTACAGGTGTAGATGTAACCGCCGAGCAGTGATGCCAGCATCACGCCGCTGGAACCCATGCAGCTGGAAAAACCGAATACCACCCCGCGTTTGCGTTTAGGTGTGATCATCGAAAGCACTTTCAGGAGGACCGGATGGAAGCCGCCTGCTGCGATATACAGCAGCGACCTTCCGGCGGCAAAGATCACGAGATTGGTCGCAGCCCCCTGCGCGATAAGAGCCAGAGCGGATACTGCAAGTGCCGGAATCAGGATCATTTTCGGTGAATAACGGTCGCTCAGCCAGCCGCAAACCACTCCGGAAATGACTGAAGCTATTCCAACAAAAGCACTGACGATACCGGTCCAGTAGGCGGCTTTTTCAGCTCCGGCAAGTTGTTCGATTTTGAGCGCGATGTAAGGAGCCTCCAGATAGCGTACCAATCCCATGAGCAGAAACAATCCCATCATGAGCCACACTGCATTGGTGAAGGATGGCAGAATGTTCCTGATTCCGAGCGGTGTGCTCCGGTGCGGCGCGGCTTTGACGCGGACAGGATTGTCTCTGGTGAACAGTATGGCGATACCGGCAATGAAATAAAGGATGCCGCAAAACCAGAAAGAGGCAAGATATCCGTATTTGTCGATGATGAGACCTCCGGCAACGTTGCCAAGTACCATGCCGCCCCAGTAACTTGTGGTGAGTGATCCCAGTGCAAACCCCTGTTTGTCATCGGGGACCGTACGTGCTATCATCAAATTGGATGCAGCTGTGGTTCCTGCACAGGCGGCGGAGAGGAAGCGCAATGTGATAAGCAGTCCGACCGCTGTCACCCACGGGAACCAGTGTGAAAGCACGTCTGCCATGTTTTTGACATATCCCATCGGAATGAAGATAAAGCAGGTGAGAAACGTTCCGCGCAGCAGCATGGGTTTTACCCCGAAGCGGTCAGAGAGTTTTCCCCAGATCGGACAGAAGATCGCGTATGCCATGCTGCCGAAGAAGCTGAAAAGTGCAACTGCTCTGCCGACTTCAGATTTTACCGCGATGCCGAGTTCCTGGGTGATGAACAGCGGAATGAAGGGGATCAGTGCGGAAAAACCCGCCATGACCAGTGTTTGAGAAAGCCACAGGCAGACCAGATTGATGATCCAGTAATTCTGCGGAAATTTTTCCCGGGAAAGCAATATGTTCATTTTTATCCTTCAATTTTTTGCAGGGATGGATCCTGTTGTTTGTTACAGAAATTCCGGGATCGATCCGTGTTTTTTTTAAATCGGTTGTTGCGGATGAATATAACGCGTTAAAAAAATTTTACAAGAAGGAAAATTACAGTTCGGAGAAAATTTCCGGATCGCTGTGTTGATTTTTAACATTGTTCAACCACCTGTTGTAAGAGACGTAAAAAAGTTTTTGAATACTTGTATGGACAAGAGTGGACAAAAGGGACGATGACCGGGAGCAGCATTACAGAAGTCCATGTTGTCCACAAAGTCCATCGGCGTCCATGTAAACGCAGATGTTTTTCAGCTGAAAGAAGATATGAGTTTTTGTCACAAACCGTCGAAGAGACAAAAAAAGCATCCCGTTGAAGGATGCCTGATACTGCACAGATGGTACCGGAGGTGGGACTTGAACCCACACACTCAGGGAGTACCAGATTTTGAGTCTAGCGCGTCTGCCATTCCGCCACTCCGGCCCGTGTTCAGATAAAATAGCACCCGTCGGAGTATTTTTCAAGGAGAATTTAAAAAAAACCACAAAAGATTTGCAAAAACTTCAAAGAGGTGTATATTATACAAATCGACGGTCCGTTCAGGTCGGGAAGCTCTGTTTGTCCGGGGTCCGGCTGGCGGATACGAAACAATCACCAAAAAATGGGAGAATACGAGTTATGGACAAAGCACAGCGCAGCGAAATCATCGCAAAGTACGGCCGCAAACCCGGAGACACCGGCAGCCCCGAAGTTCAGATCGCTCTTCTGAGCGGACGCATCCTCGAGCTGACCGCGCACCTGAAAGAGAACCCGAAAGATCACAGCACCCGCCGCGGTCTTCTGGCAATGGTCGCTCTCCGCAAAAAGCTGCTGGCATACCTGCTGACCGAAAATCGCGCGAAGTACATGGAAATCACTGACGCCCTCGGTATCCGTCGCGCCAAGTAAGTTTCCAACTCGGAAACGACAGTTTTTGTCGGTAAGAGGGGTTGCTGCAAGATCCAACATTTGCAGCAGCCCTTTTTGTATGCGCGGCACGCGCATTGACTCGTCGGTGAAAGTCCGATACAGACCTTGTCAGTAGGAACTGTTAGCGAAAGCCAAGGGTGTCCATTGTGAGGTGGAATCTGAAAGAAGGCAATAGCAAAATCCCGGTCTGAC
>JAZSGR010000117.1:0-4124 GCA_045532825.1 Victivallaceae bacterium | reverse complement strand
GCAAAGGCAACTGGGTCAAACTCTAAAAACAGGAGTTTTTCTGGATTATGAGCAGAAAAGTAACTATATTTACGGGACAGTGGGCAGACCTGCCGCTGGAAACCCTCTGCCAGAAGATGCAGGCCGCCGGTTACGACGGTCTGGAACTTGCCTGCTGGGGTGACCATTTCGACGTTTTCAAGGCCGCTGAAAGCACCGCTTACTGCGATGACAAACGCGCGCTCCTTGAAAAATACGGTCTCGGTGTCTGGGCGATCAGCAATCACCTTGCCGGTCAGCTCATCTGCGATCCCAACGATGATTCACGCTCTGACGGTTTTGCTCCGGCTGACTGCAACGGCAACAGCGAAGCAAAGCGCGAATGGGCTGTTGCATCCATGAAAGCGGCTGCCAAAGCTGCCAAAAACATGGGGGTCAAAGTTGTGAACGGCTTCACCGGCAGTCCGGTATGGCACATGTTCTACAGCTTCCCGCCGGTGGGACCGGATGACATTGCCGCCGGATACCGCCGTTTTGCAGAACTTTTCAATCCGATCATGGATGTGTTTGCAGAAAACGATATCAAATTTGCGCTTGAGGTCCATCCGACTGAGATCGCTTATGATATCTACACTGCCCGCATGGCTCTGGATGCTCTGAACGGAAGAAAAGAATTCGGATTCAACTTCGATCCCAGCCACCTTCTGTGGCAGGGAGTCGATCCGGTCAAGTTCCTGCGCGCCTTCCCTGACAGGATCTATCATTGCCACGTCAAGGATGCCCAGGTCAATCTGGATGGTGAAACCAGTATTCTCGCATCTCACCTCAATTTCGGTGATCCGCGCAGAGGCTGGGATTTCCGCAGTCCCGGACACGGTGAAGTTGATTTTGAAGCGATCATCCGTACCCTCAACAACATCGGTTATGACGGTCCCCTCTCGGTCGAGTGGGAAGACTGCGGCATGAACCGTGATTTCGGTGCGGTCGATGCTCTGCGGTTCACCCGTTCGATGGATTTCACTCCGTCCGGACAGAACTTTGACTCAGTCTTCAAATAAGACTGCAAAGTTGATTTCAACGGGGCTGTTGCTCACCTTTTTTGAGGTTTTGCAACAGCCCCGTTGATCTATATGTATAATCTGATGGATTTATTTTGTTTGCGGAATAATCGGACGCAGCTTCTGTGCCGGAACTCCGGCATATATGAAGTTGTCTTAAAGATCTTTGGTGATAACTGCACCGGCTGCTGCTACCACATTGTTACCGATCGTGACTCCCGGACAGATGATACGCTTTTCGGTCAACTTTTTGCCGATGACCGTCCGTATGATCTGCCGGCGATCTACGACGGATTACAGGCTGTTCTTACCGGATCGCTGTTGCAGACAGTATCAAAAGTGGTAAACGTGTTTCTGTTCAACCGGATTGGCTGAAGCTGGAGATGTGATTTTCTGTTCCTGTAAGTTCAATAAAAAACTGCAGCTGCATTCTGTGAAAAATGCAGCTGCAGTTTGCTTTTGGTTGAAAACTTCTATCAGAAGTTGAGAGGCTCAACCTGGAAATATGCCTTGGGATGATTGCAGACCGGGCAGATCTCCGGAGCTTTTTCGCTGATGATGACATGTCCGCAGTTGCGGCATTCCCAACGGGTGGCAGCGGTCTTTACATAAACTTCGTTGTTTTTGACGTTGGCAAGAAGTTTGTTGTAACGCTCTTCATGGCGTTTTTCGATCTCTGCAACGCGGCGGAAACGGTTGGCGAGGGCGGTGAAACCTTCAGCTTCAGCTTCATCGGCGAAGTTTTTGTACATTTCAGTCCACTCTTCGCGCTCGCCGGCAGCGGCAGCTGCCAGGTTTGCAGCGGTATCACCGAGAAGTCCGAGTTCTTTGAACCAGAGTTTTGCATGTTCTTTTTCGTTGTTGGCGGTTTCTTCGAAGATCGCGGCGATCTGCTCGTAACCTTCTTTGCGGGCAACGCTTGCGAAATAGGTGTACTTGTTGCGGGCCTGGGATTCTCCGGCAAAAGCATAAGCCAGATTGGCGGCGGTTTTACTGTTTTTCAGATCCATTTTTGTTCTCCTTGTTTTCAATTTTTTTGAATGGAGTTCTTCCCCACACTGCTTAAAATAACTCATGAAAAAATTTTTTCAAATTAAAATCAGGAATTATTATCATTTTTCTGATATTTTTTTATCTTTTTATTCCATAAACAGGTTTCTGCTGGCAAAAACCGGTTCACTGGTAAGGTTGATGCCGAGGCGTTTGAGTCCGACTTCATCGCCGCCGCTCGGCATGTGACTGGTGTGCATTTCGCATCCGTTGAGCTTCGCCAGCTGCTTCATGGCAAGAGAGGCTGCCGGATTGGATGGAACACTCACGCTGAGGGCTGTGAGCGTTTCACCGACTGCGAGACTCAGCTGCTTGTTTTTGAGGACATCCCGTTTGAGTTTGCCGAGCGAATCGAGGATCTCCGGTGCGATCAGCGGCAGATCATCCGGGAGACCTGCGAGTTTTTTGACCGCATTGAGGACACAGCTTGAAGCCGCATGCAGCAGGTGAGAGTTTTTGCCTTTGACGATAGTTCCGTCAGCAAGTTCAATGGCAGCTCCGCAGAATACATTGTCGCAGCCTTTGCCGGGAGTCATTTCGGCTTCTTTTGCCGCTTCGCGTGCGGCTGATACCACTTTGCGGTCAAGATCATTTACATTGAGACCATCCATGAGCAGTTTGATCCGGGTCACTGATTCTTCCGAACCGGCACCGGTGGCATAATCGCACAGCGCACGGAAATAACGTCTGATGATTTCCTGGGTGGCTGCCTCTTTTACGACATCGTCATCAGTGATGGCAAAGCCGATACGGTTTACACCCATTTCGGTCGGACTTGCATACAGCTGATCCGGCGGCATGATTTTTGCACAGATACGTTTTACCACCGGGAATATTTCCACATCGCGGTTGTAGTTCGTTGCGGTGATTCCTCTGGTTTCCAGATGGAACGGATCTACCATATTTACATCGCCCAGATCGGCAGTTGCGGCTTCGTAAGCGAGGTTGACCGGATGTTTCGGAGCAAGGTTCCAAACCGGGAAAGTTTCAAATTTTGCATATCCGGCTTTGATACCGCGGCGGAATTCATGATAGACCTGCGAGAGACAGGTTGCCATTTTTCCGGAATTGGGACCGGGGCCGGTGACTACCACGATCGGCTTTTCTGTTTCGATATATTCGTTGGCTCCATAGCCGTTGTCGCTTGCGATGGTATCGACATCGGTCGGATATCCCTGGATGAATCTGTGGGTGTAGACTTTGATTCCGCGGCGGGCAAGGCGGTTGATGAACACGTTGACTGCCGGCTGATCGCTGTAACGGGTGATGACCACTGCGCGGACTTCGAGACCCCAGTCGCGCAGATTGTCGATCGTACGCATGGTGTCAACGTCGTAGGATATGCAGAAATCTGCCCGCATTTTCTTTGCTTCGATGGCACCTGCGTGGATGCAGATGACTATATCAACTTTGTCTTTCAGATGCTGGAGGAGTTTGATTTTTGCATCCGGATCGAATCCCGGCAGAACACGTGCGGCGTGGTAATCGCAAATCAGTTTGCCGCCGAATTCAAGATAGAGTTTATCCCCGAACTTTCCCGCACGTTCCAAAATCGCTTCTGATTGTTCGCGCAGGTACTTTTCACTGTCAAAACCTGTGTTCATTTTCCTTCCCAGAATTTATATTATTGTAATAAACATTCCGGGATAATAATATAACAGCTGTTTTTTATTAAAACAAGCGTCAAAAAAGAATATTTGAAAAATTTTATGCCGGGAGGCAATTTCAAAACTCCCCAAACTTGTAAAAGCACCCCCGCTTCGATCTGTAAAAGGGAGCATTTTTTCCGCCTTCGCTTAAAAAGCTTCGGCGCGACAAGCACCTGTTGCCCGGCAGGCAGCTCTTTGCGAATGACATCTTTGCCATTTTTTGAATGACTTTTGAAATTGCCTCCCGGAGGTAATTTCAAGATAATGTCCGAAATTTTGTGAAAAATTTATATTTTATCCTTATTCAGATATGTTTTTCTCAATTAAAATATATCACACAGCATGTTTTTTTCAAGCTCAAGAAACGGTTCTGTCTGCGATCGGTGGA
>JAZSGR010000147.1:0-33502 GCA_045532825.1 Victivallaceae bacterium | reverse complement strand
AATAATTATGCTGCTTTGCTTGTCTGGCAATAAGCCGGATATGCCGTATAAGCCGGATAATTTGCGGTTGATTGCGCTGCTGTACCGTGCGGGTAAAAACACACGCAGTCAGTACCCAAACGGCATATCTGCGCGGCGCACTGCAATACCGGCAAGGTATGACAGCTTTTCCGCCGCCCCCCCGCAGGGCAAGGCGGCGTTATGATGCTGCCGGCAACCGGCCGCCGCCCCCACGAACCTGTCAGGCATGACCGGCTATACAAAACTTGCGCTGCGTTACCGGCAAGGTATGACAGCTTTTCCGCCGCCCCCCGCAGGGCAAGGCGGCGTTATGATGCTGGTGCGCAACCGGCCGCCGGCGATCAGCCGAGCACCAGTCTGCCCAGCTTCTCTGCTGAACAATATCCTATATTAAGTCTGCCTTCCAGTGAATAATCCGCTTCCGGAGCTCCGGCAAAATGACATGTTCCATCACTGTCACGGTAGATACGGCAGACTCCGAAAAATAACTCCCGGCTGTAATCAAGTTTCGACAGCGGTATGCGGACAACATAATTCCCCATGCCGTCTGTTGTTTTAATGATACTCTGATTATTATTCAGAAATCCGGCATCATCATAATGCAGACTTACCGAAAGAGGAAATTTCGATCCGAAACGATCCATTGCCATCACAATGATTCCTTCGGTGTTTTCAACAGCTTCCGGCCCGATGTTTATAGTGATCTTCAAGTCAGTATCCTCAATACCTGCTCTCCAGGAAAATCCTCTGCCGCAACAGGTCTCACCCGCTTTCACGGTTCTGCCTTCCCACGCAAGCAGTTTTCTGATCTCATCAGGAGCCTTTCCGGCAAGCATATCAAACACCGGTTCAAGTTTTTCCAGTTCACCGATACGCCACTTCAGCTTGGCAGGATAAAACTTGAACACCTCCGCTTCAGAGTGATAACCCAGTCTTGCATCAGCATTGCAAAGTTCGATCATCCGTGCAGATGCGGCTTTTTCATCCCTCACGATCGCACGCATTTTTTCCAGCATTGCATGAGTTCCGACCGGAGAGTCGAAAAGAGCCTTCCTCAATTCATAGAATTTCAATATACCCGCCCCGGAACTGAACAGTATACCCAGTGCCTCATAAAGATCACAGTCACGCTGTCTTGCCGCATCTCCGGCAAAGGTCTCACGCAGTTCCGGCAGCAGCTTCAACGCTTCACGCCAGCCGGAAGCAAGCAGCCCGGTAAGGATCACCAGGTCGCCGGGAGAATGGTGGATCATGCACTCGCCAATCGCATCTCCCGCCGGAAACGCATCCGGTTTCCAGGAGCGCGGCAGGGCACGCATAACCTGCTTCAGGTGAAGCGGCCACACTACGCCGTCATGCATCGGACCATAATACTGAAACTGGATGTCCAGCGGATAATTATCGTATGCCTCACCGAATGAAGACCACATTTTTGCCACTTTTTCAGCGTAAGATGCGCTCCAATCCGGCAGAGCCAGACGCTTGAGAAAATCCATTTTATCAGTTGAAAAATCCTCGAATGCCAGCATTCCGGCGGCACGGTTCATCAGTCCGGGATAATTTCCGAAATACCAGCACTGAATGACATGTGTGACTCCGAGATTTTTCATTTTACGGTACTTGGCATACAGATTTCCGGGTACCGGCATAAAGGGTACCGTCGCAAGTTCATGGGAACAGCCGACCTGAAGTTTGGCGGCAAATTCACATTTTCCCCGGGCGGCGGCAGCCATACGTCCGAAACGGTCCGAGGGACCGACACAGGAAAGCCAGTAGTCTCCGCCGGCATGGACCCTGCCGTTCTGCGACTTGGTGCATCCGGATTCAAAGTTGAAGGCAAGGATCTTTTCATCATCAAGCTCTTCAGGCAGAGCAAACCACCAGTCCGGTATCTGCGCCGGACGGGGATTGTAGAGCCAGCTCAAGACCTGCGCATCACTGCCGGCATCGCGGATACCGCGACGGATCTCTGAAAGAACAGCGTTGAGTATCCCGCTTGCAGTTGATCCGCAGCGGCAGGCGCACTCCGGCTTGCCGTCTTTGCGGTCATAGACGTAACTCAAGCATGAAGTAGGTCTTTCTCCGAGCGAGATCAGCATCATTCCGCCCAGATGCGGAGTGTCGCGGAAGATCGAATACACGCTGTCGTGAACATATTTTTTTGAATTCTCCGAAGCGATACAGAATGACCGGTATCCCTCATTACCCTCTTTCCCCTGCATATCCTCTTTGCCGGCAGACACGGGATTAACTTCCGTCCAGCTTGCAGGTTCAATGCAGAATACCCAGACTTTTATTCCGTAACGGCGGCATTTTTCCACGGTGCGGCGGAGTTTTTCTATACGCATGCCGCGTTTGGGATCGACCGGAAAAAATCCGGTCTCACCAAGCTCTTTCCAGACCGCAGTGAGCCAGATGCCGTTGATGCCCTCAGCGGCAAGACGGTCAAGATAGGGTTCGGGATAATAATCCACATCATCGGTAAGCTCATCGTGATTGAACGGCGGACGCTTGATCGGTCCGAAAAAACAGCGGGAAATACGGTTTTTCAGCCACGGTCTGCGCTCCACGGTCTGATACATCAATGCCGGAACATTCCCACTGCGGCACATGTCGATCAGATAATACACCGCACGGCGCATACCTTCAGTATCGGCAGCGGCAAGACAAATGCCGTCCGGAGAAACGGTGATTTTATACTCTTCACATCCCAACGCACTGTCACAGACCGCACTTATATTTACGATCCTGCTGTCAGACGGGATATGAGATGCCGCAAAACGCTCCAGTGCAGCATAAGCGGTGTCAAGCAGATTTTCCGGATCAGGGAAATCCCGCGTTATCTGCCATTTGCCGATGAGACATAAACTGTCTTCAGGAACAGCCGCATTGCAGTCCCAATGGACACTGCGGGGATCCCAACTTTTCAAATCCTGAATAAATCCCGGTTCGCCCTGCGGAAAACCGGGAACCGGAGCTATAGTATCATATCCGCCCACACACATATCAAATCATCCCCTGACCTTACTTCACAAACTGCACATCGCCTCAACGGTTTCCATGAACAGTACCGGAGGCAATCCGGCAAACTCATCCTCTTCGGTACGGGTGCCGTCGGTACGGAAATACATATCCTCCTCCCCCTCGAACATCTCGACCTTTTTCAGGGCTTTTCCGGCATCGCTTTCTCCCGGAGCAAGAACATAAACTCCGGCATCAGGAAAGTTCTGTACCAGATCATCTTTGGTGATGATGTCCATCACCGCAGATTTGCCGTCCCAGAAATACACCTGCATCTTGCGGACCACGCCGTTTTTTATTTCAGCCGCAGTCAGAATGGCGGCATCATTTTTCATAAGTTCAGCGGCTTTCTGCGCTATGGTTTCTGCTTTGGTCATTTTTTATCCTTTCTGCGCCTCGCGGTACGCCTGAAGAAGTTCTTTTACTTTCTGTTCAACATCCGGAGATTGGGTTATCTCCGTCACCATGGCAAACAGTCTTGCCCCGGAGTCATACAGCTCCCTGAAACGATGCTGTTTGATGCCGCCCATCACCGAAAACGGCAGCGGAGCTATCTGCGGTGAGATCGACCGGATCGCACCGGTACCGAGGGCTTCCATGGCAAGTTTTTTGGTTCCGGTCGGGTAAACCGGACCGATATTGATATAATCCGCCCCGGCAGATCTGGCAGCCAGAGCCTCCTCCAGATTGTGAGTGGAACACCCGAGCAGAAGCTCCGGAGCGATCTTTCTTGCTTCATTGACCGGCAGATCCTCCTGCCCCAGATGCACACCGTCTGCTCCGGAAAGCAGTGCCACATCGACCATGTCGTCGATCATCATCACCACATTGTAACGGTTGGCGATACTGCGGCAGGCACAGGCGGTATCGTAAAGAAATTTCGCTCCCCGGTTCTTTTCACGCAGCTGTATAAGACGGATGCCGCCTGCGGCTGCAGCTTCAAAAATCTCCGGAACCGGACGGCCGAGAGTGAATTCTGAAGATATGACCAGATAAAGTTCAGCTTTTCTGAACGCTTCCAACCGCGCTTTGCGGTCAGCGAAACATGACTGCATTTTATTTTTCCTCCTTCATGCGGTCAATGAAATCCCCGCATTCGTGCATGGGATCGACTTCAAGTTGAGTTTTGGCACAGATAAGTTTGAAGGGATGCTCCAGCAGATTTGCACAGTTGCGGCATCCTCTGCGGTATCCGCTTTCCGGAGCAAGAGTGACACCTGGAGTATCATCTCCGCCGAGCAGAGCCGCCAGCCTGCTGCGGGCAGCAGATGTTCCGGGACCGTCTTTTTCCGGTTTACCGAGCACGGCGGAGCAGAGAGTACAGATAAGCTCCTCTCCAGTCACCTGCCAGCCATCCATGACCCTGCGCAGTTTCACCACGGTCTTTTCTCCGCAATGCGGACAGGTGAGCATTTCTCCGGCTTTCATTTGGAACGCTTCCCTGCTCTGCGTTTTTTCTCCGCTTTCACCGGGAAGAACAGCAGTTTGTGATTGTCGCATTCGACTTTTATACCGGAAGCTCCGTTGAATATTCCCCGCAGCAGCTCTTCTGCAAGCGGATCTTCGACCAGATGTTCGATCGCACGGCGCAGTGGACGGGCTCCGAATTCCGGTTCAAATCCTTTATCCAGCAGGAAATTTTTTGCTTCATCCGAGATTTCAAAAGAGAGATCACGGTTCGCCAGACGTTCTTTGAGCTTATCCAGTTCGATCCCGATGATCTCCATGAGGGCATTACGGTCGAGCTTGTTGAACACGATGATATTATCGACCCGGTTGATGAATTCCGGCTTGAACGTACGTTTGGCAACTGCCAGCAGTCTTTCTTCGGCTTTGATGCTTTCAGTTCCCGGAGAACTGAAGCCGAGCGCACTTGTGCGTCCCAGCTCCTGTGCGCCGACGTTGCTGGTCATGATGATGATCGTATTGCGGAAATCGATCTTTCTGCCGAGAGTATCGGTAAGATGTCCCTCTTCAAGGATCTGAAGCAGCATGTGCATCACATCGGGATGCGCCTTTTCGATCTCATCAAACAGCACCACACTGTACGGACGGCGGCGGACACGTTCCGTAAGCTCCCCGCCCTCTCCGTGACCGACGTATCCCGGGGGTGAACCGATCAGACGGGAAACGTTGAATTTTTCCATGTATTCCGACATATCCACCTGGATGAGAGACTCCGGATCATCGAACATGAATTCCGCAAGACTTCCGGCAAGCAGAGTTTTGCCCACACCGGTCGGTCCGAGGAAGATGAATGAACCTATGGGACGGTTGGGATTTTTCAGCTCGGCACGGCTGCGGCGCAGAGCTCTGGATATCGCACTTACGGCAGCATCCTGACCGACGATGCTCTTTTTGAGCTCCTCTTCCATACGCAGCAGACGCGCGCTTTCCCCTTCCGCCATCTTCTGCACCGGAATTCCGGTGAGTTTGGCGACCACGACGGCGATATCATCCGGAGTTATGACGGAATATTTTTCCTCACACGACTTGCGCCACTTTTCACGGAGTTCAACCATGGAGTTTTCAAGTTCGCGTTCGGCATCGCGCCATTTTGCGGCATCTTCAAAATTCTGATCATTTATGGCATCCTCTTTGTTTTTGCGGATCTCTGCAAGTTCAGTTTCAAACTCCCGGGTATCCGGAGGCGGGGTCATGCCGGAGATCCGCGCCCTGGCGCCTGCTTCATCCATGATGTCGATAGCCTTATCCGGCAGAAAACGCCCGGAAATATAGCGGTCGGAAAATTTCACCGCAGCTTCCAGAGCTCCGGGAGCATAACGCACATGGTGATGTTTCTCATAAGTCTCACGCAATCCCTCAAGTATCAGACAGGAGTCTTCGACCGACGGCGGCTTGACCATGACCGGCTGGAAACGCCGTTCCAGAGCGGCATCCTTTTCGATGCCCTTGCGGTATTCATCAAGCGTAGTGGCTCCGACACACTGCAGTTCTCCGCGGGAGAGTGCGGGTTTGATGATGTTTGCTGCATCCATCGCGCCCTCGGCACCGCCTGCTCCGACGATGGTGTGCAGTTCGTCGATGAACAGAATGACTTTACCGGAGTTCCTCACCTCATCGATAACCGCTTTGATGCGTTCCTCAAACTGACCGCGGTACTTGGTTCCTGCGACCATGAGCGGAAGATCGATGGCAAATATCATTTTATCCGCCAGCAGTTCCGGGACCTTCTTGGCGACGATGGCTTCTGCCAGTCCCTCGATGATGGCGGTCTTGCCTACGCCAGCCTCGCCGATAAGCACCGGATTGTTCTTGGTACGGCGGCAGAGGATCTGAATGACCCTCTCGATCTCTTCGCTTCTGCCGATGACCGGATCAAGTTCTCCTCTGGCGGCAAGTCCGGTAAGATCTCTGCCGAAAGCATTGAGAGCCGGCAGATCGGAACCGCTGCCCGCAGGGATTTCGCTCTGGGACTGACCGGGATTATCCTGCTGCATCTCCGCTCCCGGAATAAAATCTGCATCCAGAGCTTTGATGACCTCCATACGGACATTTTCCAGATTTATGTTGAGGTTCTGCAGTATCCTTGCGGCTTTGCTTTCGCCCTCGCGCAGCAGAGCAAGCAGCAGATGTTCAGTTCCGATGAAGCTGTAATTCATCGCCGCAGCCTCTTTAGCCGCCATAAGCAGGATCTTTTTCAGTCTCACGGTGAGCGGACGGGGACCTGCGGTCCCGACATCTCCCGACGGGGAAAACTCTTTTTCCACCTCGATACGCAGCTGATTGAGTTTTAGTCCCATTGAGGAAAGCACATCGAATGCCACACCTTCACCCAGTGCGATGATGCCGAGCAGCAGGTGGATGGAACCTATATGATCGTGATTGAAACGCTCCGCCTCCTTGTTGGCAAGCAGCAGTATCTGCCGCGCCCTCGGAGTGAAATTGTTGAATTCATGGTTGCCGCCGGACTTTGCCATAACCTCTCCCTTTCTGTAAATTTATACATATTTCATCACAGAATTAATATACAACGACCGCAGCACACTTTCAAGCCGTTATCAGGAATGTATCAGCACAGCAGCAACACCCGGAATGTTTGAAATCCACAAAAAAAGTTTAAAATTAACATTTATCAGGTTGAAATTTCACTGATCCGGCAGTATATTTGAGGAGTGTCAACTACTGTTATAATGGGAAAATATCGTGCAGGACCGTCAGAACGCAATATACGAATATATCAAAGAACACGGCGATGTCACTATCGGTGAACTGGTTGCAAAATTCAACCACTGGTCCGAAATGACCCTCCGCCGCGATCTAGCGAAGCTCGCCGCCCGCAGAACAGTCATCCTGACCCGCGGCGGAGTCAAATATCTGCCCGCAAAATACGGATTGAGCGAAGATATATACAGCGAACGTGAAAACCGCAACTCACAATTCAAACGCGAGATCGCCGAAAAAGCGGTCTCTCTGATCGATCCCGGTACCGGAATATTCATCGACTCCGGAACCACCGCCATGACTCTTGCCAAACTGCTGCCGGATGTCAATCTGGTGGTGGTGACTCCTGCACCCAGTCTTGCACTGGAAGTCATGTCGCACAAACAGCTTCCCACCGTGGTACTGCTCGGCGGCACACTTTCACGCCACAGTATGTCGGTCTCCGATCCTGAAGTCTGGAGACAGCTGGATATGCTCAATATCGACACCGCATTCATCGCGGCAAGCGGCTTTGACAAAAAGACCGGTTTTTCCGTCGGCAGTCAGCTCGACAGTATTCTGAAACGCTCGGTAATCTCCCGTGCAAGGCGCGTGGTGGTCCTGGCGGATTCGTCAAAAATGGGTTCTATGCTTCCTTTCAGTTTTGCCGAGATACAGGATATAGATCTCCTGATAACGGACTCCGCTTTTCCGGAGGAACTGAAACAGGAATACAGTAAACTGATAAATATACTCTAAATCTTTAAAAAGAAAGGTATTTAAAAATGGCAGATTTTATTCTCATGCCGCAAATGGGTGTCTCCGAAGAGAGTGCCCTGCTCGCCGAATGGAAAGTCAAAGAAGGCGACGTCATCAAACTCGAACAGCCGATCTTCAGTCTTGAAACCGGTAAATCATCTTTTGAAGAACTGGCAAAGTACGAAGGTACTCTGCTCAAGATCCTGGTCCCCGCAGGTGAGGAAGTCGCCGTCGGCGCACCCGTCGCTGTGATCGGCAAACCAGGTGAAGCCTATGAAGTTCCCGGTGCCGCCGCAGCCGCTCCCGCCGCAGCTCCGGCTGCAGAAGCCGCTCCCGCCGCAGCTCCGGCTGCCGCTGCCGCCCCCGCCGCCGCGGCAAGCGACAACAAAGATGTCAATTTCATCCTGATGCCCCAGATGGGTGTCTCTGAAGAAAGCGCACTGCTTTCAGAGTGGAAAGTCAAAGAAGGCGATGTCATCAAACTCGAACAGCCGATCTTCGGACTGGAAACCGGTAAATCCTCCTTTGAAGAACTGGCGAAGTACGAAGGTACTCTGCTCAAGATCCTGGTTCCCGCAGGTGAAGAAGTCGCCGTCGGCGCACCCGTCGCTGTGATCGGCAAACCCGGTGCAACTTTCACCGTTCCCGGTGCTGAAGCTCCGGCTCCCGCCGCAGCTCCGGCTGCTGCTGAAACCGCTCCGGCCGCCGCAGCTGCCCCGGTCGCTGCTGCTGCCGCTCCGGCTGCAAGCGGTGCTGAAGTCCTCGCCTCCCCCCGCGCAAAGAAACTTGCCGCAGAGCTCGGACTTGATCTCTCACAGGCAATTCCGACCGGTCCGGAAAACCGCATCATCGAACGCGATGTCAAGGCTCTGAAAGCCGCTGCTCCGGCTGCTGTTCCTGCCGCTGTTGAAGCAGCTCCGGCCGTTGCCGCTGCTCCGGCTGCCGCTCCTGCTGCCGCCGCTCCTGCCGCTGCTCCGGAATACACCGAAGAAAAGATCTCCCGTATCCGCAAAGTCATCGCCGACAACATGCACAAGTCTCTGGCGGAAATGGCTCAGCTCACCCTCAACCGCACTTTCGATGCCACTGCCATCCTTGAGATGCGCAAGCAGATGAAAAATGCCCCGGAACTCGGTCTTGACAAGGTCACCATCAACGACCTCGTCCTCTTCGCAGTTGCCAAGACTCTGGTCGAATTCCCGGACATCAACGCCAACTTCATCGGTGACAGGATGCGCCGTTTCACCCACGCCCAGCTCGGCGTGGCGATCGATACTCCCAAAGGTCTGCTGGTTCCGGTCCTGCGCGATGCCGACACCATGAGCCTCAAGACGATCTCCGCCCGGGTCAAGGAATACGCAAATGCCTGCAAAGAGGGTACTCTCGGTGCGGATAAACTCTCCGGCGGCAGCTTCACTGTCACCAACCTCGGAAATCTCGGTATCGAAAGTTTCACTCCGATCATCAATCCTCCCCAGACCTGCATCCTCGGTGTCTGCGGCACGACCCTGCGTCCCCGCCAGAAAGACGACGGTTCTGTGGAATTCTATCAGGCGATGGGACTTTCCCTGACCTTCGATCACCGCGTAGTCGACGGCGCACCCGCCGCCAGGTTCCTCAAGGCTCTGGCTGACAAGCTGGAAAAATTCAATCTGATCCTTGCTCTCTGATAACAAATTTTATACAGGTGAAAATCATGATTTATGATGTTCTGGTCATCGGCGGAGGTCCCGCCGGTTACAAAGCGGCGGAACGTGCCGGTCACAAAGGAATGAGCGTCTGTCTTTTTGAAGGACGCTCCCTCGGCGGTGTCTGCCTCAATGAAGGCTGTGTTCCCACCAAGACTTTGCTTTACTCCGCCAAGATCTTCGATTATGCCAACGGCGGCGGTGAACACTACGGTGTCACCACCACCGGTGCAAAGATCGATCATGCCAAAGTGGTCGCCCGCAAAGACAACGTGGTCAAGATGCTGGTTTCCGGCGTCGCCATGCAGATGAAGGGTGCCAAAGTCAACGTGGTCAAGGCAAATGCCAAAGTGGTCGGCAAGACTGCGGAAGGCATCACCGTTGAAGCCAACGGCGAAAAATTCACCGGCAAAAAACTTATCATCGCCTCCGGTTCAGTGGCGGCAGTTCCCCCGATCCCCGGTCTGCGCGAAGCTGTCGGTACCGGAGATGCGCTCACCAACCGTGAGATCCTGGCTCTTACCGAAGCTCCGAAAAAGCTGATCGTTCTCGGCGGCGGTGTCATCGGTCTTGAAATGGCATCCTATTTCAACAGCATCGGAACCGAAGTCGTCGTGGTCGAAATGCTCGACCGCATCGGCGGACCGACTGACAAAGAGATGTCCGAAATGCTCCGCGGCATCTATGAAAAGCGCGGAGTCAAATTCATGCTCAAGACCAAAGCGGTCGCAGTCAACGGCAGCACCCTTTCTGTGGAAAACGCCGAAGGCAAAGCTGAACTCAAAGCCGACAAGATCCTGGTCGCCATCGGACGCCGTGCCAATACCGCCGATATGGGATACGAAAACATCGGTCTCTACATGGAACGCGGTGCCGTCGTCACCGACGATCAGATGAAGACCAACGTTGCCGATGTCTATGCCGTCGGCGATGTCAACGGCAAATCCATGCTTGCCCATACCGCCTACCGCGAAGCGGAAGTCGCAGTCAACGTCATTGCCGGAGAAAAGGACACCATGGATTACAGCGCGATCCCGGCAGTGATCTACACCAATCCTGAAGTTTCCAGCGTCGGCGAGACCGAAGAGACCGCCAAACAGAAGGGTCTCAAGTTCCGCACCGTCAAGATGCCGCTGCTCTTCAGCGGACGCTACATTGCTGAAAACGAGGGCGGCAACGGGTTCATCAAAATGATCCTTGATCAGGATGACATCCTCATCGGCGCCTGCATCATCGGCAATCCCGGATCCGAGATCATCTTCGGACTGGCGATGGCGATCACCCGTAAACTCAACTGTGCCGAAATCAGCAAAGTGGTCTTCCCGCATCCGACTGTGGGTGAAGTCTTCCGCGAAGCGGCACTCAATGAAGCATAAAAAACTCTTTAAACCTGAAATGTAAGGAAAAAAAGAAATGCCTAAAAATCAATTCATCGACCCGAAAAAGGTCCGCAAGGCCGGTTCAGTAGATCTGGGTAAGATCGAACTCAACCAGTACAAGAAAACCTTTGCAGAAGAGAAAAAGATCTTCGGCAAAGACGCATTGCTCGGCATCTACCGCGACATGCAGTTCATCCGCGAATTCGAAACCATGCTTTTCCAGGTCCGTACCCAGAAGCATTACAACGGTGTCGATTATCTCTACACCGGTCCGGCTCACCTGTACACCGGTGAAGAGGCACAGGCAGTCGGTATGGCATACACCCTGACCCATGATGATATGATCTTCGGTTCACACCGCAGTCACGGTGAAGTGCTTGCCAAAGGTTTCAACGCCATCCGCAACCTGCCCGAAAAAGAACTCATGGAGATCATGGAAGGTTTCTTCGGCGGCGATCTGCTGCGCGTTGTTGAAAAGCACAACAAGAGCGGCAATGTCCGCGATCTGGCACTGGATTACCTGCTGTACGGCTTCATGGCTGAACTTTTCGGCCGCGCCAACGGTTTCACCCGCGGACTGGGCAACTCCATGCACGTGTTCTTCCTGCCCTTCGGCATCTACCCGAACAACGCGATCGTCGGCGGTTCCGCCGGTATCTGCGCCGGTGCCGGTCTCTACAAGAAAGTAAACAACAAGCCGGGTCTGGTCGTCTGCAACTGCGGTGACGGCTCCATGGCACGCGGCCCGGTCTGGGAAGCTCTGAACTTCGCCTCCATGGACCAGTACTTCAAACTGTGGGATGAAGACCACAAGGGCGGTCTGCCGGTGATCTTCCACTGTATCAACAACGGTTACGGCATGGGCGGACAGACCTGCGGCGAAACCATGGCTTACGAGATCGCCGCCCGTATCGGTTCCGGTGTCCGTCCGGATTGTCTGCATGCCGAGCGCATCGACGGTTACGATCCGCTGGCAGTCATCGATGCTTTCAAGCGCAAACGCGAGATCATCGAAAACCGTCAGGGACCGGTCCTTCTCGAAACCGTCACCTACCGTTACGTCGGCCACAGCGCAACTGACAGCTCCACCTACCGTACTGCGGAAGAGATCGAAGCCTGGAGAGAACAGGATTCTATCGCCGCATTCCGTGCCAAGCTGGTCAAGGGCAAGATCGAAAGCGACAGCGCATTCGACGGCTTCAACGAGGACATCAAGGAACGCATCACCCGCATCATGAAGCTGGCTATCGACGAGCAGGTTTCTCCGCGTATCGATCCTGCCAACGAGCCGGATGCCATGCGCAAATACATGCTCTCCAACGAGCGTGTTGAAAAATTCGATGACCGCAAACCCGATGTGAACATGCCGCTGGAAGAGAACTCCAACCTCAAGAAGATCATGACCAAGAAACGTTTCGGTTATGATGAGAACGGCAAAGAGGTCTCCAAGCTGGTCGCCTACAACGTCCGTGACGCTCTGTTCGAAGCGATCATCAACAAGTTCTACACTGATCCGACCCTGATCGCCTTCGGTGAAGACAACCGTGACTGGGGCGGTGCCTTCGGTGTCTACCGCGGACTGACTGAAGCCATTCCGTACCATCGTTTCTTCAACGCTCCGATCTCCGAGAGCGCGATCGTTGCGGCGGCTTGCGGTTATGCTCTGTGCGGCGGCCGTGCCATTCCGGAACTGATGTACTGCGACTTCCTCGGCTGTGCCGGTGACGAAGTCTTCAACCAGCTGGCAAAATGGCAGGCGATGTCCGCCGGCGTTCTCAAGATGCCGGTCGTCCTCCGCGTCTCCGTCGGTGCCAAGTACGGTGCCCAGCACGCTCAGGACTGGACCAGTCTCTGCGCCCACATCCCGGGTCTCAAAGTCTGCTTCCCCGCCACTCCGTACGATGCCAAGGGTCTGATGAACGCCGCCCTGAGCGGAACCGACCCGGTGATCTTCTTCGAGAGCCAGAAGCTGTACGATACCGCTGAACTGTTCCACGAAGGCGGCGTCCCGACTGATTACTACGAGATCGCCATCGGTGAACCGGACATCAAACGTGCCGGCAGCGACCTCACCATTCTTTCCATCGGTGCCTCCCTCTATCCGGCGATCAGCGCCGCCAAAGAGATGAGTGCGAAGTATGGTATCGAAGCTGAAGTCATCGATGCCCGTTCACTGGTTCCGTTCAACTACGACAAGCTGATCGAATCCGTGAAGAAGACCGGCCGTCTGATCCTGATCTCCGACGCCTGCGAACGCGGATCCTTCCTCAACGACGTGGCAGCCAATGTCACCCGTCTTGCCTTCGACTATCTGGATGCTCCTCCGGTGGTGGTCGGTGCTCCCAACAGCATCTCCCCCTGCCCGGAACTGGAAAGCTTCTACTATCCGCAGGCCTCCTGGATCCTCGATGCGGTCAACGAAGCGATCCTGCCGCTGCCGGGTTACAGCTCCAAGATGAACTTCACCCGCGTGGAAAAACTCCGTCGCGCCAAACTGGGAATCTGATCAATGAAAACCACTGCAGTAAGATTGTACGGCAAAGAAGATCTGAGACTGGAAAGTTTCGATCTTCCCGAAATCACCGACGGCGAGATCCTGGCAAAGGTCGTCTCCGACAGTCTGTGTATGTCCAGCTTCAAAGCAGCGGAACAGGGGGGCGCGCACAAGCGCGTCCCCGATAACGTGGCTGAAAATCCCATCATCATCGGACACGAGTTCTGCGGCGAGATCGTCAAGGTCGGAGCAAAATGGCAGGATAAATTCAAAGCCGGCGACAAGTTCGCCATCCAGCCTGCGATCAACTACAAGGGCAGCCTGGCTGCTCCCGGATACTCCTACAACTACATCGGCGGCGATGCCACTTACATCATCATCCCGGAAGAGGTGATGCTCTGCGACTGTCTGCTGCCCTACAACGGCAATGCCTACTATCAGGCAAGTCTTGCCGAGCCGATGAGCTGTATTGTGGGTGCATTCCATGCCAACTATCACACCACCAACGGCAGCTATGTCCACAAGATGGGCATTGTCGAAGGCGGAAACATGGCGATCCTGGCAGGTGTCGGACCGATGGGACTCGGTGCCATCGACTACGCCATCCACGGACCGCTCAAACCGTCTCTGCTGGTAGTCACTGACATCAACGATGACCGTCTCAACCGCGCTGCCCAGCTCTACACTGCTGAAGATGCGGCTGCCAACGGTGTCAAACTGGTATTTGTCAACACCGGCAAATTTGAAGATCCCGTTGAAGCATTGCTTGCCTACACTGACGGCAAGGGCTACGACGATGTGTTCTGCATGGCACCGGTGAAGCCGGTGGTGGAAACCGGTGACAGGATCCTCGGACGCGACGGCTGTCTGAACTTCTTTGCCGGCCCCATCGATCCGAAGTTCTCTGCGATGTTCAACTTCTACAATGTCCATTACGGCAGCACCCACATCGTGGGAACCAGCGGCGGCAACACCGATGATATGATCGAGAGTCTGAAGCTGATGGAAGCCGGAAAGATCAATCCGTCTGCGATGGTCACCCATGTTGGCGGTCTGGATGCGGTCATTCCTGCGACATTGAATCTGCCGAACATCCCCGGCGGCAAAAAGCTGATCTATACCGGAATCAAAATGGAACTCACTGCCATTGCTGATTTCGCGGAAAAGGGCAAAACCGATCCGCTGTTTGCCAAGCTCGATGCCTGCGTCAAGGCCAACAACGGTCTGTGGAACGCAGAAGCTGAAAAGATCCTGCTGGCAGAGCTTGCCTGATCTTTATAAACAGCAAATCACAGAAACAGCTGCAAAACCTGATGTTTTGCAGCTGTTTCTTTTTTTCACATTTACACTCCGGCGTATATATTCTTTATAACCGGTCCTCCCGTTTTTTCTGCGGTAATGTAAGGCGCGGTAAACAAAAAACTGAAAAATCTGAAAAACGCACTTGACTTAAATCAAAACGGTGATAATTTAATATTATTCAAATGATACTACGTTAAATCATCTAAAAATCAGAGGGTTCCGATGACCAGGACGACATTGGCAGACATTGCGGCAAAGACCGGTTACTCCCAGACTACTGTCGGGAAAGTCCTTAATGGCGGCAATGCTTCGATCAGGATAAGTGAAAGCACCCGCAATAAGATCATTGAAGCTGCCCGGAAGATGCATTATCATCCCAATGCCGTGGCATCTGCACTGCGCAAAGGCAATGCCAACATCATAGGTCTGCTTGGCGATTCGATGGCGGGCCGCCGCATCGCCATGCTGATACAAGAGATCGAAAGACATGCCGATGCCCGGTCATATCGTCTGCTCACCAGTATGACCCATGATGACATCGACTCCATGTATTCAAATTACCTTGCACTGATGAACCACGGTGCAGCCGGAGTCATTTGTCTGGCTCACGACTATCCTGATATGCGCGAACACATGTGCGAACTCTTTGCAAATGATGACAGGATCGTTTTTCTGGAGCAGCCGCAGTGGGGTCCCGGACACTATGTCGGAACCTCAAGACAAAAGGCTCTTGCGGAATATTTCCGTTATCACAAACAATGCGGCCGCAAACGTTTTGGCCTGATCCACGCAAATTTGCGGTGGCACTCTGAACGCGCCCTGCTCGCTGATTACCGGGCAGCTCTGAAGGACAATGATATGCAATTCATTCCGGAACTGACGGTTGAGTATCCGGATGAAGATGGATCTCTCGAATACAACTGCGACTACATCATCGACAAAATGATAATCCCGCACCAGCCGGATGTACTGTTTTCAGATGATGCTGAACATGCTCTCTACCTGCAGAATCAGCTGTTGGCAAGGGAAATATCTCTGCCGGTCATTTGCGGCGGCAATCACGATCCGTTTTTCAGAATTGCCGCTCCGGCGATCGACTCCCTTGATCCGCACTACGACCGGATCGCTTCGGCATTGATCGGGGCGGTGATCGACCGGCAGAATTTTGTATCAGGTATCACGGTAGATGCAGATGCTCCGGTACCTGCATGTTGATAAAAAAACGTAAAGATCCACAGACATAATACATAAGTGAAAGGCTGAAAAAATGATTACGACAGAACACAACCAATCAGAGAGACAGCAAAAAGAAAACTGCTCCGGCAGATCAATGGAACTCCGCAGTAAACTGTTTGAACTATCAGTTGTCATGCGTTTACGCGCTGTTTTTGCGCCAGCAAAAACTTTTTCGCTTTTCTTGAAAAGAGAAAGGGGGCGAGGGGGAAAGGGAAAAACCTCTTTTCCCGTGAAAAGAAGTTTTTCTCTGTCCCCCGCACACACAGCTTTCACTTTGATCGAGCTTCTCGTTGTTATTGCAATTATTGCGATACTTGCGGCGATGCTGCTGCCGGCATTGCAGCAGGCGCGCGACAGGGCGAAGTCGATACAGTGCGTATCCAACCAGAAGCAGCAGGGGATGTTCATGCACGCTTATGCCAACGATCATGCAGGAACCTTCGTGCTGTGGGCACCTTCTGACGGTTTCTGCGGCAGCAGTGAAAGATATTGGCCGGTGGTACTGTATCAGCTCGGCTATGCGCCTGCTGCGCCGTGGTTCATCTGTCCTTCCTGGGATTACCACCACAATTATAAAGGTGAAAAACTTTTGTCCAGCGGCGGAGGTAAAAACGGATACGGATACCGCATCTCCTTCATGCTGCCTGACAATTCCACCTCAGCTATATACAAAGACTTCAGATCACCGGATGGCTGGGCGATTTTCAAGAATATCTATAAACCGGGCACCAGCACTACCGTTCAGATACTTCTGTTTCTCAAAAAAATCCGTACCTCTCCATCGCAGATGTATCTGTTTGCGGATACGGTTCAGCTTGATTCAAGCAATCAATTTTACAAAAAACAATATAAAGAATTTCAGGAGTATTACAGCACAAACTCCCGCATACATTTCCGCCACAACGGTTTTGTCAATCTTACTTTTGCCGACGGACATGCAGGAACTCACAGTCTCTATGATGTAAAGCGGATGCATTGCAGGGATTACGGCAGCAACAATGCAAAATTCTACTACGCAGATCAATCGGTAAATGCACTTTATTTGTGATCCGCTTTTTTGGAGTTAATCAACATGAACACTGTAGATAAAGATGTATTTTCCTGCCGTCCGGTCTGGGCGTGGCATCCTGACCGTGCAGAGCACGAAGCCGGATATACTTTATTCAGAAAGAGTGTTTTTTTGTCCAGTCCGGCACATTATCACATACTTCTTTCAGCCGACAACCGTTATTCATTTTATCTGGACGGCAAACTGCTCGGACGCGGTCCGCTGCGGGGTGATCTTGATCATTACTTTTACGAAGAATATGAGGGTGACCTTGCCGCCGGAGAACATATTTTTGCTGTAGAAGTTGTCGTTTGGAGCAATGCATGGCGCCGGAGTGCCGCTCCCTGGGCGGAGATGCATGCCGGAGGCGGTTTCATGTCTGCCGGATACGTCGGCAGTGAACGCATGGAGCTGCCGGAGAACTGGCTGACTTCTATTGATTTTGGACGGCGTTCAATTCCCTGGGAAAAAGCCTGGGAGAGAGCCACAATGATTCCGGCTCCGCCAATGGATGAAATCAACTTTGCTGCTTATTCATCTGACTGGCATTCTGTCCGGGAACCCTCCGGAGAATGGGTTCAACCGGTAGTTCTGGGCAAAGCGGAATTCCGGGATTCTTATCAGGTTGACCCTGATACTCCGTGGAATCTTGTGAAGCGTCCATTGAAACCGATGAAAGAAACGTTTTATCCCATTGCCCAAATATATTCTTCGCTTGAAACTTTATTGATCTGCAACGGCCGTCTGACCGGTAATTGTCCTGTCGGAAAACACACTGTTCTGCTGGATACCGGACGCAATCAGACTTTTATGGTTCGTTTTTCCGGCTCCGGAGGCAAAGGTTTCTGCCGTCTGGCATACTCTGAAACTCTGTTTGACGATCAGGGAACTAAAACACATCATTATCCCGGTTCTCTCGGCAGAAAAGGACTCGCCGATCAGCTTGTTTTTTCCGGAAAGCACTGGGAGTACACCTCTTTCTGGTACCGCTCAGGAAGATATATTGAACTTGAACTTGATTTGACAGAACCGCTCACGGATATCCAATTGGAAATTTCCTTCATAACCTATCCGCTGGAACCGTTTAAAAAGTTTAATGCTCCTGACGACGTTGTTTTGGAAAAGATTTACGAAACAGCCTGTCACACTCTCAACTGCTGTTCGCACGAACATTTTGAGGATTGTCCTTATTACGAACAGCTTCAGTATGCCGGAGATTCCCGTATTGAAGCACTGGTATCTTATGCTGTTTCAGGCAAAGATGATCTTGGCAGACATGCTCTGCGCACGATTGCGGCATCGCAATTGAGTGACGGTCTGACCTGTTCGCGTTATCCGTCGGTTTTCAAACAGGTCATTCCCGGATATTCACTGATTTGGGCGTTGATGCTCCACGACCACTACGTTATTTTCAACGACAGACTTCTGGCACAGGAACTTCTGCCCAAAGTTGAATATATGCTCGATGCGTTTGAACGCGCCAGACTGCCGGAGGGGTTGATAGGAGCACTTCCCGGCTGGCATTATACCGACTGGGTACGCAGTTGGCCCGCCGGATGTTCCGACCGCGGAGAAAACGTGCCGGAAACGATTTTGAATTTGTTTTATGCCGAAGCCTGTTGCCGTACAGCCGAACTGGAAACTGCCAACGGCAATCCGGAAAAGGCGGAACAGCTTCAAAACCGCGCCGCAAAAACACTCAAAGCTGTAAATGAGTTTTGTTATGATCCGCAAAAAAGACGTTACATTGATGCTCCGCTGCATCCGGATTATTTGAGTCTTCACGCCAACACACTTGCGGTGCTTTTCGGCGCGGTTCCAGAGAAGGAACGCACAAATTTTCTGCGCGAAATTACTGCCGATAAAGAGTTGAAACCCATGTCGCTTTATTTTTCATTTTATCTGCTTTCGGCAATCATGAAATACGGCACTGCTGAAGAGTTGCGCGCGCACTATGCTCCGTGGGAGCAGATGCTCAAAAGCGGCAGCACGACTTTCCCTGAAAGACCAGAAGTGTGGCGCCGCAGCGAATGTCACGCCTGGAGCTGCGCTCCGGCATGGTTTCTGCTCCGCACTTCCGGACAAATAAAATTACATTCTGAAACATCAAATATATAAAAAACAATCCAAATGAGACAAAACAAGATGAAAGTACATTTTATTAAAGGGATGCTTTTGCTGTCATTCTGTCTTGCAGCAACTGGATCGTCTGCCGGAAACCTTCTGCGCAACTCAAGTTTCGAGCTGGGCATGGAACGTTACGGCAGTGTACGCTGTAAGGAGATAACCAGTGCAGAAATCAAATATCCGGGACCGGAATCTGAAATTGATTCAACCACTGCCGTTCAGGGCAGAAATTCCCTTAAACTTGTGCTGAAAAAGGCAGAAGAAACCGTCTGCTGGCGTTTTACCACCCATGAATTTGATTTGAAACCGGGGAAGGAATACACCTTTTCTTTTGATGCCAAAAGTGCAGTTCCCGGCGGCAGGATCAGTTTTTCCTGCTGTTCCAATCAGTATTTCTGGCAGTGGCACTCCGGAAAGCAGTTCAAACTCACCGACAAATGGCAGCGGTACAGCATGACGGTTAAAATTCCGCCGCTGAAAAACGGAAAGAAAAAACACAATGAAAAATTCTGGATGGTGCTGAAAACCGTGAAAGACTGTACCGTATGGCTGGATGCTCTGAATCTTGAAGAGGGCAAATCAACCGTGTGGAAGCCTGCTGCTCCATGTGAAAGTGTGGTGAGTGTACCGGATATTCTGGTGGAAAAAGACAGTATCACGGCAAAGGTAAGTGCAGTTTCCTACGATGCCGACCGTACCCACAGCGCAAACTTGAAAATAAATTTCACTTCTCCGGCAAAAAAGATCGCTGAACGCAAAATTGATTTCAAACTCAAAAAGGGCGAAGTTCAGACAAAGAATACCGTATTTGACAAACTGCCTTACGGAGCATTCACTATCAGTACGATCCCCGGGGTTGCGGAACATTCCTTCGTGCGGGTCCACGAAAACAAAGCCGTTTTCGGACCGGGCTATCAGGTCGGTCTGATCTCCGGTATCCTTGAATCCACCGGCGAACGCACCTTTGACGACGGGGTGCATCTTTTCTGGCATTCCAGCTTCGGCAAACCGGGAGAACTTGGCAGAAAACTGCGCCTTGCCGGTATAACCTGGAACAATCCCTGGAACGGTGTTTCCAGCAGCAGGATAAGTGTTCTGCAGCCGGAAAAAGGCAAATTCAACTGGTTCCGTACCGATCTGCAGATCGCACACGCCCGCAAGCTGAATTTGAGAACCTCATTCGGCATGGCGACCCAGAGCCTTCTCGTTAACCGCGCCGGAAAAGATCAGGGAAAAATGGTCGCCAAATGGTTGAGAGACACCGACCGCTTCGGTAAACCGGAGGGGCAGAAGCTCGGCAGATGGGACAAATTTAAAATCATCCTGCCTCCGCCGCAGGTGATCGCAGACCATGTCAAAGCGATGATGCAGAGATATCCCGATGAATTTGAATATTTCATGATATTTGCCGAATACAACGGCTATATGACCAACGATATGATTGTTGAGTATGCAAAGGCAATAGAACCCGTTATAAAAAAATATTCTCCCAAAACCAAATTCATCGCCTACAATCCCACCGGCGATTTCAACGGTAAAGTCGCACATTCTTATGAAAAACTGATAAAATCAGGTGCGGGTAAATACACTCATGCGTATGCGTTCCACCCCTATGATACCCCGATGGATAACAGTCCGGCACCGGCACATCACGCCATACGTGAGATAAAGGATACTTTCCGCAAGGCCGGTGTCGATAAAGAACTGTGGAACACTGAAGTATATTATCTCCATCCGATCAGGACCGATAACTATCATTACAGTGCTGACGCCATCACCCGGCGCCTTGCCCTTGATATGGGCGAGGGAGTAAGAGCGTCTTCTCCTCTGCCCTACCGTCCGCTTTTTAATGACAACATCACTCCGTTCTGTACCTACAACAACGCTTACTGCGAACCCAATGACAAATTTGCCGCATACAATGCCGCCGGATATTTCCTCAACGGCGCAGTGCCGGTTTCAACTTTGGAGAACAATTCAACTCTGGGATACACCTATAAAAAACATGGAAAATATTACACCGTACTCTGGAGCAGAAGCGGCAACAGTTATATCACGATCAAAGGAACTCCGAAAGTTTATGACTTCTACGGCAATCCGCTCAAGGCAAAACTTGACCGCTTCCTTATCGGACGTGAACCGGTCTTCCTCGAATGGGGAAAATCCGATCCCTCAAAAACCGTCGCCCGGGGTATTTATGCCGGACAGAATGACTTCATACCTTCTGATCTGAAACGTGTTCCCGGTGGCATCGGTCTGCGGCTGCGCAATGAGTCCGGCATGAAGCTCGGCGGCTCGCTCCGTCTGGTTTCTCCGTATCTCAAGGGAGCAGCAGTTGCGGAATTTGCTCCGTTTGACAATGAAACAACGGTCACGGTCCCGGTTGAGATCAAACCGGATGCTCCGGCGGTGTTTGATGTAAAAATCAATTTAAGCGGACAGGAAAAGATTTTTTCGACCGTAAGAACATTCAATAATGTTCCGATGTTAAAACTTGACCGGAAATATAAACTGGAAACCGGTTCGTTCACTCTCCGGTACAGCAAAGGTATTCTTACTGTGGATATTGAAGCTCCCGGATGCCTGCAGAAAAAAGCTGAAAAAGTCTGGGATGGCGACAGTGTGGAAATCTACATCGACTCCGCTCCGCTTGACGGAAATACAGATAATATGAGTTTGTATCACGGAAAAGTTACGCAGTCGATCTTCAGTCTGGCGCAGAATAAAGATGATGTAGAAGTCACCGAGATCCCGCGCAAACGCGGAGTAAAAGCCAAAGTCATGCCGGGAGTCAAAGCGCAGGCTGTCGTGCCGGTCAAGGGAAAATACATCCACTTCAATATCAGTATCCGCAACAACGGCAGATACAGCGTTCTGCGCGGAAAACAGAATTTCAAAAACCGTTCACAGTTTTCACTGCTGGAACTTGAGTGATACCGAAGGAGTCTTACCATGAAACTTACCGCTGTTGCCATTGCCGCACTGTCTGCCGCAATCACGTTTGCCGGTCAGGATGCCGCCTTTATCACCAAACCGGAGAAAGCAAAACTTGTACCGGAAAAAGCCGTATCCTCTTTGACTCTCCGTCCGGAAAATCATGATAAAACCGTTTTTTACCGCATAACCATGCAGGTGAAATTAAAACAGCCGGATGATATGGTCTCCCGTATAACCTGCAATGGAAAAAACCGGGAATGGGAACGTGTCCGCACAGAAAACACCGGATGGCAGAATGTCTGCCGTTATATCGCTCCGGGGGAGGAATGGAGCTGCACGTACAATGTCAAAACCAGAGGAAACACTTTCTTTGTCAGAAACATCAAACTTGAGAAACTTGATGAAAATGATCTCACAGCCAATCTGCTCCCGCCGCTTGAAAATGCCGGATGGCACAACGCATGGGGCAAAAAACAGGCAGCAAACAGATTTGAAAAAAGCGATGACTCGCCTTTTGGTGAATATGTCTTCACCTCTGAAATCAATAAAGGCACCTGTTATCCTGCGATACTTTCCGTTCCGGCGGTCCCCGGACGCACCCTGCTTATCGAAGTCTGGGTCAAAGGCGAACCCGATGAGATCTGGATGGCTACGCTTTCCAACCGCGGCTCCAAAATCTTCCCGGTGAAAAAAGAGTGGAGCAGACAGGAGATCAGGATCAAGGTAAAGGATAATTCCGTACCTGCCGCTGCCAAAATCGTTTTCTGGAAACCGAAAACAGATAAAGCTCTGAAGATCACTTTCGGTCAGGTGAAGGCAAGCTACGAAAAATAAGTTTTTCAAACAGAGGAAATTGTATGAAGCAGTTGCATTATGATGTAGTGGTTTGCGGTGGCGGTGTCGCCGGAGTTGCGGCGGCAGTTGCCGCCGCAAGACAGGGCGCAAAAACCATACTCATCGAGAAGCAATGTATGCTCGGAGGGCTCGCAACTTCAGGATTGATCTACATCTATCTTCCGCTGTGTGACGGCAGAAAAAAGCAGGTCACCTTCGGACTGGCTGAAGAGATGCTCAAAAGGTGTGTGGAATACGGTCCGTTCGCCGTTCCGGAACAGTGGGGCGGTCCGGCGGGCGGAAATCCCGGATGCCGCGAGGCAAAGGTTTTAAACCGCTACGCCTGCTGTTTCTCTCCAGCCGGTTTCACCCTGACCCTTGATAAAATGCTCTCCGAAGCCGGAGTCGATCTCTGGCTGGATACCCTCATAACCGGAGTTGATACCGGAAACCGCAAAGTGACGGCAGTAAGTGTCGCCAATATGTCCGGCACTTTGAAGATCACCGGCAGCACTTTTGTTGATGCTACCGGAGCTTCGCTGGTCGCCAAATTTGCCGGAAACAAAATCATATCCGAAGATAACTATGTGACGCCGTGGATATTGGAAATGTCGGAAGATCCGTCATTTTTCCATTTTACAGAGTCGCTTCATATTCGTGCCTTCGGCAAACATCAGCCGGAATATGCCGTGACTCCGGAATATGACGGACGCAAAGTGACGGAATTCATCCGCCGCGGCTGGGAGCTTATGCGCGAACATTACGATACGATCCCGCAGGAAAAAAGGGTACATGATTACCAGGTACATCTTCCGGCTATGCCGCAGATCCGCAAGATCGCCTGCATCGATGCGGTGAAGATGCTGGGAACTGACGATGCTTATAAACCGGTCGATCACTGCATCGGCATGGGCGCGGACTGGATCAAAAATGAAGCTCCCGGCTGGCCGGTGCCTTACGAGGCACTGATCCCGAAATCCCTGGATAACCTCTTCGCCGCCGGCCGCTGTATCGGTACCACCGGATACGCCTGGGAGATCTTCCGGGTGATCCCCAATGCCGCCATGACCGGCGAAGCCGCCGGACTTGCCGCATATCTCTGCAGCCGCTCCGGTGCTGCCGCAGCCGATCTTCCGTTTGAGGAACTTGAAAAACTGCTGCCGGAACATAAATAACTGCATTTTTCCTGAAAAATTAAGCAAAACACCGGAAAAATCAATGCACGATCCGGAGTTTTGTGCTATATTAATGCCGTTATTCAACCAAGCAGAGAAAGGCAGCAGGATATGGAAGAAAAAAAATTTGTCTGGGGCACCGCAACTTCAAGTTATCAGATCGAGGGAGCCATCCGCGAGGGCGGACGCGGTCTTTCGATCTGGGATACCTTCTGTCAGGAACCCGGCAGGATCCGTGACGGTTCCGACGGCTCCATCGCCTGCGATCACTATCACCGCTTCCATGAAGATGTCAAGCTCATCAAAGATCTCGGATGCACCGGCTACCGCTTTTCCCTTTCCTGGCCGCGCATCATGCCCGACGGCACCGGCAGAGTAAATCCGGAAGGTATCGCTTTCTACAACCGTCTGATAGATGATCTTCTGGCACACGGTATAACTCCGTTCATCACCCTTTATCACTGGGATCTGCCGGTATCATGCCCATACGGCTGGCTCAACCGCAATACCGCCAAAGCCTTCGGGGAATATGCCAAAGTATGCTTCGATGCTTTCGGCGACCGTGTCCGCAACTGGATGACTCTGAATGAATCCTGGTGTTCCGCCGTGCTCGGTTACGGTCTTGATGTGTTCGCCCCCGGAATAAAAGACGCACACCTGCCTTACGTTGCGGCGCACAATCTTCTGCTGGCTCACGGATTTGCCGTGCAGAAATTCCGCGAGGGCGGATATGCCGGCCAGATCGGCATCGCCAACAACTGCGACTGGCGCGAACCGCTGACGCAGGATCCGGCGGATCTGGAAGCCTCTGAACGCGCTCTGCAATTCTTCTACGGCTGGTACACCGATCCGCTCTTCACCGGGGAGTATCCGGAAATGATGCGTTCACGTCTGGGCAAACGTCTGCCGGAGTTTTCCGCTGAAGAAAAGAAAATGCTTATCGGCAGTGCAGATTTTCTCGGCTTGAATCATTATACCTCCTCTTTGATTTCCGGCAATCCTCCGGAAAACACCGGTAACGAAGTTGTCGGCAACGGCGGAATGTCCGACGATCAGGAGGTTTATCTGATCCCGGTCCCGGATTGTCAGAAAACAGATATGGGCTGGGCGATCGTCCCCTGGGGATTGCGCAAACTGCTCAACTGGATAGCCAAACGTTACAACAATACTCCGCTGTACATTACCGAAAACGGCTGTGCCGCTCCGGAACCGGATGAAGAGTCGGCAAAAAATGACATCATGCGCCAGAATTATCTGCGTGACTACATTTCCGAAGCCCTGAAAGCGCGCAACGAGGATAATGTCGATCTGCGCGGCTATTTCTGCTGGACCCTGATGGATAATTTTGAATGGACCAGCGGTTACCTGCGCCATTTCGGATTGGTCCGCTGCACTCCGGAAAAGCTGGAAAGGATCCCCAAGGGAGCCTATTACACCTACCGTGATATAATCCGGAACCACAGTACCGGCAGATGACCGCACCGGACGGCAACGGACAAAAACGGATAAAAACGGACAAAAACGGATAAATCGCCTTGTAAGCAACTTGTCCGTAAAAACCCGCGATGAGGCGGAGCTGTGAAGCGCACCCGGCTGTGCAGAAAACGAAAATCTTCCGCCGCCCTGCTGCACGGAAAAGCTTGATTTCCACAAAAAAATGATAATGTCCGAAATTTTGTGAAAAATTTATATTTTATCCTTATTCAGATATGTTTTTCTCAATTAAAATATATCACACAGCATGTTTTTTTCAAGCTCAAGAAACGGTTCTGTCTGCGATCGGGGGATGCAGCGTGGTGCAAGGTCGAGTTTTGAGCCGAGTACGGTGCGGGAGTGTACCTTTGTACACGACCAAACCGGCACAGGCGCAAGGCTCGAGATTGCCCGCGATGCGCCACCGCAGTTTGAACAACTTTCACAAAAAATGGGACAATAACAAAAAAATAAAACTGCTGCCTCCTCAATGAAAAGCAGCAGTTCCGGGTGCCGCAGCACGCAGCATTTTCTGCGTCTTATCTGACCGGAATCGAAAACAATCTTATGTTATGCTCCGGAACAGTCACTTCAAACACACCGTTTTTGACTTGTACCTTGCCACCGGAATGGAGTTCAGGCAGTTCAAAGCTCTTTCCTGTGATCTTTTTAAGATCGATAACGGTCTTCTGCGCCTTGCCGGTGATGTTGCCCAAAACCAGAAACCATCTGCCGTCACGGATATCGTACGCTGCAATACGCACATTCCTGTTGCTGTTGCCAATGGGCATTTTGTCGAACCAGCGGTAAGCAATGATGTTCTCTTTGTACACACCGCCCTTTTCGAGATTATCCCAAAGTTTCCGGAATCCGTGCCAGTAAGCAGTGTGCCAGAACCATTTATCACCCTTGAACTCAATATCGTACGGCAGAAGTTTGGCGGCAAGACTGTTGACATAGGCATTGGCGTCAAATTTTCTCTTCGGAGTGCTGCGGTAACTGATACCGGCAGGCAGGAACAATACTGATACGCCGAGAACTTTGCTGTTGGCTTCACAGAGCAGTTCGGCATCGGGTATCCTGCTGTAATACCGCGGATCCTGCGTTCTTCTCACCTCCGGTTCATACTGCTCACCCGGAAGCCAGAAATCAGCAAGAGAGTGGATGGCGGGAGTAAAACAATTCTGTCCGTGGAGCATGAACGGAATATCCGTTTTACGCAGCATACGCAGCTGACGGAACAGGAATTTGCGGACACCTGCCGTATCAAACGGCGCAGTGGTCCTGCCGTAGGCATCGACAAGAAAATCGTGAGGACTGCTGGCAGGACGGGTCCCGCACAGGTCATTGTAATACATACGGATCAACCCCGCATAACGGTGGGTGAGCAGCTTGTTGAAATGCCACATCACATAGTCATGATAAAGTTCCGAACTCATACGGCAGGGGTTCTGTTCACCGCGGGCAACGACTTTATCATTGCGCGGATCACGCAGATGATTGCTGGTATAAGTATAACTGCCGGGTTCAGCAACATACTTTTTGAAATAACGGAAGAAGTCAGAACCCCACGGTGAGGTCATACCATAATAAATACAATGATATTTCCTGGTATTTTTAAGTTTTGCAGCGGATACTCCGGTAACGTACGGGAACAGAAGTTCAAAATCCTTGTGCATACGCAGTCCGCCCCAGAGCGCGATGTGTCCCATGGTTTCATCGAAACCGCCCTCAAGCGGATGTCCGCCGTACCGCCAGCCGCGCCGTCGGGCTGTCAGCGGACGGGTAGGAGTAGCCATGAAAAGTCCGGTATTGATATCGATACTCTCCTTCGGAACTTTGGTTTTGAAAGTGATGATTTTCACCTCACACCTGCCATTATCCCAATCGGCAAAAAAGATCCGGTCATCAGTCTTGTACCGCCAGTTGGCATCGCTTTCAGTCATCCAGCTCCAGCCGCCCTGTTCGGAAGCGAACCACAGCAAATAAGGATCCGTCCAGGTGGAAAGCGGCCATGGACTTGCGATCTTCCGGCTTTTTGCCATACGCGGCACCTGAAGATACTTGCAAAATTCAGGAGCGACCTGCCAGGTGACCGATACCGGAGGCAGTTCTTTTATATCCCGCAGAGTGAGTATGGTGCGGCAGAGTCCGTCAAATTCGATCGTGGTCTTGAAATCGACGGTTCCCTGACCGAGTTTTCCGGAACCGGTCAGAACAGCACCGTTTCTGCCGTCGGATCTCAAAACTGATTTTCCCCATCTGATCTTTGCACCGGCAACCTTCAATGCCGGTGCCGCGCTGAAAAGTTCCCTGCCGCCGATCTTGATGGAGCAGGGGTAAGGTGTATCATCAAAGTAAAGTGTTTTGTTGTACAGTTTGATGCTCTTTTTTGCACTGTCGATCTCCGGAACCGGGAACGGAGCGGGAACAGAATCCTCATCCCCGCCGCGGAATCCGATAAAGGAGAGATCGGGGGTGCGGATAGATGCTGCGGCAGTAAGCGGAGCTGAAGTTTTGGGATCAAGTGTGACGGTCAGAGTATATTCCCCCTGCTTTGTCACATCCTTGAACAAACAGACCGTTTTGCCTTTTGACGGAATAGTTTCTGTCCTTCTGAAACCGTCGGGACCTGTCAGCACAACAGAGGCATTTTCAGCTTTGGAGTTCGCTATCGGAATGATATTGATCTCCGCTTCCATCGTGGTCGGATCCTTTTCGATACCCGAAAGACGGATATCCGCAAAGCTCGGACGGCGTGCCGGATTGATGACCATCTCTGCATAATTTGCCTTGATCTCATCAAACTCCATCACGCGGGTAAAGACTTTGATATCATCTATAACAGTCCGCACTTTGTTTTTATCACCCCAATGGGAATCTTTCAATCCGAGAATGGAAGTGTCTTTGTCGTATCCGATACTGACGACTTTACTGTATTTTTTTGCCATGGTGATACTGTCGCCAAGTTCACCGTTGACATAGACTTTGAGAGCGTGCTGATCCCAGGTTACGACGACCTGGAACCATTCACCTTCGCGCGCATTGATCCTTGCACCGTTCTGAACATGGCGGCGGATATTGCCGAACCCGACAGGAGGAACAAAACTCTCCCAGCACGCAAAAACTCTGCCTTTGAAAATATAGGCAAACAAAGTGGTTTTTTCCTGATTTTCGGTTTCCATATCCCAGGAAACTTTGAAAAGAGCCGCGTTTTCGCAGTTTTCAAGCGGATAATCGCAGCGGACCCACATCACAATGGTTCCCTTTGCAATATCGATGTTGCGGTCGGCAAAGAAAAACAGTCTTTCCCTGCCTTCAGGAGAAAATGCATTTTTGCCGTCGATACCGACAAGATTACGCAGTCCCAGCGGCAGTTTGGCAAGAGATGACATCGGATTGCCCGCGGCGAAATCCGCATTGGTCTGCATTTTGTCAAAAGTCACGGCAAAAGAAAGATCTTTTCCGCTGATCTTTTTCTCAAACGGCAGCTCTCTGAAGTCGAAGTTTGCCGCATGGAGAGAAATTGCAGCAAACAGCATGGCTAAAATGCGTCTCATTTTTCAACGATCTCCAAATCATCAAAATACAGAGTTATCCCTGCGGCATTTCTGACGTTGTAGATCGCGGTGAAGTAGCGTGCTTTCTGCCAGAATTTATCATCTTTGCGGGATTGGAACTGCAATTCGACTTTTGTCCATTTGTCAGCCGGCAGAGACGCAAGGGAAATCTTTTTGATCCATGGTTTGCCGTTCCAGAGCCAGCCTTTTTTTTCATCACGCGGACGGATCGTCAGAGAAAAAGAACCGGAAGCCGTTTTTTTATCAGGTTTGATGTACATGGTACAGACATAGGTTTTGGTCTGATCCAGAGGCAGAGAGGTGGTATATACTCCGATTGAACTGCCGGGTATAAGTTCATTGGTAAGGGCCAGACCGCAGGCACCGGGTCCGGCGTTTCCCTCGGTTGCGGAATACACCAGTTCCGCCTGATAGTCTTTGGACTTTGACACATTGAAAGTACGCTGATATTTTTTGTTAAAACTCTCTTTGGCAAGAACTTTTTCCGCTGCGGAAACTCCGGAGGCGGCAAAAACTGCACTCAATACAAAATAAAATACTTTTTTCATTTCAACTTTCCTTTTTTTTTATCTTATGTCAATTCAAATGCGGCTGGGTATAACCTGACTGAGCAGTAAAGAATGAACTTGCGGTGAACCGCGAGTTGAATCTGGCTTCCGGCAGACTTTCCACGTGACCGTCTACGAAGCTGGCATTGATGTATTTTGCTCCTGCGTGAGGAGCTCCCCGGGAGGGAGAAGTCAGGGTCTCTGTACAGGATGAGGAATAAAAATCCCAATGATTTAACGTCCTTATCGCGAAACCGAAGTATGCTCCGCGTGCATTGTCGGCATAGTAGAATATACGCGATGCCAGCTTTACTCCTGACGGTCTGAAAAACCAGTTGCGGTAATCAAGATAACTCCTGGGTGAACTGTAGTCGGGAGTGCTGGAGTCTTTCAGAATGTTCTGCGAAGAGCGGGGCCACGGAGCACCAAATCCCAACGCAGTAAGATGCCAGTTACTGCCGTAATCGATCACAAATTTATTATTGAATTCACCGGTCCGGCTGGGACACGACATGAGACCTTTTGCAGGTTTGAGTTTTTCTTCATAAATATCATCCCAGGAGCCGAAATAACCGTTTTTTGACATGAATGTATAATAATCCCTTGCAGCATCTCCGCGCGGAGATGCACTCCAGCCGTCAAAGCTGTCGCCATACATCAACGCCGCCTGGGTAATGCTCTTGATGTTGCTGATGCATTGCCCTGATTTGCCGCGTTCACGCGCCTGCTGCAACGCAGGCATAAGCATTGCAGCAAGAATGGCAATGATCGCAATAACTACCAGAAGCTCTATTAAGGTAAAGGCGTTCTTGGGGAAAGGGGAAAACTTCTTTTCCCGGGAAAAGAGGTTTTCCCCTTTCCCCAAACCCCATTCCCCTTTCAAGAAAAGCGAAAAAGTTTTTGCTGACGCAAAAACGGTTTGTGTTATAAAATGACGGCAGTGTTGTGAAGTGACAACGAGGAGTTCTATTAAGGTGAAGCTGTACAGCTTCACCTGCCCATGGGCAGGTGAAAAACTTCCTTCTTTGCCGTAAACACGATCACAGCAGAGATGTGATCTTTTTACCAGAAGCTCGATCAACGTGAAACTCTTTTTTTCTGACTTTCTGCTGTTTTTCATAATGCTCATCACCTCTTTTGTTTGTTGGAGAAAACTTAAATATTACGGAGAAAATCCAATGCACGGCGGATCGCTTCATCTGCCTTGTACTTGATATTTTCATACTCGATATTGATGTAATTTTTATAGTCCAGTTCCTTAAGGGTATTGAATACAGCACAAGTCGGCACATCTCCTTCACCGATCAGGGCAGGAGTTCCGAACTTGCCGTTGCTCATTTTCATTGCACCGGAATCATCGCAGAAATCCCAGTCCTTGAAGTGGACATGCACCACATCTTTGAAACATTTTTTCAGACTTTCCACCGGATCTTCACCGGTGGCAGCGTTGCCGTCATCATAGGTGAGTTTCAAATAAGGGACCTGTCTTTTTGCTTCATAAAAATCCGCCGCAGTCACGAATGCGCTGGAAACTCCCGGGAAGTTTTCCACCGTAAGGATCAAACCGCGCGCTTCGGCAAGCGGAGCTACCTGCGCCAGCACATCGCACCAGCGTTTGCGGTTTTCCACAGGATCAGCAACATCGGGAAACGGCAGAGGCGGTATCATCACCACCGGTGCGCCCAGCACGCAGGCATCATCAAGAGAACGCTCCGCTGAACTCAAAAAAGCCGGTTCTGTTTTGTCGCGCAGAAAAAAGGTGTGCGCGACGACCGGCAGTCCGGCGTCGTCGCTCAACTTTTTAAGCTCTTTCGGATCTCTGTTGTAAGTGGTCACCCAGTCGATACCATCCATTTTGAGGTCTGACGCGATCTTCACGCACTCTTCGACAGAATAGGTTTTCTGGCGCATGACGGTGTAGGTCATCATCGAAAATTTCATTTTTTCATCTCCTCCAGCATTTTCAGCGTCTCTTCAACCAGCTGCTGTCCGCCTTCAGCTGACACAACGTTGCAATACGGAGAAGCACTGTATCCCTTGTTTGCAATGGCGCGCTCCGTGGCAAGATAACTTCCGCTGGAGTTTTCATCACTGGCAAGCTGGATGATAAAAGTCTGAATAAACGGACTGCGCCCCTGGATACGGTGCATGAAGTCCATGAACAGCTCAAATCTGCTGGTGACAAAAGCGACATCACCGATGCGGACAGCATGGATCTGTGCCTTATGTGTTTTTACTTTATCCTGATTTTCAAACCGTTCGATCACATTTTTACTGCGTTTTGAAAGAGAAGCAAGTTTGGAGTTTTGTATCAGCGCATTGTAAGGTTCCCCATCTCTGATAAATTTCTGCGCGCAGAATTTTTTATATGTTTCTCTTTCTTCAGCAGCGACATCTGCGGGGAACATGCGTGCATCAAGATCCACGGTTTTAATTTCATGCCTGACCACGGCAGTCGGAGACTTTTCTTTTTCAGCCCAGCTCAACACTTCATCAAATGCTTCGACGATGCGGTTGGCAATATCTTCAGCGCGCAGCAGTTCGATCAATTCGCTTTCGCGGTGCTTGCGTCTTTCGGGGGTATCTCCGGGATCAAGCGGCATTTTCATCGGCCTGTATGCGGCGATCTTATCAGCGTATTTGAGTCTGTAACGTCTTTTTTCCGCTTCGAGATAATGCAGCTGCCTCGGAGCAAGGTCCCCGGCGGCGGCGGATTGTCCGATAACACCGATATCGCCGTATTTTGCGGCAAGTTTCTCTCTGACATTGTGCCAGAAACTTGCATGCATGCTCCACGCTCCCTCATTGGTCTGCGACGGACACGGAACATTGATCACGGCTCCGGTGAGTTTGCCGTTTTCATCAAAAGTATACAGCAAATTCACGAATGGATCCGTACCGTTTTCGTATCCTGCGAACATCGGATCATCGGTCTTGCCGTACATCTTGGCATGTCCGTTGACAGCGTATCCCGGCTGATGACCTGCGCGCTTGCCGATATCATCAAGATAGGTGGCACGGCGGCTGTGTCCGGTAGCGGCAAGTCCGTAGCCGTAGGCGATGGCACCGTTTTTTCTGCCGTTCCATGCATCTTTCACAGCATCAACGATCTGACGCGAAAGAAAATTCCGCATCTCTCTGCCGGAAATGATATCAAAACTGTGAGGACATTCAATGAGATCACGATCACTCGGACCTGCGTGGGTGTGAGTTGCGCTCATCACGATTTTTTCAGCCGGAAGGTCTTTTATCTCCTTTGCGGCAAGTTCGCGCACCTGCTTTGCAAGATCCGGAGTGATGCTCACCATGTCAAGGGAAACAAATACTGCGGCATCGCCGTTGTTTTCAACAGCAAGCGCGCTTGCCAGCACAGGAGTATATGTTTCCTGCGCGATGCGGATGGACATCTGACCGGCGATAAAGACATTGCCTTCTCTTGCGATCGAACGTTTTCCCCAACCTGTTTTTATCATAGGACCATTCTCCTGTACTTTTTTTGCACTGCCTGCAGCGGCACAACCGTTGCAGGCAAGAAGCAGACAAATTCCTGTTATCAACAGCGCAGGAATTTTCATTTTTGTATGCGCGGCACGCGCATTGACTCGTCGGTGAAAGTCCGATACAGACCTTGTCAGTAGGAACTGTTAGCGAAAGCCAAGGGTGTCCATTGTGAGGTGGAATCTGAAAGAAGGCAATAGCAAAATCCCGGTCTGAC
>JAZSGR010000083.1:0-13672 GCA_045532825.1 Victivallaceae bacterium | reverse complement strand
GCGATCGGTGGATGCAGCGTGGAGCAAGGTTGAGTTTTGCGCCGAGTACGGTGCGGGATCCGTCTTCGCCCTGCGGGGCTGCGCCGTGACAAGGTGTACCGCCAAATTACATGCATGCGCCACCGCAGTTTGAACAACTTTTACAAAAAATGGGACAATAACAATTTCAAAAGTCGTGCAGCTTGGGAAGAGTTACCGGGAAATTGGACCGCAGCGGAACTCGCCGGAAAAGTATCAAATTCATCCGGACTTGGTTCAGTAATGGAATAAGATGCTTCTGCCGGCACAGGCAAAATTAATATTTGGATAAAATTTAGTTCGGAACTTGTAACTAATATCAAGTTGTGTTATATTTATATAATTGTCAATGTGTCAATAGGTGAAAACCTGTAAAAGAGAGGATAAAAAATGAAACTGAAACGTTCGACATTGTTTATTGCGGCGGCATTTACAGCTGTTGCCGGAGCGGCTCCGGCAATTCCTGCACCGCTGGTGGTTGCGGATAAAGTAACTGAGGCTCCGGATATCTATACCAGAAGATATGTCGGTAATGTCCTGCCGATCAACAATGTTTATTCGACCGCCAAAGTGTCCGGAGATCTTATCTCCCAGTGCTTCAAGGATGGACAGTTTGTCAAAGCCGGTCAGCTGCTGTTTGAGATCGATCCGACCCGTTATGCGGCGGCGGTGAAATCCACCGAGGCGAAGATCTCCCAGATCAAAGCAAAACTTGCTTATGCTGAAAGCAACCTTGCCCGTAAAAAGGAGCTGTTCGATAAGAAAGCGGTTTCTCTTGATACCTATCAGAGTGTATTGAGTGAGAGGGATACCCTCAAGGCTCAGCTTTCCGAAGCCGAGGCTGCTCTGATCCTTGCCAAAGATGATCTTAAAAACACCCGTATCGTTGCCATGACATCCGGAAAAACCGGTAAAGCAGTCTATGCTCCCGGCAACTACATTACACCTTCCAGCGGAACTCTGGTGCAGACTGTGCAGACTGATCCCATCCGTGTCCGTTTTGCGCTCAGTGCCCGTGATTATCTTTCACTGTTCGGCACCGATGAAAGTATCCGTAAAAATGCGACAGTCAATCTCAAGCTGGCTGATGATACTGTTTATGCGCACAAGGGCGAGATCGAAATAGTGGACTCCTCCATACAGCAGGATAGCGATACTATCCGTGTCTGGGCGCGTTTCCGCAATCCTGACAATCAGCTGATCCCCTACGGTGTGGTCACTGTGATCCTCACCCGTAATGACGGCAAAAAATATCCGGCAGTGATCCCGTCTGCAGTTTCCCATGACGTCAACGGTTCATTTGTTTATGTTGTCGATCCCGGGACATCCATTCCTGCACGCCGCTACGTTCAGCTTGGAAATATGACAGGAGACCTTCAGGTCATCCGCAAAGGATTGAAGACCGGTGAGACTGTTATTACCGAGGGATTTCATAAAGTCATTCCCAATGTTCCGGTCAAAATGGTCAAGCGCGGAGAAAAATAAATCATGTTTTCTCAAATATTTATCGACCGCCCGAAGCTGGCGTTTGTTATCAGTATCGTGATGATGCTTTCCGGTGTCATCAGTCTCACCAAGCTGCCTATTGCAGAATATCCGGAAATCGCGCCTCCGCAGATCTATGTTCAGACTGCGTATGACGGAGCCAGTGCCGAAGTCGTTGCTGAAACCGTCGGTATCCCGCTTGAATCTGAATTCAACGGTCTGGAGGATATGCTTTACTTCAGCAGTACAGCTAATAATAACGGCAGTTATCAGTGTACTATTACTTTCAAAAGCGGTACCAACTCCGACATTGCCATGGTCAACGTTCAGAACTCCGCCAAGCGTGCAGAAAACAAGCTGCCGGAGGAGGTCAAACGGGTGGGACTCAATATCGGAAAGCGTTCCGGGGATATGCTCGCAGTGTTCACCTTTCTCACCGACCACAGCAAACTTGATGTTCTTGAACTCAACAACTACATCATGACCGGCTTGAAAGATGCCATCGCCCGTATCGACGGTGTGGCTGCAGCCGATCTTCTTTCTGCCAAAGAATACAGTATGCGTATATGGCTTGATCCTCTGCGCATGGCTGCGCTGGGCATTTCCACCGATGAGCTGGTAGGTGCCATCAGCCGCCAGAATATTCAGGCAGCTGCCGGAAGTATCGGTGCAGAAGGCAGTAACAAATTTGTGGAATACAAACTCAATGTTACCGGACGTCTCAAAACTCCTGCCGAGTTCGGGGATATCATTATCCGGCACGATAAAGACAACGGAGTCATCCGTATCCGCGACATTGCCAGAGTGGAATTGGGAACCAAGACCAATAAAGGCGAAGCATTCTTTGAGGGGCAGGAGTGTGTTGCTCTTGCGATCTACCGCAATGATGATGCCAATGCTCTTGAAACAGTAAATAAAGTAAAAGCTGAAGTTGAACGGGCGAGCAAAAACTTTCCGGAAGGAGTAAGCTATCGGATCGCTTATGATCCCACCGAGTTCATTGTTATCTCTCTCAAAGAGATCACCGTCACACTGGTTACCGCACTTATTCTTGTGGTGCTTATAACCTATGTGTTTCTGCAGGATTGGCGTGCAACGCTGATACCGGCACTGGCGATCCCTGTCGCACTTCTGGGAACATTCCCGTTCATGTGGGCATTGGGATATTCGATCAATGTGCTTACTATGTTCGGTCTGATCCTGGTCATCGGCTCTCTGGTGGATGATGCCATCGTTGTGGTGGAAAATACCCAGTCGCTCATGGAACGGGAAGGTCTCTCTGCGCGTGAAGCTGCTTCGAAAAGTATGCGTCAGATCACCGGTGCTATCATCGCAACCACTCTGGTTACTGTTGCCTGTTACGTTCCGCTGGCATTTTATGGCGGTATGGTCGGCAAGATCTACATGCAGTTCGCCGTTACTATGTGTATTTCTCTTTGTCTTTCTACCGTTGTTGCCATGACATTGAGTCCTGCATTGTGTTCACTTATCATGCGTCCTCCCAGCGAAAAGAAACCTGCATTTTTCAAACCGTTCAACAGCGTGATAGACGGTTCACGCGGTATGTATCTCAAATCTGTGCGTTTTCTGGTTCGCCGCGGACTTCTTACCGCTGTATTGTTTGCCGGAGTGCTTGTGCTGAACTGGCTGATGTACGATCATCTGCCCAGCTCATTCCTTCCGACCGAAGACAAAGGTGCTGTCCTGTGTAATATCGAACTTGCTCCCGGAGCTACCCTTGCCCGTTCCGGAGCGGTCGTTGACCGTTTCCGCCGTGAAGTAAGAAAACTTGACGGAGTCCAGAACATTCTTTCCGTCAACGGTTTCAGTATGCTCAACGGTGAAGCCGAAAACGTCGGCATGATGATCGTCAAACTTACCAACTGGGATTACCGCAAAACACCGGAGCTGCAGCTTAATGCCATGCTCAACAAGATCCAGAAGATCGGCGCAAATATTCCGGAGGCGCGCATCATCTGTTTTACACCTCCTGCCATTATGGGATTGGGTATGACCGGCGGTGCCACCTTCATGCTTTGCGGAGCAGGTGAGGTCAAACCGCAGGATCTTTCAGCCAATACCAGAAAGATTCTCGGTGAGATCTCCGGCAAACCGGAAGCATTGTATGCCACCAGCAGTTACAATGCTGAAACCCCGCAGCTTTTCTTTGAACTTGACCGTGATAAAGCAGAAACACTCGGTGTGCCGGTGAAATCTGTATTCGGTGCGCTTCAGAGTCAGCTTGCCAGTTACTACGTGAACGACTTCAATATCATGGGATATGCTTTCTATGTGAAGATCCAGTCCACAGCGCAGGAGCGTGCGGCTCTGGATAATGCCCGTAATATCCAGGTGCGTTCCGACAGCGGTGCTATGGTTCCGTTGAGTTCTCTCGGAACCTTCAGGTTCATTGTCGGTCCGCGTCAGATCCAGCGTTTCAATAAACAGACCTGTGCTGATGTTACTGCCCAGGCAAAAACCGGAGTAAGCAGCAGTGAGCTTATGAAGGCTATCGAACAGGTAAAACTTCCGGAAGGTTACACCGTCAACTGGACAAATATGAGTTATCAGGAAAAAGAAAATCAGGGACAGATCGTAGTTCTGATGACATTGGCATTGATTTTCGCATATCTGTTCCTTGTTGCCCAGTATGAAAGCTGGTCGATACCGGTATCGGTGATGCTTTCTGTCGGCTTTGCAACACTCGGAGCATTGATTGGTTTGATCGTCTGGGGAATTTCTCCTGTTGATGTGTTTGCCGGAAAATGCGGAATGAGTTTGAGCATCTATGCACAGCTGGGACTGGTCATGCTTATCGGTCTTGCCGGTAAAAACGCCATTTTGATGGTAGAGTTTTCCAAGCAGCAGCGCGAGTCCGGACTGTCGGTGGAGGAAGCTGCCATGCAGGGTGCCGGTATGCGTTACCGTGCAGTGCTCATGACTGCGTGGAGCTTCCTGTTCGGAGTGTTCCCGCTGGTGGTCGCCTCCGGAGCCGGTGCCGGCAGCCGTCAGGCGATCGGAGTATGCACCTTCTCCGGAATGCTGCTGGCAACGCTGATCGGAATTGTTTTTGTTCCCGCTCTTTATGCGGTAGTCCAGCGTTTGCGTGAAAAAGTCAAAGGAAAAATCTATAAAAAATCGAACTGATAAGAGTTTTAATACGACCAAACCGGCACAGGCGCAAGGCTTGAGATTGCCCGCGATGCGCCACCGCAGTTTGAACAACTTTCACAAAAAATGGGACAATAACAAGAGTTTTAATCTTTCCGGCAGAAAAAAGTTCTTTTTTCTGCCGTTTTTATTATGCAAAACAGTTTGTATTTTTTACTGAAAGGTGTTATTTTATCAGTGTGATTGTGTATGTGACGGTGAGGCTGGAATATTTATCCGGCTGTGCCGCCGGATGAAGTAAATCCGAAAGGTGAAAATAATGACGACACAGGAGATGTCTGCCGTACTTGAAAATATGGGCAGAAAGGCAAAATATGCAGCGGAACAGCTTGCTGTTCTGCCGGATGAAGTAAAGAAAGCCGGTTTGGAACTCATGGCGGATTCTCTGCTTGAAAACGCAGAAAAGATCACCGCTGCCAATATGAAAGATCTTGAAAGTGCCGCAGCGAACGGATTGTCTTCTGCAATGATCGACCGCCTTACCCTCAACAGTGCGAGAATATCCGGAATGGCTGACGGTCTGCGTACGGTTGCCGTGCAGAGTGACCCGGTCGGCAGAGTGCTCGACCGCAGGATCCGTCCCAACGGACTTGAGATAACCAAAGTAAGCGTTCCATTCGGTGTGATAGGTATCATTTACGAAGCCCGTCCCAATGTGACGAGTGATGCATCCGGTATCTGTATCAAAGCCGGCAATGCGGTCATTCTGCGCGGAGGCAGTGAGGCATTCAACTCCAATATGGTTCTTGCAGAGATCCTCAACAGTGCAGCAGTGAAGGCGGGGCTGCCTGACGGAGCGGTGCAGTTTATCCCCTGGAGCAGCCGGGAAGCCGTTTCCCTGATGCTGAAAATGGATCAGTATATCGATCTTGTGATCCCCCGCGGAGGAGAAAGTCTCATCCGGGCAGTCACCAGTCAGGCGACCATGCCGGTGTTGAAACATTATAAGGGTGTGTGTCATCTTTTTGTTGACAAAAAATGTGATACAGATATGGCTCTTGATATCATTGTCAACGCAAAGTGTCAGCGTCCGGGAGTTTGCAATGCGCTGGAAACACTGCTTATCCACAAGGATATCCTGATGGAATTTGCTCCGCGTTTTGCCGAAGTCATGAAGAAAAACAACGTGATACTTTATGGTGATGAAGCTTTCTGCCGGGCGGTTCCGGGAACAGCTGCGGCTTCAGAAGATGACTATTTTGCCGAATATCTTGATCTCAAACTTGCCGTCCGTACTGTGGATGATGTGAAAGCTGCGGCAGATCACATAAATCATTACGGTTCAAGACACAGTGACGGTATTTTAAGTGATATTCCTGAAAATATCGAATATTTTACAGGCTATGTCGATACATCAACAGTTTATGTAAATGCTTCCACCCGTTTTACCGACGGCGGTGAATTCGGTATGGGCGCGGAGATCGGGATCAGTACCGATAAACTTCATGCCAGAGGTCCCATGGGGGCGGATGAGTTGACAAGTTACAAATACATTGTCCGCGGAACCGGTCAGATCCGCAAATAAAGAGAGAAGAGTATTATGATCGTACCGATGAAAAAAATCACGCTGCTGGCAATGGCATCGGCAGAGCAGGAGGTTTTGACCGGTCTGCGTTCTCTAGGCGTGATGCAGATAGAAAGTTTCGGAGCTGTATCCGGTGCATCCACCGCAGTGAATGACCGTTTGATGTCGGTCCGCAGAGTCATCTCTGTGCTGGAAAAACATCCTGCTGTTACCGGAATTGCTTCCGGTGTTTCCGGAGAACAGGCGTGTGCGGCAGCTGCAGATCATATAGAAGACTGTGCCGGAGTGGAAAACGAACTTGACTCCATCCGTCAGCGTCAGAAAGCGATCGCCATGTGGGGGGATTTTGACCGCAGTCTGCTGGATGATCTGACTTCAAAAGGGATCAACCTGGTATTGTGTGCCGGTTCAGAAAGTGTTTATAAAAAAATCGCAGAAGCACCGGCAACCGGACTCTGTCAGCTTATTTCCATTGAAAACGGTAAATATTATTTTGCAGTTGTAAACGGTTCAGCAGAAGACCTGCCTGAAATAAAACTGCAGAAGGATGATGACCCCCGCAGACTCAACCGCCGTGCTGCGGAGCTTGAAAAACGTAAAGCTGAACTTGATCGCGCACTTTCCGCCGATGCCGGAAATCTTGAAAGTATCCGCAAATTTGAACAGCAGCTTCTCTGCGAACTTGAATTTGAACGTGTACGCGATTCATTCGGCAGCCATGAAAAAATAATTTCGCTCAAAGGTTTTGTTCCGGTTCCTGCGGTTGAAAAGCTCCGTGCTGCAGCTGCAAAAGAAGGTTGGGGACTGCTGATAACGGATCCTGATGACAGCGATGATGTTCCGGTTCTGCTGGAATACAACCGTTTTACCCGCTGGATCAAACCGTTATTTGACTTTCTCGGAATCAATCCCGGATACAATGAGCTTGATGTTTCCGGCGGAGTGCTGGTGTTTTTTACTGTATTTTATGCCATGATCGTCGGTGATGCCGGTTACGGCTGTCTGTTCCTTGCCGCGACTGCTGCGGGGATGTGGCTGTTCCGCAAAAAGCCGGCGGCAAAGATGCCTTTGCGTCTCTCTCTTCTGCTGAGTATATTTACCGTGATTTGGGGCGCATTGTGCGGCAGCTGGTTCGGTGTGACGATCGGCGGAATACCGGCACTTACTGATGCTTCGGTAAAGGATGCCAATATACAGGCATTCTGTTTTCTGCTTGCAGTAGCCCAGTTGACCATGGGCAGGATCTGGAGTTCGCTGCGCAGCCGCAAATTCCGTAAGGTGATGGCTGATCTCGGGTGGATACTCATCCTGTGGGGTAATTTCTTTCTCACGTTGCGGATCATTGTCTGGCAGGGGGATTTTCCGGTGTTCATGTACTGGCTGTTCGGAGCCGGACTGCTGCTGGTCATCCTCTTCGGCGTGAATTGGAAAGATATTGCAGATGTATTTCAGTTCCCCTTTGCGATCATCAACAGTTTTACTGATATTTTAAGTTATATCCGTCTGTTTGCAGTCGGTATGTCCGGAGCCTGTATTGCGGCAAGTTTCAACGATATGGCACTTGATGTGGCAAAGGCTTCTCCGTGGTTCATTATCTTCAGCGTTCTGATACTGTTTGCCGGACATTTATTGAATCTCATCATGGCAATGATGGGAGTTCTGGTCCACGCCGTACGTCTCAATACTCTTGAGTTTTCAAATCATACCGGACTTACATGGAGCGGAAAAGAGTTCCGTCCGTTTAAGGATCGCGGAAATAAGTAATAAAATCAACCAAATAAACCAATAAAATAAGGAAAAGAAAAAATGGATCAGTTCACACTTGACATCATGAAGAGCATTGCTCTTGCCAGCGGATATGTTGCGGTCGGTCTTGCCGCTATCGGTTCTGCACTCGGAGCCGGAGCTGCCGGTCAGGCTGCGATCGGAGCCTGGAGAAAATGTTATCAGCAGGGTAAATCCGCGCCTTTCCTGCTGCTTGCCATGGTCGGAGCACCGCTTTCCCAGACTATTTATGCGATGATCATGATGATCATCATCAAAGGCAAAGTTGCAGAGAACGCAGCCAATATGCCGGTATATGCCGTGATCGGTGTGCTGGGGGGAATCGCGCTGATGATCTCCGCCATTTATCAGGGAAAAGCCGCTGCTGGCGGTTGCGTGGCTTTCGCTGAGAGCAATCAGGGCTTTGCCAACTATCTCATGGTCCTCGGAATTATTGAGACCTGTGCTATTTTTGCCTTGATCTTCTCTTTCATGGTTATGCCGTGATCTGCGTATCGCAGTATAAAAATAGTTATTGTCCCATTTTTTTGTGAAAGTTGTTCAAACTGCGGTGGTGCACCGCGGGGGATCTCCGGCCCTGCGCCTGTGCCCGTTTGGTCGTGTACAAAGGTACACTTCCGCACCGTACTCGGCTCAAAACTCGACATTGCTCCACGCTGCATCCACCGATCGCAGACAGAACCGTTTCTTGAGCTTGAAAAAAACATGCTGTATGATATATTTTAATTGAGAAAAACATATCTGAATAAGGATAAAATATAAATTTTTCACAAAATTTCGGACATTATCTAAAAATAAAGAGTGGTCTTTTTGCGTAAAGGACCACTCTTTTACTTTACAGGAGATCATTCTCCTGATTATGATACGTTCATTTTTACTTTTCTGACATGCGCAGGTCAAGCGCAAAAGGTACATTGACCTGATCCGGAGAAATACATTTTCCGGTACGGGCGGCTTTTTCCATTTGAATGAAAATGTACAGTTCTGAAGTTGAATTTTCTCCTTCGCGGATATCCGGAATATCCAAACCTCCGTTTTCAAGCAGGATATTTTCCGCTTCAGATAGTTTCCCGGTATGTGCCAGCGCACAGGCGTGCATGAATTTTATCAGCGGCCGCTCACGCAGGGCAGGGGTGAGTGCTGCGAACAAGTCTGTCATCCGGTCATAGGCTTTGAGTTCAAGGAGCATTTTCAAAACCTCTTTGCAGAAAGAGGCATCATCAACTGCCGTAAGTCCGGCCTGACAGATAAGATCTGCAGCTTCTGTAAAACGTTTTTGTTTGCGGCGGATATTGGCAAGCAGGTGCAGGATATGTTTTCTGCTGTACTCTCCGCTGATCGTTGCGATCTCGTTTTCAGCGCGTTCAAGATCGTTGCGCCGGAAATAGTTGAGAGCTTTGAAATAAGCGGTCTGCCATGATTTTTCCGCCTCCAGCAGTTTTATGAAAAAGTTGTCGCTCACCATGTAAGATGATGGTGATGCTGCCGTCATTTTGTTTTTTGTCAATAATTCAGCCCAGGGTTCCTGTTCGGATTGGATCTTGCCGAAGTCAAGGTGGGGAACAAGTTTCTTTCCCAGTCTCAACTCCTCAAGTGCGCCCCATCCGGAGCCGGATATGACTGTTTTTCCCGGTTTGAGCGCAATGCTCTGACGGGTGCGGGAGAGCATATCGTCAAGTTCTGTTTCAGGAATAATGCGGTCAAGTTCTGTGGTGACTGCGTCAACAGCATCCTGCCATTTCCCGAAAACTTTTTTCTTCGGCATGGTCAAGGCACCGTATCCTTCGAGCCACTCCCATGCAGTTTTCGGCGGCATCGGCAGACATTCCTGCTGCGAACGTGCAAGACCTGCCTGGAGTTCTATATAGGCATCCAGTCCCGGTCCAAGCAGTTTGCGGTTCCAATGGCGGCCGCCCTGTGATTGTCCCCAGACGAAAAGTTTCCGTCCGCGCAGTCTCCGGGTTGAAATGTGGCAAAAACCGTAACCATCCGGATAAAACAGCGTTTCATACCGCCGCTTATCCTGCGGAATATTATAAAAATGATCTTTTACATAATCAAAATTTTCCGGATATGAAGCATCAAAACCTTCGCCGCAGGGCATATCAAGTTTTGCAAGTGCGTGCGAACCGCCGCTGTACCAGTTGGCAAAAACCGTATCTGCCGGAACCACCACCCGGCTGCCTTTGACTTCCGGTACAGCGATGTTGCTCCACCAGTACATCGGCACCATGTTGGTATTGGGATTCCATATCCTGCCGCGGATGTAGAGGAAACGCGAATCATCCGGCAGAAAACAATCGTATTGGAAAGGTGTTTCACGATCGCGCTGATATTCATATATCCGGAGTACCGGGAAATTCTCAGTCTCCACAACGGCGGCAAAACGCGGTGACATAGTCTGTTCATCGTGACCGCGTCTGCCGCAATTGAATTCCACTCCGCCTGCGAACCAGGCGTTGCGGATACCCAGATTGCAGGGTAGCAGCTGCGTGTTGGCAAGGACCAGATCACGTTGGTTTTCTTTGTCATACAATGACCATAATCTGCCGCCGAGTTCAGGAATGAATACGGCTTTCAGAAAGCGGTTTTCCAGAACTGCTGCAGTAAATTCCAGTTCCTCCGGAGAGGCTGTGTCATATTCATCCTGCAGCGTGTACGGCAATCCGTCGTTGAGCATGCCGAAACCGATGAACAAACCGTCATCTTCATCCAGCTTTGCTGAAATTTCCGACTTTATCAATTCACGGATCGCCGGAAACCAGGAGGTTTTACCGATCTTGCGTCCGGTGATATTCAATTTTTCAAAACGCAATTCACTCATAAATTCAAATCCATTTTTGTCTGTGTGAAAGGCTGATCCCTGATCAGTCTTCAAGCATTTGCGCAAGACGGTCGCGTATTGCCTGCAGTTTACGCTGACTTACTACCGGAAATTTCTGATTTCCGGTCGGCAGCAGTTCCGGCATGGCAGCAGAAAGCCATGCCGGCATTGTGGTGCCGGGGAATTTTTTCCGGTACAAAGTAAGATAATCGTAATCATCCAGACCTTCGCGGGTGAGAGTCATCCGCTGTGAAGGCATGGTTTCACCGGGCTTGTTTCCCGGATAAAACCAGCAGTAATTTATCCAGATATTGTAAAAATGATCAGGGTGTTTGCCTTTGTAAGGTTTGCTGTAATAATTCACTTCTGAATAAAGATAACCGGCGACATTGTATTTGAATGCAGTAAAATACTGCAGGCGCAATGCAGCTGCCGGATGCCGGAAGTGGTCCATGGCAGCATAGTTGTAACACCATACGCCTTTGCCGTTTTCAGACGGAGTCTTCCGGATTCTGTACAACGCTTCAAAGCTGGATAGCCAGAGATCGATGTGCGGAGCAAGAGCCTTATCCATGTGACCGATGAATGCTCCCGGTTTCAATTCCGGTGCTGCTTTGCGGATGGTTGCTGTGGTACGGGCGATCTGCGGGTAAACACCGCCGTACGGCTCATCCCAGACCACGACAAAACAGCGGTCGAGCCAGTTTTTTTCTTTCAGATGATCGGCGTACTGACGGGCAAGCTGAGCAATGAAATTCTGGAATTCATCATCATCCGGAGATATTTCCCTGCCGAATATTTTTTTGAAGCGGTGCTGGTAGAATTTCATGTGGGATCCCATTTGGAATTCCACAAGCTGAAGCGCAGTGAACTTGTGTGTGTTGAAGTATATTCCGGCGGCACGGTCGAATTTTTTCCAATCGATGCGCAGCTTTTTGCCATCCCATTTCATTGAGGGAGAAACTCCGAGCAGCCGCGGACTCAAACGGTATTCCCGTGCGATGCGCTGAATGGCATTCCACTCTTTCTGATGATCCGCAGGAGAGATATTTGCAAAATGCTGTTTGATGAATGGTGACTTCAAACAGTATGCCGTATTGAAAAAAGGACGTTCCGGCATGGAGAAATTATAAACTTTAAGTTTGACCGGAACCGGAGCCGCATTTTTTCCGTCAATGACAAGCGGCAGGAGTCCTTCGTATACCCCGGCTGCTGCATCTCGCGGAATATCCACCTGCAGCTGGATGAAGTTGTTTTCAGAACTGTGTGCTTTGAATTGCGGCTGAAGAATATCGTTGAAACTTTCTTCCCGCAGGGTGCGGACAAATCCCGGATAGTAAACTTTCATTGCCGAAACCGGTATCACCCTGCCGTTTTTTGAACGCAGTTCAGCAGGTATCAACTGCAGTGATTTCAGTTTTTTTCCGCTGCTTACAGTCAGATGGAGAGCTTCAGATTCGCCTTTGGCTCCGGAAAAATCAAAAACGGTGCATTTTTCCATTTTTCGGGGAGCTTTTTCGTTTTCCCGATAGCGTTCCCCGAAGTTGTTCCAAATTATCAGATCGTCCCTGCGTTTGAGCTGCAGCGCATCGCGGGTGTAGTTCTGTGTCTGTGATTCATTCCCATAGTTTGTGAAGAGTATGGGCGGAAATTTGCCGCAGCTTTTTGCCGGATCAAGATATTCGTTTACCGGAGCCATCCGCATCGAAAAACGTTTACCCAATTTCAATCCGCCAAGAGGTTCACGGCGGAGGAAGATATAGAGACATTCATTCCGGTGTACCAGCAGATAATCGTCGGAGTAAAGCGGGATCGTTACCGGATTGGATGCTCCGGTTTCCCATTTCATTGCAATGAGTTTATTCTGGTGCATCCGTATGTTCAGCTGAAAATCCCAGCCGTGTTTTCCCGCAAATCTTCCGGTTTTTATGTTGTTGTCAATGTCGGAATAAAATGCAAATGTCAGCGGTGATTTGCCGTCATACTTTTCCAGTTCCGGCAGTTTGAACGCAAATACATACCGTTCCGGCCGGATCAGCACTCCGATTGCCTGCAACCTGCTTTCCGGATTGCGGCTCTGCCACAGTACCGGTACCGTCAATGTTTCTGCAGCAGATAAAACAAATGCAGAAATCATGGAAAAAATCAAAAATAACTTTGTCATAGATAAAAATTCTTATTGAGTTGAGATTTTTTACTGTGCCGGCAAATACATCCAGTTCGGTCCCAGATGAGTTTCGGTGAGTACAGCGATATTTTTATATGCTTTGGCAAGCCGTTCACTCTGTGTGCGGACAGAACCGTTATAGTGTGCAGTGTTGATGGCACTTCCCGGTGTATACATATACTGTATCTCTGCCGGAGCCGGTTTGCCGTGACGGTAACGAAGATAATGCTGATCGTCGGCTTCATCATAATACATAAAACGCCAGAATCCGGCATCAGCCCACATGATACTGGTGGTTTTTGTGATCTTACTCAGTTTTACTTTTTTTCTTGCGGTGTCAGCGTGGACTCCGTAACTGCCGTAAGCAGTCGGCCCTGCCAGCTGTGCCGTGTCGGACGGACATGTGAAAAACGGATGTCCCTTATGTTCCTTATCCTCGCCAAATACGAATTTGAACACTTTTGAGTGAGAGTGATCGTCCTTTGAAGCAAAATACGGGAGATAACCATCGTAAGAATCCGTGTACGAAATACTTGCAGTAATGATTTGTTTCAGATTATTGACGCATGAAACAGTCCGTCCACGTTCTCTTGCGGCACTCAATGCCGGCATCAGCATCGCCGCAAGTATCGCGATGATCGCAATCACCACCAGCAGCTCTATTAAGGTAAAGGCGTTCTTGGGGGAAGGGGGAAAC
>JAZSGR010000049.1:0-8143 GCA_045532825.1 Victivallaceae bacterium | reverse complement strand
GATGCGGTGTATTTTTGTGAGCGGCACTCTCCGTATGTTTCCGTACACATCCGTACTGATCCGTACAAATAAAGCGTTTGAAAAAATCACGGCAGTGTTGTAAAGTGACCACCAAAAGTTCAATCAATGTGAAACGCCGTTGATTTTTTTGTTTGCGGATGATGGATGTTGTCATTTTGTCGCTCTCCTGTTTGATTTTTTTAATGTTATAAACTGTTATTTGAGAAATTTTTTATTCTGCTGTTTATTTTCTGCCGTATATCCAGAATGCGCGCTTCGCCTTTCGGATAATTATTCATTTTCAGCGTTCCGTTTCCGGTGCATGAATCCAGAAACTCCTCAACGGCTTTTCTGCCGGTCAGCTGTTCCAGCAGTTTCAGTGCCCGGAGATCCTGCAGAGCTTCATAAAATACCTCGTGACGTATCGAATCCTCCGGTACGCCATCTGTTCCCGGATAGACCAGGAACGGATCTCCTGCCGGGTAATTGCCTCCGGCATCCGTCGAGAAGAACGGATCAAGGACATCGCGGGATAAATAACTGTAATAAAAATTGAATCCCCAGTGCAGAAATCCTTTTACTCCGTAGCGGTAGAACAGAAGTCCAATGACCCGGTTGCGGGAACTTGGCATGTTGATGAAACGGTTGGGATAAACCGTTTGCGGATTGCAGCAGTAATAGATCCACCCGGGAGACATGCCTGCATCGATGAAGTCATCCAGTTTGCTTATGCTCACCACCGGTTCCTGAATGAGCTGCTGATGATAAAACTCCACAGATGAGAGAGCATCCATCACCGTAAATCCCGGCAGAAGATCCTGCAGGAATTTCTGACAATCCCGGTATGTGGGCAGATGTTCTGCCGCAGGTTCATCGGAACAGTGGAACACAAAAAGTTTTTCCCACGAGCGTCGCTTCAGGAATCCGGTGAATTCCGTCAGCAATTCTGTGAGAAAGCTCCGGTATTCCGGTAAATTTGAAGGCGTGTGCCAGCCGAAGATCTGTTCCTCTTTGCCTTCAGCGTTTCTGATGACGACTTTGGGAGCGGCAGCTGCGCCCCACTGGGTGAACAGCGGCGGGATCTCAAAGTATTTTATCCCCTTTTTCATGGCGAGCTGAACGAATTTTTCCACCCTTGAAAAATCAAACAGATACTTTCCGTTTTTTCTGTCTGTCTGTACCAGCTGATTGGTCGGTCTTTCTTTGCCGGGTTCCGTATCAAGCGGCGGTGTCAGCAGCGGGGTGAGAAGCATATTGATGCCGTGTTTTACTGCGTTATCAATGAAGTTCCCCAGTATCTCCCAATATTTTTCGCTGAAAATCTGCGTGTGATAGACCGATGCCAGACAGTCTCCGTGCAGCCAGCATGTGTATTTCATTTCAAGCGGCGGCAGTACAGCATCTATGACCTCAATCTCCACGCTGCCGGTCCAGGAACCGGTTATTCCGGAGTAGTCGACGCAGTTCAGCTCCACGGTCACCGCATATTTTCCCGGCGGACAGTCAGCAGGAATATCCACCGTGAACCATGCCGAACGGTACTGTTTGAGCATCAGCGGCAGATTTTTACCGCCGTTGTCAGGTTTTGCCAGATAATCCGGATAGAGTCCCGGAGCTCCTGATATTATATCCTCATCCTGCTCCCAGCCGCAGAAACGCACCGGGACCAATTCCACTTTGCGCACCGATACCGGCAGCGCGGAGTCAACTTTTATGTGTGCCGATCCGCGGTTGTGTTCTGCCGTATATGCCAGCTGGAAAGAGTACCGTTCTCCCCGTAAGGCAGAAGCTCCGGTAAATTGCAGTTCCGGCAGTTTATCCGGAAAGACCTTTGCCAGAGATGAACAGAATTGAGCTTTTATTTCCATTTTTTCCTTTGATATTGTTACCGGATGATAAACTCTTTCGCGCTTGTCACGTATGCTCTGCCGCAGCCGGAACTGCCGGGGGAGCGTGTCAGATCGTCGATAAGATCGACAACCGCTTCCGCGTGTTCTTTCTGCGGATGAGTGATGCTTGAAATATTGAGAAGTTCGTTCTTTTCAGCCAGATATTTGTAAAAGTTGTCATAACTTATCATAGAATAGTCTTCAGAATATTTCAAATTTTCCTGTTTGAATACCTGCTGCATACCGTAAGCGAAAAAATCGCTTACTGAAAAAATCAGATGATCCCGCAGGCGGTGTTCCAGAAAGTATCCGGCACAGTACTTGCCGCCGTCGACCGTGCCGGAAATATTTTCAGGTATATGACAGATATGGAAATCCCGGCGTTCAAACCCGAGTTCTTCAGCACAATTCAGCAGCACATCCAGTTTTTTACATACGATGTCCGTATTTTTGAACGGCACGAAAAATTTGCGTATGCCCTGTTCCCGGCAGTATTTCAATGCTGCGGTAAAACCGGGATGGATGTCGTAAAACACCTGATGCCACGGACCGTAATTATATTTTGTGTCGCCGTAAATGATGATCGGAACATTGACAACAGAACGGAACACTTCCCGGTTGTTCAGTATCACTCCGGCGGGCAGCAGAAAAATATCGTACTTTTTTTCCCGGTTCAGCGGTTGAGCCAGTTTGGTACTGTTTTCGACGAAAATTTTGTAATTGATAAGGCGTTTATCCATCAACGTTTTCAAATTTTCAAAAAATACATCAGCCGGATTGAATTGCAGTCCGTCAGTTGTTTCGTCAAGAGTCCACCAGAGGAAACCTACCTGGAGACGGCTGCCCGGATCCCGGTTGTCCAGTACAAAATTTCCGCTTCCGCGTTTGCGGACGATGAGTTTTCGCTTTGCCAGATGATCCAATGCCCGGTCTGCTGTTTTCGGCGAGACGGAATATTTTTTTGCCAGTTCTGCCGCTGACGGCAGACGGACTCCGGCAATCATCCGGCTGCCTACGATTTCCCGTTCCAGATCTTTGGCAATGTCTTTTCTGTGGATCTTCATAAGTTTCTGACAGTGTGAGAATGTTACGTTTTTCAGCAGATAATATACTACTCATGACATAAAAAACAAACTGTTGACCTCTTGCAGGAACAGTGTAAATCGCCATAAAAGCACAGCAGTTATGACAAAAAAATGGCAGGTGGTGTTTTTTGATGCAGGCGTGTCAGAAGCGGATTCTAAAAACTTTTCCGGAAAAGGCGGTGCAGTTCCTTGTCATGGTATTGGTCTGCGGCATCCGGGAGCAGCTCTTCTGCCGTGTAACCGGAACGGATGTCCGTGACCGTTATCTGTTCCGGATGATGGATGAAATCAATGCGCCATGTGCGGAACGCCAGAGTCGATACTCCGTTTTCATCCGGACCGGTCAGGCGCAGACGTCCGGGGTCGATGTCGCGCGTTCCGAGCTGGATGCGGCTGAACTCCTGAAGATCCGGACCGCCGCAGGAGTTGAGAAATTCCGCTTTCCGGGCAGCGTGTTCACTCCAGATGATGCTGATCTGCGGATTTTCAAACTCTCCGCGCCAGCCGGTTTTCGCATCGGGGAAAGAGTCCGCCATGGGAATATAGGGTTTAATATCAAGTACCGGAGTACCATCCAGCAGGTCGGTTTCCGAAACAAAAAGCGACAGACCCTTTACCGCATCCAGCCGGGCTGCGGTGATGCCTATGGGATTGGGACGGTGCGGACTGCGGGTGGCAAATATTCCGATCTTTCTATCCGTTCCGCCGAGCGGAGGACGCACTTTGGGCTTCCAGTTATGCACCCGGTCAAATACAAACACTATCCAGATACGGTCGATCCCGTCAAGATCGGAGACTGCTGCTTCAAAATTGCGGCCGGGCAGAAGTTTGATCACTCCGCCTCTGCCGGACAGCACTCCCTGACGCGGAGCCTCCTGCGGATACACCGCCTGTGTACGGAGGATTCCGATCGCTTCAAATTCAAAACAGCTCATTTTCTGCCGAATGGTGACATCGCACGGTCAAGCACGCCCTGCGTACAGGATATGCACATGCCGTAATTGGTGACCGGAACTCCGGCTCTTGCCGCCGCCTGAAGACGGGAAAGCATCTCACGGCGGTTGAGCATACAGCCGCCGCAATGGACGATGAGTTTATAATCTTTCAGATTTGACGGATAATCTCTGCCGGATGCCGTTTCACAAATCAATTCTGCTCCGGTGAATTTTTTCAGCAGCCGGGGAATTTTTACCCTGCCGATATCATCATCCGCCGCATGGTGGGAGCAGGCTTCCGCGATCAGGATCCGATCCCCGTCTTTCAAATCTTTTATCACATCAGTACCTGCAAGCAGCATCGGCATGTCTCCCTTCAGGCGGGAAAACAGAATGGAAAATGTCGTGCAGGGGACTTCTGCCGGAGTTTCTTTCATCACCTGATGCACCGCCTGTGAGTCGCATATAACCAGATCAGGAGCCGTTTTGAGCATGGCAAGACTTCTGCTGTACTCCTGAGGCTGTACCGTTATCACTGCCGCATGTTGATCGAGCAGCTCCCTTATGGTCTGGACCTGCGGCATTATCAGTCTGCCCTTCGGAGCTTCAGTGTCGATCGGAGTCACCAGTATCACCACCGCGTCATCAGGCAGAAGTCCGTCGAGCAGGGGAGGGGGCTTCAGAAAATCATCCGGCAGTACATCTATGAGTGCCTTTTTGAATTCAGCCATGTACATTTCGCGTTTTGAGTCATCGGCTGCGGAAAGAGTGACCACTCCGGCGGCTCCCTGCTGCCTGAGCATGGAAACGAACTCTTCATCCGGAGCTTTCAAATCGCATTTTGTCACCGCTGCGATCACCGGAATATTGCGTTTTGATGCTTCGGAAACGATCTCCTGTTCCGCATTTCCCCATATCCCGGCATTGCAGACGACCACGGCGATATCGGTACGGTCAAAGACTTTCATCGTGCGTTTGATGCGCTCTGCTCCGAGTATGGTGTCATCTTCCAAGCCGGCGGTGTCGATCAGCACCACCGGACCTATCGGCAGAAGTTCCATGGTTTTTTCCACAGCATCGGTGGTGGTGCCTGGAACCGGGGATGTGAGTGAAACGTCCTGTCCGGAAATCATGTTTATCAGACTTGATTTTCCGGCATTGGTCCTGCCGGACAATGCTATGTGCAGACGCAGCGATTTGGGAGTTTTTTCCATGAAAAACGTCACGCCTCCGTTGCCAGATCGGTCATGTGGAGCTCTGCTTCACAGCTGCCGGTGTTTTCGAGCGAGTGCGGCAGATCGCCGCGGTATGCCAGAAAATCCCCCTGTTTGAGATCAGCGGTGTTTTCTCCGCTGGTGATCCTGACCTGACCGCGGGTGACCAGCACATACTCTTCACATCCGGCAGGATGCGGTTCTGAATGATGTTTGGCTCCCGGTGCGAGCTTTGCCGCATACATCTCAAGCCGGTCAGGGATACCCGGTGCTGTGAGTATCTTGAATTCCACTTTTCCGTCATCGTAGGCGATGCTCATGAGCCGGGAAGCCGGGATCAGAGTGAAACGTTCCGGTTTTTTGCTTTTGCCGTCGATGAGAACAGCAAGTTCGACTCCGAGAGCGTGAGCCGCCTTCCAGAGCGTCACCAGCGTGGGATTTACTCTGCCGCTTTCGATCTGGGACAGCATCGCTTTGGATATCCCGCTTGCTTCAGAAAGTGCACCAAGCGACAGATGACGCGCAAGCCGTTCACGTTTGAGATTGGTTCCTACCGGAGGAATTCCCGGCATGTCGTTTTTTTTCATGATATTACCATATACGGTAGAAGGCTTTTTCAACGCTGCCGTCAGTTACTTCAACGGTACGCGGGGCGACCAGATCGGCAGCCTGCGGCTCCATGCGTTCCACGAACTCAACGCGGAAAGTAACGTTTTCAGCGGTGAGAGGTTTGATTTTTCCGGCTTTGAAAGCTGCGATGGCTTCCAGTGTCTTTTCACGCAGGAGCTTTTCGGAATCAGCCGGAGAGAGCATGATGCAGCCCTGCTGGGCGGTGGATTCTTTGACCTGACAGGTGACGACTTCAGGAGAAAATTCTTTTGCCTCTTTGCAGAGTTTGTCGCAGCCGCTGGTCATGATGACCGGCAGTCCGTGTTCACCTGCGATCATGGTGTCGATACCGAACTCACCGATCTTTTCGCCGTTGACCCAGATGTTCTGGATATTCTTGCTGGAATATGAGTGTTCCATGAGTGCCTGCGGAGTTCCCGACATGGCATGGTATCCCAGCAGAATGACCGCATCACAGCCTTCGAGTCCGGCAAAGCGGACGCGCGGGGAGGCTCCCTGCATGAGTTTCACTCCCGGTATGAGATTTTCCCAGATGATCGAATTGCCGCCGCCGTGACCGTCGCGGACGATCACTTCATCTGCTCCGGCTTCAAGACATGCCTTCGCGCAGATGTTGACGTCGCGGGTGAGGTATTTGCAGCCGGTCGCATATCTTGCGCCGTCGGCTGTGACGAAAGAGGAACCGCTTACTCCGCTGATACCTTCCAGATCGGCAAAAATGTAGATTTTCATGATTTATTCCTGTGTTAAATTGTCTGCAATGATGCAAATTTATAAAACAATAAACATATATTTTGAGATAAGATACATCTGTTTTTCAATAATTCAAGACCATCAACCGTTTTTTACCATGCTTGCAGCATAGTCGCTCAGAGAGTTGTCACGTGCGCCCATGATGACGATGACGTCATCTTTTTCCGCATGAGCCAGCAGATAGTCGCGCAGATTTCCCCGGTCACCGAAATTAAGATAAAGTTCCGGCAGCGGAGAACGGCTTTTCCAATCCTCTATCACGCTTGAAGAGGTCGGTTTGAAACTGGTGGTGCCGCCTGCGTAATACGGTTCAAGCATGATGAACCGGTCATCCGGATCAAGATTTTTCTCCAGCATTTCAAACAGCGCATCGCGCATGAACCCCAGCGGTCCGAAACCGTGCGGCTGGAACACCGCAAGCACTCTGCCGTCTGACAGCTCACGCATGGCATCAAGACAGGAAATGATCTTTTCCGGATTGTGGGCATAGTCATCATATACCAGTGCGCCGGAACGGGTTTTGCCTGCAAAATCGGTGCGGCGGAAAATACCGTCGAACCGCTCCAGCGACGCTATTGCGGCTCCGGGAGTGAAACCCAGCATCTGAAGCATGGCGGAGATCGCCAGTGCGTTGAGAGCCGTGTGTCTGCCGGATTGCGGCAGTTTCAGCACTGTGCCGCCGGAAAATACTGCGGTCGGGATCCTGTTCCCGCTGCTGTTATCGACAAAATAGTCCTCAAGGGCAAATTTTTCTTCAGCGGATGAGGATGTGTAAAAGACGCTCACCGGTAGTCCCGGGGGAATGTGAGCTTTCACCGCTTCATACACCTCATCAGAAACCACTGCTCCCTTGCGGACGTTTTTCAGAAATGCTCCGAATACCTCCGCCAGCTCCTCTTTGCTGTAATGGTCGGTACCGATATTGAGGATCACTGCGTAATCGGTATCATAATTGAGCAGACTTTTATCGCTTTCATCCGCTTCAAAAACAACATATCTTCCGCTGCCCGGGTGAAAGTTTCCGGCAAAGTTTTCGCTTTTGAAGCGTTTGGATAATGCTCCATTGAGAAGAGAGGGATTTGCTCCGATGTTGAAAAGAGCTTCAGCAAGATAAGCAGTTACAGTGCTTTTGCCGCAGCTGCCGGTGACGGCAATGGTCTCTTTGCCATCAAGGGAACTCATCAGCATACCCAGCAATTCCGAACGGTGCATTCTTGGAGTGCTGCCTGCTGCGATAAAATCAGGATTATCCTCTTCGATGGCAGTTGAGTAAACGATATGATCCGGCAGACCTGCTTCAGCAAAAGAGCCATTCTGCGGATATATCCTTATGCCCTGATTTTTCAATGCGGAGATGATCCGCTGATTTTCCGGTCTGTCTGCGCCCCGGTCGCTGCCGGTCACCTGCCAGCCCAGATGCTTTGCCATTGCGGCAAGTCCGCTCATGCCGATGCCGCCGATACCCACGAAATGCAGTTTTTTCATTGTTATTTTTCCATTTTTTGTGAAAGTTGTTCAAACTGCGGTGGCGCATCGCGGGCAATCTCGAGCCTTGCGCCTGTGCCGGTTTGGTCGTGTACAAAGGTACACTTCCGCACCGTACTCGGCGCAAAACTCGACCTTGCTCCACGCTGCAT
>JAZSGR010000140.1:0-3189 GCA_045532825.1 Victivallaceae bacterium | reverse complement strand
GATGCAGCGTGGAGCAAGGTCGAGTTTTGCGCCGAGTACGGTGCGGAAGTGTACCTTTGTACACGACCAAACCGGCACAGGCGCAAGGCTCGAGATTGCCCGCGATGCGCCACCGCAGTTTGAACAACTTTCACAAAAAATTGGACAATAACCACAAAAAAGCAATACTGCAACTGAAAAAAAGTTTTTGAACGGACCGGTATGGACAGGAGTGGACAAAACGGACGGTGAACAGGAAACGGTATTTCATAAGTCCATGCTGACCATACAGTCCACCTGCGTCCATGTGAATACAGGTATTTTTTCATCTCAAAGAATATGAGCTTCTGTCACAAACCGTCGGATGGGCAAAAAAAAATCCGGAAACACCGCTGTTGAACAGGCGTTTCCGGAAGAAAAAGCGTTCAGTTTGCTTTTTATTTACGTTTGAACCGCTTTATGGGCAGGTTTTTGCGCCAGTGCCGGTCTTCCAGATACCGCAGATGACCGACATTGATCGCACCGGTGTGTTCGATGGAAGCACGGAATGCATCGATCTCCTGAACTGCTTTATCGAAAGGCGCGATCGGACCGCCTGCCTTGTATTTACGGAATTCGACCTGCGCCGCCATGATCAAACGTACATTTTCCAGAGCATACTGCAGGAACTTCACCCTTTCAGCTGAAGCCTTGTCGAGTCCGGGAACAGCAGCTGCTTCATTGAGGATCCCGGTGGCTTTTGCCATGACCTGCGGAGTAAAAATATTATCCGCCATGAGGAACATGTTCCACATCAGATGTCCGCCTTCATTAGTGAGCGGATCGCCCAGCGGATTTTTGAACGGAACTTTCATCGTCACATAAGTCATGTACTCAAAATACTCTCTGACTTTTCCTTTTGCGGCTCCGAAAGCTGAATAAAATTCATCTTTCATCTCCTCAAGAGAAGATGCTCTGTTGTGATTGAGTGTAGCGATAACATAGTTGACCAGTCCCTGTGCGCCGGAGTGTCCGGTACAGGAATCCATATCTACAGCGACCATTCCGTTTTTCGCAGAGAACATATACATATCGTAAAACGCTTCGTGATACTGGACCGGGAAGCAATTTCCGTCAAGAGTATAATTCGGCCTGAACATCAATGCGGCTCCGGTTTTTGCCCATCCGCCCCAGATTTTTTTGTACTCATTTATCTTCTTTTCAGTCCACGGATACATGTAGGGCGGACAGAAACGCAGATGGATACGCTTGTTGAGTTTTATTTTATCCGACGGCGGTTCACTGTAATTTGCATAGATCAATCCGGCGATCACCGGATCTTTCAGATGCTTGTCAGCCTCTTTCTGAACTTCCAGAAAGAACCGGCAGTAACGGTCGGACAGGCTGCCGAGCGGTATTACCCAGGTGCTTTTCTTCCGGTCAAAAAGTTCTTTAGCTTTTTTCAGACGTTCAGCATCCGGAACCGGCGAATTGTCGGCTTTGAGACATGCCGCACAGACACACTCTCCGGAAGTATCGTTTTCATTGATATTTATCATGGTGTTGCGCTTGCCGGCAAGGTAATTCTGCACGATCGTTTTCACCAGTCCGGGAGAGGTCACACACATGCTGACGTCACGCGGATTACCCCTGCTCCACATATAAGGATTGGGTCTGCGGGTACCATCCGGCAGCAGACTGAAAAACTCCGGATTGGTCTTGCCGTAACGCTGGTAATATTTGCCGAAGGCATGTCCGTTGAAATAGATGCTGAACGAGCAGAAGCGGTGACGACGCCTCCAGACGCGGTAATCGTTCATGAAACGCTTCTGGTATTCCTTGGATTTCCATGTTTCCGGACGCTGTCCAGACATGCGCCAGCAGCTTGATTTGAGTTGAGCTTTAACTTCAACCGTTTGTTCTTTCAGCGCAAGATTTTTATGTTCCGGCACGATCTCACCGGATTTTCCCGGCCAGATCCAGCGGACACCGAGAAATTTTTCCAGAAACTCATAAGTTGCAAACAGCGTTCCATTGCTGTTATTGGAAGTGACCTTGCGTCTGCCGTCCTTACCGGTGATCTTTATATGATTTTTACCGATTTCGATAACACCGCAGTTGACATCCATTTTTTTGATATTGAGTTTAAAATTCTGTCTGCAGCTGCCGAGAAAAATATATTTTCCATCTTTTTTCACCTTGTCATCAGTGATGACCGGCAAAGTTTCTCCGGTGGCAAGTTTCAAATGGTATACCAATTCTTCCGCTGCAGTTTTCATCATCGGGAAAGCGCGCGGCGACAGCACAACTGCATCAAACGCGATTTTGCCGTCTTTGATAAGATCAACAGCTTCCAGTGCTGAAAAACACACAGCAAGCAATACTGACAATACTAATCTTTTTTTCATTTTATTATATTTTCCATATATCTGGTTATGTTAAAACTCAGTTTTTCACATAAAAGTAATCTTTGATAAACTGCGGCTTGGGATTGAAATACTTGATGCATCCTCTTTCACTTTCTTCACCCAATATCCTCTGGGTGGAAACGTGAGCATCAGCATGCAGCAGATTTCCGCCGCTGCGATGCGTTTTGTGTCCAAAATAACGGACAGCATTGTCACTGTGCCAGGCAAAATACCATGTCCCGCTACCGCTTACATCAGCATTCTTATTGCGGTCTGCCATAACGGTAAAGGTACTCACATTTTTGATTTTTACGATTTTATGGACTCTTTTCCAGGAATTGGTCGTCCAGTTTCCGGCTTCCATATTTGTAGGATAACATTCCTTATTGACGATTCCCATACCGGAACCGGTTTTTACAAGGATATGCTTACTGCCGAGAGATATTGTCTCCGGGCATCCCCAGGTCTTGGGGATAGGTTTATTATACACGCCGCCTGTATAAGGCATGAAAGACAGCAATACCCGCATAGGCTTATCTCCGCCCGCTGTCGTTCCGGCAACACTGTCATTCATCGGAAGATACTCTTCATTATCTTTGGTATACATCTGGTAACATACACCGAGCTGTTTCAAGTTGTTGGTACATGAAGATTGACGCGCTTTCATACGCGCCTGCTGCAACGCAGGCAGCAGCATGGCTGCAAGTATCGCAATAATAGCAATCACCACGAGAAGCTCTATTAAGGTAAAGGCGTTCTTGGGGAAAGGGGAAAACTTCTTTTCCCGGGAAAAGGCCGACCGTCGGCTTCGATAATCCCCTTT
>JAZSGR010000225.1:0-17470 GCA_045532825.1 Victivallaceae bacterium | reverse complement strand
TGCGAAGCAAGTGCTTCATGTTTGCCGCAGGCAAACGCTTCATGCAGCAACGCTGCGCTTCACACGGCGGAGCCGTGCTTCATTCGATCAACGTTCACGTTGATCGAGCTTCTGGTGGTGATTGCGATCATTGCCATACTCGCTGCGATGCTCATGCCTGCTTTGCAGCAGGCAAGGGAACGTGCCAAGGCGGTCAATTGTGTTTCTATGCGCAAACAGGTCGGATTGTGGGTGTTCAGTTACACCGAATGTTCAGAGGAAAGAATGATGCCATGGCGTTGGGGCGGAAAGACCCAGACGGAACGCTGGTACAGTGCGTTGTATAATGCTAATATCACGAAATGGAACCGGCTTGATCAGTATTACGGATGTCCGGCAGCCCCCGGAGCCAAATCCGGAACGCAGTCGGAAACGCTCGCCTATAATAAGAGAATGAGTGAGTACAAAGTGACAAAGATAAAAAATCCCGCACAGAAATTTGTCATTACTGATGCGGCAAATGGATATTATTTCGGCGAAGACGAGCGTATTTCCAATTTGATCAATCCGGCAATGGACAGCAAGCGCGGTTTTTATCCATGGCACAAGAATTCCGGAACGATGCTTTATGCTGATGGACACTCAGCTCTGCTGCAAATGGTAAATAATGATATTCCGGCAGATAACCGTTTTTATTTTCCGGCTTTTTAAATCAAGCAAGAAAGATAAAGTATGAAAAAATCTGTTTCCATATTTCTTTTGAGTGTTTCTCTTGCTGTGTACAGTGCAGAGTACAGTTTATCCAACATCAGGATCTCTGTCAGCAATGCGCAGCATAAGTTTGCGCAGGATGAACTTGTGTATCATCTTGAACTGAACGGAAAAAAACTTGCTCCCCGGGCGGATGCGCTGCAGATAATTATCGGAACTCCAGGAGAGCGGAGGACTCTTCAGACCGGTGACTCCTGCTGGATATACAAAAACGGCACAGTTTACATCTGGGGCAGGGACTCTAAAAATTATCCGGGCACCCTTTTTGCAGTATACGGTTTCCTGGAGGAAAAACTCGGTGTACGCTGGATCTATCCGGGAGAGGATGGTATCCATGTTCCACAACGTCAAACTGTAAGTTTCAAAGAAAACGAGTCCTGTTTCCGCCGTGCTCCATACTTCTGGGCGAGTGTCCGCCATGGATTGTGGCACGGTTACAAAAAATATTCCGGTATGATTCCAAAGGCGTGGCTCATTGATGATAAAAAAATCGAAGAACTGAAAAATGACAACCAGATGTTCCGGCTGCGTCACCGCAACGGCAGAACAAAAATCATCCGCTACGCCCATGCTTTCACCAGATGGCCGGACCGTTTTGAAAAAACACGTCCTGATTATTTCGGTGTCGGTCCTTACGGCAAACCGCTCATCCCGCCCAACCGCAAAACGGCCAAGCTCTGTCTTTCCAATCCGGCGGTCATTGATCAAATCATCGCAGATTGGCAAAAAGCGGGAGCCCATCCCTATCTCAACGTTTCGCCCAACGACGGAACGCCCGGATTTTGTCTGTGCAGCAAATGTATGGCCCTTGACACCCGGAAGCCCGGAGAAAATTTCTATGCACATCTCACGGACCGTTATCTCAACTTCTGGAACAGAATTGCAAAACGGGCCGTCAAAATCAATCCCAACGTTAAAGTAACGACTTATGTTTACAGCTATTACCGCCATCCCCCACGCCGTGAAAGGATCGAGTATCCGGAAAATATGTTCTGCGGTCTTGTCCCTGCCCTCGCCGAAGACTCCGGGGCCCTTTTTGACGCCTGGAAAAAAGCCGGGATGAAACATTGTTTTCTGCGCCCCAACGATACCCATCCCGCTTCTGCCCAAATTCGGGGACTGGCAAAAGTTATTTTTGACAAATATCAATCCTCAAGGGCAAGTTTCAAACTCTACGGCGTCGATTACGACAGCACTCTGGGTATCAAAGCAAGAGACCTTGAACACTATGTTGTCGAACGCATGATCACCCATCCGGATAAAAGTTTTGAAGAGATCATGGATGAATTCTGTTCTGCTTACGGTGCCGCAGGTTCTGCGGTAAAAGAGTTTTATTCCGCTCTCCATCCGGCCGGCGCAGCCATGTATCTCAAAAGCGCCTCCTCTCTGCGCAACCGGCAGGCGCTTGATGACTCTCTTGTCAAAGTCGATCACAGCAAAGTCTACGAAGAGATCATTAAAAAAGGATTGAAAAAACTTGAGACATTTCCTGAAAACAAACTTTCTCCGGCAGAAAAAAAGCGTCTTGACCGTCTTATCTTCTCACTGCGGCAGAACATTCTTGCCAATGACTTCCGCCGTGAAGGCGATCTGGCACTAGCCGGTAAAAAGAACTCTTTTACGGCTGCGGCCAAAAAACTTTGGGATTTCCGAAGCAAAACCATCAAGACATTTCCGGAACATTATCCTGATATCGTCTATCGGACCGAAAGACTCTACTGGAACATGTATCAGCCCTTCCGCCAAAACAATTCCGGCAGCGTGGCAGCCGACCCTGCCGCCGGATGGCGCAACAGCTTTGACGAACCCTCCCTGCAGGGCTGGAGCCCCCGGGCCGGCTTCAGGCAGATCACAACCAAAGAGGCCAGCTTTGACCGCTACAGCATTGAAACAAAACCGATCGAAAAATCAGCGATCATCCTCTTCCGTCCCCAAACTCCTGTAACGCCCGGTGCAAAATATACGATCTCGTACGATGTCAAATCCGCCTTGGGCGGTAAATTCAGATTGAGAGTCACAGCAAAAGGCAAGACTCTTACCAATATATCAACTGCGGTCAAGGGAAGCCATTGGGTACAGAAAAAAGGCACATTTACCGTTCCTGCCGGAACAAAACATATCACACTTTATCTCTATGGATATAATTTGCCCCGGGGCGGATATATTGATAACATTGTTCTGACCAGACTCAATTCAAAATAAAAACTGGAGATACTTTAAATGGAATATATTCTTAAACACAGCGATACCAATCCCCGCAACTCCGAAGGTTCTTTTGTAAAACTTGCCGACGGAACACTTTATTTTGCTTACTCCCGCTTCTGCGGAGAGGACGGCAAGGATCACGCCGCTGCCGACATCGCAGCAATAACCTCCCAAGATAACGGCGAAACATGGAGCACTCCCTTTATAATCAGAAAAAACCGTCAGATGAACCTGATGTCTGTGTCGCTCCTTCGACTGCAGAACGGCAGGATCGGCATGATCTTCGGCGAAAAAACTGCCGTTCCCGGCTGGGAAAACTGCGTTGACAGCCGTCCCTGGTTCTGTTTTTCTGATGACGAAGCCAAAACCTGGAGCGAACCGGTCAGAGTGGCAGATGTGCCGCCGGCAGCCTACTTTGTCACGAACAACGACAGACTGGTGCAATTAAAAGACGGCAGACTGATCCTGCCGGTATCGCATCACTCATTCGGCAGCGCCAGACTGGGTGCCGGTGTGATAAGATTTTTCATATCTGATGACAGCGGTGAAACATGGCGTTCAAACGAAAAGTTCATCTATCCTGATCCCAATTTGAGCTTTATGGAACCGGGAGTGATCGAACTAGCCAACGGTACACTGATGTGTTTCATCCGCACCATTGTCGGACACCATTATCAATCATTTTCCACCGACAGAGGCGAAAGCTGGACACCGGCTCAGCCCTACCGTGACTTCTACGCTCCCGAATCTCCCATGTCCATGAAACGGGATCCCCGTACCGGAAAGATCTACGCCATTTGGAACGACTACCATCCGCTGCGCCGCAATCCGACCTTCATCCCCAAATGGGCACGCACCCCGCTGGTCATGGCGGAGAGTTCCGATGAAGGCGTCACCTGGGAAAACCATCGAATTCTGGAAAATGCTCCCGATCACGGCTACTGTTATACTGCTATGCATTTTGACGGTGATCTGCTTTATCTTGCCTACTGCTGCGGCGGAGAACCGGAGTGTTCCGGACCGCTTCAGGATACCAAATTAAGTGCAATAAAACTTGACTGAGGTACGTTATGCGGCAGCAGGACTTTGAATATATCGCCGGTCACTTGAAAAACAGCGGTTCGGCTCCTTTTACCTGGGTGTTTTATGGTGATTCCATCACTCACGGAGCAGCTCATACCAGAGGTTTCCGCAGTTTTCCGGAGATCTTTGCCGAGAGGATACGCTATGAAATGCGTTTTTTCCACGATGTTGTCATCAATACCGGTATCAGCGGAGAGACCGCTGTTGATCTGCTGAATGAAGCACATTATGACTGGCGTGTCCGCCGCTTCAAGCCGGATGTGGTATTTATCCTGATCGGTATCAATGATATAGTAAAATTGAAAAACGCAGAGCAATACCGTGCAAACCTGCAGGAACTGGTGCGCCGTGTCCGTGCAGACGGAGCTGTTCCGGTTTTGCAGACATACGGTACCATTCTTCAGGTGCCGGATGACGGAAACTATATGCTCCGTTGGGAAAAACTGCCTGAATACAATCAGATCATCCGTCAGACTGCTGCGGATGGATCGGTCATAATGATCGATCATGAAAAACATTGGCAGGAGAACGCCTCCGATGAAAAAACTTTGCGTTCATGGCTCGGAGAAGCTATCCATCCCGGCGGCAAAGGTCACCTGGAATTGGCAAAAGAGATCCTCCGGGCTTTCGATATTTACGATCAGGGATCCGCCTGTTGTGATCCGGTCGGGACACCTTGGTCACTCAACTGACTCTTTGATTTTTTTGAATGACTTTTGAAATTGCCTCATTGTCTCATTTTTTGTTATTGTCCCATTTTTCATGAAAGTTGTTCAAACTGCGGTGCTCATTCAAAAAATGTGGTTTTGCAAATCAACAGCCGGTTTGAGCGTTTTGGTTCAGGTTTGTAAGCGTTTTGCGGTGTTTGACAGCTTTTTTGCGTTGTATATTATGATAAACAGTCCTGAAAAACTTTTTTGAAAGGCTTATCATGAACAAAACCAAAGCTGTTATTTACGATGCTCCCGACTCTATCAAAGTTGGTGAGGTAACTCTTCCTGAATGCAATCCCGATCAGTTGATCGCAGAGACGCTCTACACCTTTGTCTCCCCGGGAACTGAATTGCGTGTTCTCGGCGGACATTATGGAGCAGCAGGAAAATATCCGATGGTTCCGGGGTATTCTGCTGTTTCCAGAGTCGTTTCATGCGGAAGCGAAGTAAAAGGCTTCAGAGTCGGCGATTATATTTCATGCCGCAATTCGGTCAATTTTGCCGATTGCCGCGCCATGTGGGGCGGTCAGGCGGGTATGCATGTTTACGATACTGACAGTGAGAACACTCCGGTTCTGCTTCCGGAAGGAGTTGAAGATTATCTGCCGTATTCCGTTGCGGAAGTTGCCGCAATAAGTTTGCGCGGTGTGGAATCAGCTTATCCGACACAGGAGGATACTGCTGTCGTTATCGGGCAGGGGATGATCGGTCAGTTTTCCGCACTTTTCCTGCGGATGTACGGATGCAAAGTCGTAGTCTGCGATATTGATGCCAACCGTCTTGAGGAGGCAAAAAAAGCCGGAGCTTCCGCAACGGTAAACCTTTCCGATTCCGATGCCGAAGAACGTCTGCAGAGGATCGGAAACGGTGGTTTTGATATCGTTGTTGAAGCGAGCGGTTCCATTCCGGGAATGATGCTTGCCCACAAACTGCTGCGCCGTAAACCGCAGAATTACTCCAAAGATTATAAAGTGGAACCCATTCGCTTCTACGGTAGAGAGTGGCCCCGTCTGCTCGTTCAGGCCAACTACATCCAGAAAGAGGAGATCGATCCGTTTTTCTTCTTCAAAGGCGAGGGTGTCATTATTCTTACTCCGTTTGACCGCGGAGTTGAAGAGCGTCAGAGAGTTGTTGAATATATCAGAAGCGGAAAAATCGATGTTTCTGCTTTTCTCAAAACAATTTGCACACCCGATGCAATGCCGGAACATTACCGCAAACTCCAGAAAAAAGAGATCATCTCGCTGGTCTGCGACTGGCGTTGACCGTATTTTACAGAGGTTGATATATGAAAAAAATAACCTGGGCGATCATCGGTATCGGAAAGTTTTCTCCGAGGCGCGGCAGAGCAAGTGCCATAGCTTACGCTCACGCAGAAGCTCTCAAGCGCAACAGTGACAGATTTGAACTGGTTGCCGGATCTTCTCTTGAACAGCAGAACCTTGATGATTTTGCAAGAGAATATCCATGCCGCACCTATCTTGATATGAATGAGCTGTTTGAAAAGGAAAAACCGCAGGGGGTAACCATTTCAACTTATGCTCCGGCACGCGAGGAACATGTGATTGCCGCGATCAATGCCGGTGCGAAATATATTCTTATTGAGAAACCGCTTGCTCTTTCAAACACCGCCGTCGCCAATATGAAAAATGCTGCGGAGAAAGCCGGTGCACGTCTTTTTGTCAACTTCCAGCGGCGTTACGGACTGCCTTTTGAAAAAGCCAGGGAGGCTTGCCTTTCCGGAAAAATCGGCAGGATCACTCAAGTCGATCTGCATCAGCCGTTCAGCAATCTGCTGGATTTCGGTCCGCATTTTGTCAACAGCGCACTCTATTTTCTTGATGATCCTGAACCGGTCAGCGTGACTGCCGTTGCTGATGAAGCTGGAGAAAATCCGTGGCACGGCATGTTCGTTGAAAAGCGTATGGATGCGACTGTTTATTTCAAAAACGATTTGCGGTTCAATATTTCTGCAAATCCGGAAAATACCGTTGATACTCCGCTTATCCGCATCAACGGAACCGAAGGATTTGTCGAACTCTATATGGATAAAGGTAATAAAAACAGCGTGTACTGCTGTATGAGTGAAGCTGGTTTTGAAAATCCGGAATCAGATGAGAATTTTCACCATGGAGACTCTGATTATTACATTTACTTTGAACGTTGTTACCGTGACATCGCCAATGCCGTGACCACCGGTGCGGCAAGCAGATCTGATTTTAAACACGGAGCTCTCACAACGCAAATACTGCTGGCTGTCTATTGTGCTGCCCAGAGCGGAAAAAGAGTTGAATTGCCCTGCACCTTTGAGCCGGAATTCAGATTTGAGTGACAACCGCAGGCAGTTTTCAGGATGATCTCTCCCGGCAAAAAATATTATGATTTTGCCGGGGGGACTTCCGTAACTGTTTCCTGTAATGTTTTATTATTGTTTCTTTTTACGCATTTCAGCCGGAGTTGCTCCGAATTTCCGTTTGAAACTGCGGTTGAAATGCGGCAGACTTGGTATCCCGCATTCATTGGCGATAACATATACCGGCTGATTGCTGTTCTGAAGCATGGTCAATGCTATATTCAAGCGCAAGTCAAGAATGTACGATGAGGCGGGACATCCCATCGCTTTGAAGAAAAGTTTTCTGAAATTTGAAGAACTTGAATAACATAGTTTTGCCAGCTCTCCTATTTCAATATCATTTGTAAGATTTTTGTTTATATACTCGACCGCCGGGGCGATCCGCTCGATATCACTGTATGAATGACTGCTTTGTTCTTCATCATCAAGATCCAGCAATCCTTTTCTTTTTGTCAGCAGAACTATCTGGCTTGCGAGCAGACGTATATAATCGCAGCTGCCGTAAGGTTCGTCGCGTCTTTCAAAAAGCAGTTCTTTGATTTTATCACATAATTGCGGATATTTGCTGCCGTCAATAATGTTGTGGAAACTGCTCCCGCTGATTTTTGAAAGTTTTTCAGCCGCGTTGAGGTCGGTAGGAACATTTATCAGAAGTTTGACTATATCAAGATTGACAAATCCCCAGTAACTTACCGTATTGGGATTGGCTTTGGCGATATGGATTTCCCGTTCGCTGATAATTACCGCATCACCGGCTTTGAATGGAAGTATTTTATTGCCGACAAGAAAAACGCCGGCACCTGAAAAACAATATCCGAGTTCCAGACAATTATGTATATGCGGTGCTACTTTAGGATGTTCTGTTCTGGAATTGAAATCCACCTGTGACACCGGAAATTTATCTGTCAGTTCAAAACTGGCAAGCATACCTTTTTTGATATCCGTCATTGAGCGTTTAAGCACCTTTTTTATGGTTATTCGATGTAAAAAAAACTTTATTGCTGAAATATAGTGTGTTAAAGTGAATTTTGCAAGTAATATGCTGTGCTTTTTTTAACACTGTTTTTTTGCAGAGGATACTACTTTTAGTCAAAAATATACAATTTGCAATACTTGTATTGTCGAATGATAAATGATACTGTATGCCATGACATGGAAAGCTTTTACCGAAACGCTATCCTTTTATCCGAAACAGACTTCAGACAGATCATGGAGGAACGAAAATGAAAACTTCTGAGAATTTTTCCGGTGAAAGTGAAAATATATCTCAATCAATATTCTACTACTCTGCCACCTGCCGGAACAAATCAATGTCTGCCAACGGAATAGCGGTGCAATATCTGTGTTCTCAGGATCGATAAATATCATTTGGCGGGCAGAACGCTGCGGCAGGAGCTCAAAAAAATCGTTTTTTATAAAAAACACTTGACAAACATGGGTTTATATGGTATTTTATAAAAACAACTAACATAGGTTATCAAAATTATGATCACAATGAAAGACATCGCCGAAAAAGCAGGAGTCAGCAGGACAACTGTTTCTTTTGTGCTCAATGGCAGATGCCATAAGGATCAGAGAATTTCTGAATCTGTTCAGAGAAAAGTTCTCGCTACAGCTGAAAAACTGGGATATATAAAAAACGATCTGGTCCTGTCCCTCGTAAAAGGACGCAGTTATGCGGTCGGGATCGTTTCTGAATTCAAAAATTTCACCTTTCCGATCATCCGCGGATACGCTCAGGAAGCTCAGAATCACGGTTATTCCATCAGGCTGTTTCAAGTGGATAATGATATAGACGCTGCTCTTACACAGGCTGTCCGGGCACGGGTCGATGCGATCGTATGTCTGGGGATCTCTGATAAACTTATCCGGAATTTCCCGGAACATTTTTTAAATATGGAGATCCCGGTGATCGGATTGAAATCAGGTCCCTCCGACGGAGGAGCTATTTTTGATCAGCAGGGAAGCGCGGCTGCAATGACTGAATATCTGGTGCAGTGCGGTTACAGAAAAATCATCTGTTACGGGGGAAATTACCGGCAAATGCCGCAGCGCGAAGCCGGATACAGGGAAATCATGGAAAAATATCAGCTCCATGCAGAATTTTTCAATCACAATGATGTCTCTCCGGATGAAATGATCGATATGAGACCGGATGCCTTTTTCTGCGGCGATGACTTCCTCGCATGCCGTCTGCTTCAAGCAGCATATAAACGGAACCTCCGCGTTCCGGAAGCGTTCGGAGTCGCAGGTTTCGGCAATATCAATGCAGGACAATTTTCATCCCCCGCCCTGACAACAGTGGATGAACCTTACTTTGAATCCGGTATACTGCACATGCAGTACATCATTTCAATGCTCGAAAACAAACCTGCTCCGAAACACGAACCCATGACCGGGAAAATCATAATCAGAGAAAGTACACAAAATGTAACCATATAAGCAAAGGAGAACAACAAAAATGAAAAAAAGATCATCGGCATCATCTTTTCCGCAGTTGGAACTTATTGCGGACCGAAGCACTCAGCGCAAAAAATCTCGCTTTTCATCAGCATTTACGCTGATTGAACTCCTGGTGGTCACTTCACAACACTGCCGTGATTTTTTCAGAGGCTTTATTTGTACGGATCAGTACGGATGTGTACGGAAACATACGGAGAGTGCCGATCACAAAAATACGTCGCATCATACTTGCAAAGCAAGTGCTTCATGTATGACGCAGGCAAACGCTTCATGCAGCAACGCTGCGCTTCACACGGCGGAGCCGTGCTTCATTCGATCAGCGTTCACGCTGATCGAGCTATTGGTTGTTATTGCTATTATTGCGATATTGGCGGCGATGCTGATGCCTGCACTGCAGCAGGCAAGGATGCGGGCAGTTACGATCAACTGCAAAAGCAATCTCAAGCAGATCGGTTATTTTCATGTGCTGTATATGGATGCGAATGATGAATATGCTCTGGGCAGTTTCACTTCTGCAAAATGGTGGTTTGCCCATCTCCGGGAATATGCAGGCAAAATGAAGACGACTCCGCTGACATGTCCGGCAAATCCGGTCTCAAAATGGGATACCGGAGCAGATGTCTGTTTTGAGATGTCCTACGGCTTGAACATCGGAACTTTCGGCAAAAATCACGCAGAAAATCCCGGTAAATCCAGCATGAACAGATTGAGCAAGCTCAGTGCGCTCATGCGCTATCCAAATGCCGCAAATTGTATTTTTGTCATGGATGTGGTAAATTACAAGAATCATCGGGGAATTTCCAAAACGGCAGAAGTTTATGCGTTCCATTCGTATAATAAATTTTTCTATCCGTTCAATCTGACTGCCAACGCCGTACTTGGTGCCGTCCATAGCAAAATGGTCAATGCCGTTCATCTCGGCGGTCATGTTTCCACTCTCGGACTGGGGGCGCTTTTCGACGGAGAAGGTAAATTCACAAAAGCCGGTCTCTATAATTACATGAATCCGCATATCATGGATACATGTGTGCTGCATAACCGTCCGAAACCGTGATATTTAAAAAGGAGCCTAAGATGAAACGAATCATTTCCAGTATTATTTTATCAGCCGCAGCCCTTCTTTCCGGTGCTGAACAACTGAGATGGGATGCAGGCAATAACTTCGGAGCCTGGGGCAGAGCCGTGCGGATGACTCTGGCACGCAAAAACGGCATACTGGTCATAAAATCCCAAAAAAACGATCCCTGTTTCCAGCTGGATAAAATTGCGATAAAACCCGCAGATTACGATTTGTTTGTCATGGAGTACCGGGTTCCGGAAAAAATAATTTCCGGCAATCAGGGCAGGATCTACTTTCTCAGGAACAAAGACAAATCACTTTCCGGAGCATACATCAATCTCGGCAGCTACATCTGTGACGGTCAATGGCACAAAAAAGAAATACCGCTTACATCTGCCAATATCATTCCGTTCAAACACTGGAAAAATGCCTCCGGCATCCGGAAATTCCGCTTTGATCCGTTCGGGAATAAAGGCTCTCTTGAGATCCGTTCCATGGCTTTTATCAAGGATGACCGGCGGGCAAAAAAAGCAGAAGCGGAACAGAAAAAACTGCGGTTCAAACCGGAAGATCTGCTGGAAAAAAGTTCAGACGGTTCGGTCTTTGACGGTTTTTCAGGAAACTACAAAGTATCGACAGCATCTCCGGCTGACGGCAGATACTGCATGGAACAAAGCGGTGACTCAAATGAGGAATACGAAGCCAAAAGCAGAACTGTTATTCCGGTAAAACCGGATACGCGTTATGTGATACGTTTTTATTCCCGCAACACGATCCCGGTCGGACATGTGCTTTTCCGTTTCATCCAAAGCCGCAAAGCGGATGAACTTGCGCCTTCAAGCTATCTGGACAGCGGCTGGACTCAGCTTGCATGCAATATGGATAAATGGACTCTCTGTGAAAAAGAGTTCCGTACCTACAAAAACACTTACGGTATCGGTATAGCATTCCATGTCAAAAACAACGGTGTCGGCAAGGCATGGTGGGATAAGTTGGAGCTTAAAGAGATCCGGGAAACAAAGCCTGCACTTAAAATTTATCCCAATTCCCTGTTTTCGACTTTTACTGACATGAAAACAAGTGAGGCCTATCAATATAGCGTAAAAGGCAAAAAATGCAAACAGGTCGCCTGGCGAGAAATCACTGAAAAAGATAATCCGCTGGTCATCGGCTGCAACATGCTGATCCCGGCGGCAGCCTCAGTTTCCTTCAAACTGGAGCGTGCCGGAAAGGTTTTTCTCCGGAATACCGCCAAAGCAGCGGCAAAAATATCGTTTCCCTTCCCGGTCACCAAACTGCCGGAAGGGAAATACCGCCTGACCGTCACGGCGGAAAAAGACGGAAAAACTCTCTGTTCGGCAGAAACATTCATTTACCGTCATCCGTCGGTAAAAACAGAAAAACTGCGTCCTGTTGAAACAGTTTCCACCTCTCCCCGCAAAAGGGAACTGCTGGTCAACGGGAAACCGTTTCTCTGGATCAAACTCAGCGGATTTCCTTATGTTTTTATGAGCCCTGATGTCACGGAATTCCCGAATGCTCCGGAATTGATCGCACTTGCCAAAAAGCATTTCGGTATCAATACGCTGTCGCTGATCTCCTACGGCAAGGCCCCGGACTACCGCAAACTTCCGCGCAAAGAATACCTGAAACAGGCAGTCAGATTCTATACAGAAAGTTACAAAAAACAGCTGGACTTCTGTCTGAAAAACAACATGTACGGTTCCGCATCTTTGCACATGGGAAGCGGTATCGCCAGAAAGGGCGTTCCCGATCCGGAACTGTGTGCGATGGTTTACGAAAACATCCGCCGTCATCCGGCTCTGTTTTCTTACTATTACGACGAACCGGAACCCCGGAAATGTCCTCCGGAAGCGATCGCAAAAATGTATAAAGCTGTAAAAAAGGTGGATAAAAATCATCCGGTAAGCGTCAATCTCTGCGTCCGTCACTCTTTCGGAAAGTATCTGAAATATACTGACATCGCCTCATTTGACTTCTATCCGTTCCCGCACTCCGACTTGAAATACTGGCAGGTCTACAATCAGGAAATGATGAAGTGGAGACCGGATGCTCATCTGGCAGCTTATCTGCAGAATTTTCAATTCGGAACAACTGAATTTCCCACCCATGACAACATGTACGGCAGCTTCATTACCAGTTTCATCAACGGAACAAGAAGTTTACAGATCTTTTCCTACTTCAGTCACGGACTTCAAACTCTTACAACACATCCTTATGCGCAGTCAACGGTCCGCCTGATCAGCAATCACGCTGTGAAACTTGCCGATTTCCTCTTTGGAGCAGAAGAAAACGCCCTCAAACTGAAAGCTGATGATGATATTCTTTACAAATACTATCACAACGGCACCGTGGGCTGTCTGCTGGCAGTGAACCTGTCTTCAAAAAACTCCGGAACTGTCTTGCTGGATCTTCCCGGCAAAGGCGAGCTGTCAGATTTCTTCGACAGCGCATGGAAGTACAAACGCGGCGGCAAGGTCATTCTTGCGCCCTGCGGTTCGATCGTTCTGAAAGTAAAATAGACCATGATAACAGAAATCACCTTGGATTACAGCGGCACTGCCGGAAAGATCCGTCCGTTGAACGGCGGCAATCTCGGTCCCTGCCTGAAGCCGGAGGATCCTGAGCAGAGAAAAGACTACAAACTTCTTGAGATCCCGCTCACCCGTCTTCACGATGCTCCGCTTACCAATACCGGAATGCGGCTTGTGGATGTACACCAGATCTTCGGCAACTGGAATGCCGATCCGGAGGATCCGGATAACTACTATTTCGATCAGACCGATGAATATATCCGGCGCATGGTCGAAGACGGTTGTCCGATCATGTACCGTCTGGGAACTTCGATAGAGCATTGCCTGCCGCATTATTATGCTTTTCCGCCGAAGGATTTCAAAAAGTGGACTCAGATCTGTCTGCATATCATCCGCCACTACAATGCCGGCTGGGCAAACGGCATGCACGCCGGTATCCGTTACTGGGAGATCTGGAACGAGCCGGATGACTGCCGCTGCTTTGCGCCCAAATCCTCCCACATGTGGAACGGCACGGCTGAAGAATTTTTTGAACTCTACCGGACCGCGGCAAGTGCGATCAAAGCGGAATTTCCCGAACTTAAAACAGGCGGAGCCGGTTTCTGGAAGATCAACCCGACCACCGGCGCCGGTGACAATAAATTCATAGATAAATTTCTTGCCGGATGCCGTGATCATAATGTTCCGCTTGACTTCTTTTCGTGGCACAGCTACGGCAGCAGAAGCAATCCCTTCGGTATGAACACAGAACCCTTCACCGCAAGAGCACTCCTGGATTCATACGGTTTTACAGAGACGGAGCTGCATCTCAATGAATGGCACTATGTCGAAAAGTGGGACAGCAAATTCATGTATGACGGCGGACTTTCCACGATCCAGTGTGCCGTTCATGCCGCAGCAGTGATAACCGCCTGGCAGGATACGCCGCTTGATATGGCTAATTACTACACTATCGGCAGAGGCGGCACTTTCAGTGCATGGTATCCCTGGGGCGAAAAGAACCGTATTTATTACGCCTTCCTGGCGCTGGCGGCGATGAACCGTCATCCTGAACGCATCCCGGTGACCGGAACATCCGACAGACTGTATGTTCTTGCCGGCAGAGACAGCTCCGGCAAAGCAGCGGTCCTCATCTCGGATTTTTATGCTGAAACCGACAAGATCGTGCTCAATACCGGAGACAGAAACTTCCGGGTGAAGATACTGGATGCAGACAGAAATCTGCAAGAGATCCCATGCCACATTGAAAACGGAAAACTGCATATAGCTGCCGCTTCAGGACAAGCGGCTCTATGGCTTATAGAAGAAATCTGACAAAGGTCAAAAAAAAGGAATTTATTATGGCAAAATATCCTCATGGCGACATCTCCTGGTTCAAAAAAGCGCGTTTTGGAATGTTCATTCACTGGGGGCTGTATGCTCTGCCCGCACGGCACGAATGGATCCGTCATTTTGAAGAAATCACCGACGAAGATTACAAGATCTATTTCGATATTTTCGATCCGGATCTCTTTGAGCCGGAAAAATGGGCAAAATCCGCCAAAGCCGCCGGAATGAAATATTTTGTTATCACTGCCAAGCACCATGAAGGCTTCTGTCTGTTTGACAGTAAATACACTGATTACAAAGCGACCAATACTCCGGCAGGACGCGATCTGCTGCGCGAAGTTATCGATGCATTCCGCGCAGAGGGTCTCAAAGTCGGAATCTATTATTCTCTCATCGACTGGAATCATCCGGATTTTGTCATCGACAGAAGAAACGGACCTTACCGCAATCTTTCTGAAGAATGCTTCAAAAAACATAACGAAGGCAGAGACATGCGCCGGTACGCCAAATACATGCGCGATCAGGTGACAGAACTTCTCACAAATTACGGCAAGATCGACATTTTATGGTTTGACTTCTCTTATCCTGATGCAGAGCATCCTGAAGACATCACCCTCGGCAAAGGACATGACCACTGGGAATCTGAAGAACTTCTGAAAACCATCCGTGCACTTCAGCCTCATATCATCATCGACAACCGCCTCGATCTGCCCGGATCAGGAGACATCGTAACTCCGGAACAGTACACTCCCGGCAAAGCGATGCAGGATGATGACGGCAACCCGGTGGCCTGGGAAGGCTGCCAGACATTTTCCGGTTCCTGGGGCTACCACCGGGATGAAACCACATGGAAAAATGAAGAACAGTGCATCAAAATGCTGGTCGACCACGTTTCCCGTGACGGCAATCTGCTCATGAATGTAGGTCCCACTGCACGCGGCTTCCTGGATGACCGCGCAGAAAAGGGACTGGGATATTTTGCCAAATGGATGAAATACAACAGCAAGTCCATTTACGGCTGCGGAGCGGCTCCCGGCTTGACTGCGCCTGACGGCTGCCGTTACACCTGGAACCCGGAAACCAAGCGTCTTTACCTGCATATTTATTCCTGGCCTTTCCGTTTTCTCGAACTGCAGGGACTGGGCGGCAAAGTCAAATACGCCCAGCTGCTGCATGACATGAGTGAAATACATTGGGATGAGGCTTCAGCCGCTGCCACTTTCAAAGCGCCGACATCTGACGGAAACATCTCTTTGAAACTGCCGGTGCAGAAACCGGATGATGTGGTTCCGGTCGTGGAAATATTCCTGAAAGAACCGCTTGCCTGAAACAGAAAAACTCCGTTTCAGACTTGCCGGTGAAAGTTATCTTCACGGCATGAAAGAAACGGAGCCTTGACCGAAAATAAGATTTCCGGCTGTTTCAATTTGATTTTTCTGTTTCGGGACAATTTTCTCACAATGCGTCGACAGACTATTTTAAAATTTTTCAGAACGACAGCGGAAAATGAAGTTGAAAAATTGAGACCAGATGCTATTGTAACACATCGTTCGGGGCTTTCATGTTAAATATTAAGGATTTGGTCGTTTTTAATATATAACAAGTCCCGACAATTTCAATTAACTCCGGTAATTTTTACCGGACAGTAGTGTTTTTTGCATAAAAATAATGTTTTTCATTTGCGAAAACAGCAAACGTGCAGTATACTATATGACTTGACAGGATCGAAGTCTCCTGTGATTCCATGGCGTAATGCCGAATTTAACTAACCAAAGATGGAAAAAATGACAACAAAAGTATTCATTGACGGGAAGGCCGGTACTACCGGACTTCGTATCTACGACAGGCTCCAGCTCAGAAATGATATCGAGTTGATGACTCTTTCTGAAGAGGACCGCAAAAATCCCGATTGCCGCAGGAAGATGCTCAACAGCTGTGACATCGCATTTCTTTGTCTGCCGGATGATGCTTCGCGCGAAGCGGTGGCGATGATCGAAAATCCCGATGTGGTGGTTCTGGATACCTCGACTGCACACCGGACTCTGGATGACTGGGCTTATGGATTTCCGGAACTTTCTCCTGAGTTTTTCCGTAAAGTGGCAAACTCCAAACGCATTGCCGTCCCCGGATGTCATGCCAGCGGATTTATCGCTCTGGTCAAACCGCTTATCGATGCGGGGATCCTTTCTGCCGGCACTCTGCTTACCTGCCATTCTCTGACCGGATTCAGCGGCGGCGGTAAAAAAATGATCGCGGAATATGAAGATCCGGCTCGTCCGCAGCTTTTTGATGCGCCGCGTCAGTACGGTTTGACCCAGCAGCATAAACACTTGAAAGAGATGGTGAAGATCACCGGCTGCGCCGCAGCTCCTGTATTTTCGCCGATAGTGGCTGATTATTACAGCGGTATGCTGGTTACTGTTCCGCTTTTCAAAGCCCAGTTGACCGGAAACGCTTCGGTTGAGGATATCCGTAAGGTTTACCGCGAGCTGTATAACAGCAAAATGGTTTACTATGCTGAAAATGCCACCGAAGGCGGATTGCTTTCCGGTAACGGCATGAGCGGCAAAGACTCCATGCAGATCATGGTCGAAGGCAACGAAGACCGTATCCTGCTGCTTGCCAGGTATGATAATCTCGGCAAAGGTGCTTCAGGCGCAGCGGTCGAATGTATGAATATCGTCATGAAGCTTGCTCCGGAAACCGGATTGGATCTGTAACGATAAAAAAACTGATGGCAGAAAGTTGCGGGAAAAATATTTCCGGACTTTCTGTCATTTTTTATTTGCGGAGTTTCAAACAATGGTTATTGTCCCATTTTTTTGTGAAAGTTGTTCAAACTGCGGTGGCGCATGCATGTGATTCAGCGGTACACCTTGTCACGGCGCAGTCCCGCAGGGCGAAGACGGATCCCGCACCGTACTCGGCGCAAAAAAAAGACCTTGCTCCACGCTGCATC
>JAZSGR010000071.1:0-11925 GCA_045532825.1 Victivallaceae bacterium | reverse complement strand
GGTGCGCCGCGCTTTTTTTGCCGTCAGGGTACTGACCGCGCGCATTTTCACCCACACGGCTAATTTCGGCGGCGCAGAGATCTCATAAATCTCATAGTTCCCATTATTCCCATAACTCTCATCAAACCGCCGCCCCCAAGCGGCTGTCATACCGCAGCGGTCATACTGCATTGGTGCATAACCGATCAGGTATGCTAGCCCAGGCGGCGGAAAAGCTGTCATACCTTGCCGGTATTGCAGTGCGCCGCGCAGATATGCCGTTTGGGTACTGACTGCGCGATTTTTTACCTGCACGGCTTATCTTGGCGGCGCAGAGCTCTCATAGTTTTCATAGTTTTCATAGTTTTCATAGTTCTTTAAACCGCCGCCACGTAGTTGCGGTCATACAGCATGTGCCGTATCAACGGTGTGATGAAAGCATATCCCTGAAAATACCGGAGTCTGCGCCCCAGATCATTTTTGCAAGTTCAATGCGGTTGCCGCCGGAAATGTTGAAGTTTTCAAGAGTTTCAAAGAAAACCTTTCTGCCGGTTTCCGGATCGGGCGATGCCGGATCAGCAAAACGCGCAAGCAGCCAGGGATCGTGCATGAATGAACGTGCGATCATGACTCCGGCGGCACCGGTCCTGGCAATAAGATCACAGCCTTCTGAAACACTGGATATGTCTCCGTTGATGATGACGGGCAGGGGGGATGCGGCGGTGACCGCAGTGATGAAACGCTCCAGTCTGCCGGGCACAGCTGCATATTGTTCCTGAACAGTCCGGTAGTGTATGAAAAATTTATCAGCTCCGGCAGCGGCAAGCTCCGGCAGCAGAACCGGCATTTCTTCCGGATCGGAAAAACCGCTGCGCATTTTGACCGAAAACGGAGTTTTTTCTCCCAGAGCTTTCCGGATTTCCCGAACCGCTTTCAACATATTTTCACGGTCTTTCAGCATTCCGCCTCCGGCAAGTCCGGAAATCACCCGTCTGCTCGGACAACCGCAGTTTATATTGATCCCGCAGGCTCCGGACTCCATGCATTTTACCGCAAGTTCAGCAAGTATTTCAGGCTTGTTACCCATGATCTGCGCCATTACCGGCAGTCCGCTTTCAAGATAAGGCGCAAGAAATTCTTTTATCTTTTTCGACTTGTAACAGCTGTCGCTTACCCGCAGAAACGGAGTCATCCACCTGGAAACCAGATGCAGATGATTTACCGCACGCACAAATTCCGGACGTGATACTCCCTCCATCGGACCGGGCCAGACTTCAAATTTCATCGTTTTCCTCTTCCGTGAAAAAAGAGTCTTCTTCATCAGATGTCAGCAGTTCCACCGCTTTTTCAAGCTGCCTGTCGGTCAAAGCATTTTTTATTTCAGGCTTTATCACTCCGGGAAAACGTCTGCCCTGCATGGCAAGCTGCTGCATTTCTTTGAGAGAAAGCTGGATGCGGTGTTCCGGCATCAATCCTTTGCCCTCTATTTCCGTTCCTGCCGGAGTTTTATATTTTCCGCTTGAAAAACGCAAAGCTCCGCCATTTGCCAGGCGGATGACGTTGAGCAGAGTTCCCTTGCCGAATGTACGGCTGCCGACTGTTTGAGCACGTTTGTGATCGCGCATCGCTCCGGAAAACAGCTCCGCACTGCTGGCGGTGAAGTTGTTGACCAGCAGCACCACCGGAGTTTGGGTGTCAGCTGTGACGTTCCGGTATTTTCTGCTCCGCAGAGTTTCAGTTTTTTTTGAATTTCTTCTTGAGGCTGTGAAGAGTACCGTTCCCGGCGCAAGCAGCTGTGAGAGAGTTTCGGTTGCCGCCTTCACATGTCCGCCTGTATTGTTCCGCAGATCGATGATAAGACCGTCGATCTCCTCTTTTTTGAGTTTTTTCACCGCTTTCATGAATTCAAGCGGCGTATGCGGAGTAAATGAGGCTATCCTTATGTATCCGATATGGCTGTTTATCACCTTTACGGCATTTACTGACGGATTTATGACTTTTTTTCTGATAAGTGTCTTCCTGATGATTTTTCCGCCGGAAACGGTATCGACAGTGACTCTGGAACCTGCAGGTCCCTGAAGCAGCTGCTGACACTGGAACAGATTCAGTTTACGCAGATCTTTGCCGTTGATGCTTTTGATGTTATCTCCCGGCATGATCTTCGCCGCCGCTGCCGGTGAGCCGGGGATGACATCAAGAACATAAAGATATTTTGAAGGCGGTTTTATTATGTTTATACCGATACCGGTAAGTTCCCCGGTGCGTTTACTGTCAAGCTGCCTGAAGTCCTTCGGCGGCTCATAGCCGGAATACGGGTCAAGCGATGATACCATGCCTTTGAGTGCCGCTTCAAAAAGCTGGTCGGCCGTCACCTTCTTTTCATCGATGTAGTGCCGGTTCAGAATATTCATCACCTGCACCATGACACTTGCATTGATATAATCTTTTTCATCTGCGGCACTGCGCTCCGGCAGCTCCGGTTCCGGAGTGGAAACACATCCGGAAAGCATCAATACCACGGCGGCAGACCTGATAAAATGGCAAAATCTGTTCATTTTTTGTTCATCTTTCCTTTATTTGTTGTAATATAACTTCTTAAAGAGTGTTTTTCCACCTTGATAAATCACAATAGTGAGAGTATTTTATATATAGAGGCAATTTCAAAAGTCCTCAAAAATCCAAAAGCGCATCTGCTTTGATTTGCAAAAGGAGCATTTTCGGCTGTTGCCGCCTTGGGCAGCAGCCTCAAATTACCTTTTACAACTCTTTGCAGCTGCATCTTTGATTTTTTTTGAATGACTTTTTCAATTACCTCTTGAGGCAATTTCAAAAGACCTCAAAAATCCCAAAGCGCATCTGCTTTGATTTGCAAAAGGGGCGTTTGTCGGCTGTTGCCGCCTTTGGCAGCAGTTTCAAATTACCTTTTACAACTCTTTGCAGCTGTATCTTTGATTTTTTGTGGATGACTTTTTTAATTACCTCCGGCGCAGCAATTTTTAAAAAAAATCGTTCCGCTGTGTGATTTTTTCACAGTTTTGTTCCGTTCCGTTTTGCGGAAGCGGATATTTGTTGGATAGTGACCCATAACTTATAAATAAAAAAAGGATCAGAATCATGAGTCGTATTTCTGCACTTCAGAAAGCCCGTGCTGCCTATCAGCCGAAACTTCCGCCCGCCCTTGCCAAAGGTGCCGCTGTCAAGATCTGTGCCGGAGCCCCCACCACCGCTGCCGGTGATGTCGAGGCGATCAAAGGACTTTTCAAAGCTACTTTCGGCAGTCCGGTACTCACTTTTGAAGCCGCTGACGGCAAAGCCGATATGCCCGCTGTCACTGTCGGTGTCATCCTTTCCGGCGGTCAGGCCCCCGGCGGACACAACGTCATCGCCGGTATCTTCGACGGTATCAAATCCCTGAACCCCGCCAGCCGCCTGATCGGTTTCCTCAAAGGACCCGATGGTCTGGTCAAGAATGAATACATGGAACTTACTTCCGATATCATCGATGCCTACCGCAACACCGGCGGATTTGATATGATCGGTTCCGGTCGTACCAAACTGGAAACTGAAGAACAGTTTGAACTGGTCCGCAAACATTGCGAAGCTCTTGGTATCAATGCTCTGGTCATCATCGGCGGTGACGACTCCAACACCAATGCCTGCGTGCTTGCCGAGTATTTCAAGAGCAACAACTACGGTATCCGCGTCATCGGCTGTCCCAAGACCATCGACGGCGACCTCAAGAATGAGTGGATCGAGGCTTCTTTCGGTTTCGATACCGCCTGCCGTGTTTACAGTGAGCTGATCGGCAACCTCTGCCGCGATGCCAACTCTGCCAAGAAATACTGGCACTTTGTCAAACTCATGGGCCGTTCCGCTTCTCACATCGCTCTTGAGTGTGCTCTGCAGACCCAGCCCAATATCGCGATCATCTCCGAAGAAGTCGCTGCCAAAAAGATGACTCTCGGCGATATTGTCGAACAGATCGCCAAAGTGGTCGCCGCCCGTGCTGAAAACAAAAACAATTTCGGTATTGCTCTCATCCCCGAAGGTCTGATCGAGTTCATCCCCGAGATCAAAGTCCTGATCGCCGAGCTGAACGAGCTTATGGCTGCCGATGCCGCCGTCCTCGAACCCATGGATGCCGGTGCCAAAGCCGCTTATGTCGCAGGCAAACTTGCCGGAGACAGTGCCAAGGTCTTCAAATCTCTGCCCGACGGAATCCGGAAGCAGCTCTGCAATGACCGCGATCCCCACGGCAACGTTCAGGTTTCTCTGATTGAAACTGAAAAGATGCTCGCCGAAATGGTCGGTGTCCGTCTCAAAGAGATGAAGGCTGCCGGAACCTACTGCGGCAAATTCGCCACCCAGGTCCACTTCTTCGGTTACGAAGGACGCTGCGCCGCTCCCTCCAACTACGATGCCGACTACTGCTACAGCCTCGGTTACTCCGCCGCCGCTCTGATCGGTGCCGGATGCACCGGTTACATGGCAAACGTCCGCAACACCACCGCTCCGGCTTCCCGGTGGATCGCAGGCGGTATTCCGATCACCATGATGATGAACATGGAACGCCGTCACGGTGCCGATAAGCCGGTCATCCGCAAGGCTCTGGTCGAGCTGGAAGGCGCACCGTTCAAATACTACGCTTCAGTCCGTGACGAGTGGGCAGTCGCCACCGCGTTCGTCTATCCCGGACCGATCCAGTACTTCGGTCCCTCTGAAGTCTGCGACCTCTGCACCTGCACCCTCGCTCTTGAGAAAAAGTAAGGTAAAAAATGGCAAATCCCGATATCAATGTAAAATACGTTGCGCAGCTCGCACGTCTTGAACTGCCGGCAGAAAAGTTTGCCGCGATCGAGAAAGATCTCTCGAGTATCGTGGACTATATTGCCGAGCTGAACGAGGTCGATGTAACCGGAGTTGAGCCGACCGCACATGCGGCGGCTCTCTCCAATGTCTGGCGCGAGGATCAGGCGGTCGACTCCGGTTTGCGCGATGCCATGCTGAAAAATGCTCCTGATCTTGTCAACGGCTGCCTGGTGAAAGTATCCAAGGTGCTGCCGGGAGAGGAGAGTAACTGAAATGGCTGATCTCAATAAGATGACCGTGCATGCCCTGGCTGCCGGACTCGCTGAAAAAAAGTGGAGCGCCGTCGATATCGCGAAGGACTGTCTGGAGGCTGTCAGTAAAAATGATGATAAGATCCATGCTTTTCTGAAAGTCGATGCTGAAGGCATACTCCGTGATGCAAAAGACTCCGATGAACGCCGTGTCAATGGCAGAGCGTTGAGTGAATACGACGGTATACCTGTCGGTATCAAGGATAATATCGCTGTTAAAGATGCTACGGTAAGCTGCGCATCAAAACTTCTGGAAAATGTGGTGTCTCCGTATGATGCGACCGCTGTCGCCAATCTGCGCGCCAAAGGATTTATTCCTTTCGGCAGATTGAATATGGATGAGTTCGCCATGGGGTCAAGCTGTGAAAACAGTGCATTCGGCAAGACTGCCAATCCCCGTGACATCACCCGTGTTCCCGGCGGTTCATCCGGCGGCAGTGCGGCGGCAGTTGCTGCTGACTTCGTGCCGGTGACTCTCGGTTCCGATACCGGCGGTTCCATCCGTCAGCCCGCAGCATTCTGCGGCGTGGTCGGTCTGAAACCCACCTATGGCAGAGTGTCCCGCTACGGGCTGGTTGCTTTCGCTTCCAGTCTGGATCAGATCGGACCGCTTTCAAAAGATGTTATCGACTCCGGTATCATCCTTGATACCATTGCCGGTGCGGATCCCAGGGATTCCACCTGTCTGCCGATAGCATCCGGGGGAGCTGCCGCTGCTGCACTTGAAGGTGCGAACGGCAAGAGTCTTGCCGGACTGACTTTCGGTCTGCCGAAAGAATATTTTTCCGGTACCCTCGCTCCCGGTGTTGCCAAAACCATGGAGTCTGCCATTGAGCAGGTCAAAGCCATGGGCGGAAAAATCACCGAGGTTTCCCTGCCGCATACGAAATATGCAGTCGCGGTATACTACATCATCGCTACTGCTGAAGCAAGTGCCAACCTTGCCCGTTTTGATGCAGTCCGTTACGGTAAACGCATTGACGGAGCTGATCTGATCGACACCTACTTCAAGAGCCGCGGAGCCGGATTCGGTTCAGAGGTCATCCGCCGTATCCTGCTGGGAACTTATGTGCTTTCCAGCGGTTATTACGATGCCTATTACCTCAAGGCTCAGAAAGTGCGTACCCTTATCCGCCGGGATTTTGCCGAAGCGTACAAACAGTGCGATCTTCTGCTTACTCCGGTGACTCCGGCACCTGCGTTCAAGTTCGGTGAAAAGAGCGATCCGCTTCAGATGTATCTCTCTGACATCTTTACCATCGCTCTCAACCTGGGCGGTCAGTGCGGGATCAGTGTTCCCGCCGGGATCGATGATGCCACCGGTATGCCGGTCGGTATCCAGTTCCTGGCTCCCGAACTTGCCGAAAACCGTCTGCTCAAAGCAGCCGCGGCTTTTGAGGCGGTGCGCGGATGATAATCTTCGGTCTGGATCCTGCGATACGCACCACAGGCTACGGCGTGGTGCGTGCCGAAGGACCCAGTCAATACGAAATAATCGACTGCGGCGTGATCGAAAACAAAAAGACCATGCCGCACTCGGAGTGTCTCCGCCGTCTTTACGGCGGAGTCAATGAGCTTATAGATCTTTATTCCCCTGATTGCGCCGCTATGGAAGAACCTTTTGTCGGACGCAATTCAAAAACTGCCATTATTCTCGGAATGGCGCGCGGCGCTATCCTTGCCGCCCTTGCCGTGCGCGGAGTTCCTGCTTATTCCTATATGCCCAGTGTTGCCAAGCGCGCAGCGGTCGGCAGCGGCGGTGCAACCAAGGAACAGGTGGCTTATCTGCTTGCGGCTGAACTTAAAATCGATGTGAATGATATTCCTCTTGACAGTACGGATGCCTTGAGTCTGGCTGTCTGTCATGCTCAACGGTATTTTCACAGGGAACTGGATAAACTTGGAAAGAGCATCTGACTTTGTGTTTTGATTTTCACACTCATTTTTCCGGAAAAAATGCACTGGTTTCCGCTCCGGTAAAACCGGATGACTGCACTTACTGGAGCGTGGAGGTCCATCCATGGCATCTGCCGGAAACCTTTGCCGAACCTGATGAAAATTTTTTATCCGGACTGCGTGATGCCGATGCTCTCGGCGAGATCGGACTTGACCGTTTGAGAGGTCCGGCTCTTGATGTCCAGCGCAAATATCTTGCATTTCTGCTTGCCGCCGCAGAAAAAGCCTCCAAGCCGGTGGTGATACATGCTGTCAGGTGTGATTCGGAACTTGATGGAGAACTGAAAAATTTTTCCGGCAGAGTTCTGGTCCACGGCTTTCGCGGCAGTGAGGCAAAACTGCTTCATCATCTTGAACTCGGACGTTTCGTTTCGTTTGCTCCGGGCGCGTGGCGCGAGCATTGCAGCTTGCTGAAATGCCGGGGATTGAACAATATCGGTCTTGAAACCGATGACAGTCAAATGAATATAACCGATATTTACCGTGAGGCAGAGCAATTTTCCGGAGTTCCTCAATGGGAAAATACATGCAGAGAGAATTTTTTACGTTTTATCGGATGAGTTATTATGAGTTTTTTATTAAGCAAACGTTTTCTTCCATTGTTTACGGCGCAGTTTTTCGGAGCTGTTAATGATAATTTTCTGAAAAATGCCATGCTGATAATGGTGACTTATCAGCTTGGCAGAAACAGCAGTGAGATCGGCGGTATCTCCAATCTCGCCGCCGGATTGTTCATTCTGCCTTATTTTCTCTTTTCCGCTGTTGCCGGACAACTTGCCGACAAGTTTGATAAAGCTCCCTACTGCCGCTGGATAAAACTGTGGGAAGTGATCCTTATGCTGATCGCATGCCTGGGATTTTATCTCAAATCTCTGCCGCTTCTGCTGGTTATTCTTTTTTTTATGGGGGCGCAGTCAACATTTTTCAGTCCGGCAAAGTATGCACTGCTGCCGACTCATCTGAAAGATGAAGAACTGCTTGCCGGAAACGTCTGGATCGGCGGCGGCACCTATCTTGCCATTCTCTGCGGAGTTGTTTCCGGCGGCGTGGTCATTTCTCTTCCGCATGGAGATATCCTTTGCGGAATACTTTTGACTGCAATGGCTGTTCTCGGATATGCAGCATCCCGTCATATCCCCTCTGCACCTGCCGCCGTTCCGGAACAGCGGATAGACTGGAATATTTTCCGTCAGACGTGGAAGATCATGGCAGGCGAGATATGGCGGCATCCTGTCATCCGCCGCTGCGTGTACTCGGTAACCGTGTTCTGGCTCGCCGGTTCGCTTTATATCACCCAGATGCCGCTGTTTACCAAACTCAAACTGGGCGGAAATGAATTTGTATGCACCTTTTTCTTCGTACTTTTTTCCGTCGGTATCGGTATCGGGGCAGGGATCGTAAACAAGATGCTCAAAGGAGCTGTAAAACTTACCGGAGCATATATTTTCTGTATCGCCGGAATGGGTCTCTTTACCCTTGATATAGCTTACCTTGCCTGGCATCTGCCGACACTGCCGGAACTGGTCGATACTGCGGTGTTGTTGAAAAAATTTGTGTTCTACCGTGTGGTTTTTGATCTGCTCATGATCGCAGTCTGCGGCGGCATCTGGTCGGTGCCGCTCCAGGCTCTTATGCAGAAATCAGCAGAGAAAAACGTTCTCTCAAAGGTCATTGCCGGAAACAATGTCGCCAATTCTTTTTACATGGCTGCCGGTGCCATTGTTTCCGCAGCCGTTCTGCGGCTTGGCGTAAGTGTTGCCTGGATTTTTGCCGGTGTCGCCGCTGTCATTTTTTACGCCGCGTATTTTACCGTTCCGCTGGTTGCCAATAAAGTCACAGATGCTGACCGCAATCGACCGGCAGAACCGCTCCGGTGACGGAGTCGCATTCCAGCAGAAAAATCACCGCTTTTGCCAGATCTGCAGGTTCCACCCTGCGCCGCAATGGCAGTGTTGCAATGGTCTTTTCCATTTTGGATAACGGCAGTTCCGCCGGCGGCAGCATCGGTCCAGGACATACTGCGTTGAACCGCAATGCAAGTTTGCCGTATTCCTTTGCGAAGCGCAGCGTGGACTCCATAAGTTCTCTCCGGCTGTCAAGATAGGCATTGTTCTGTTCCGTTTTGCCCAGTATAGCTTGATCCAGCACGTTTACCACTGCGCCTTCCGCCGGATGGTTCTGCACCAGCTGCTCCATCAATGCAAGCGGACTGTGCAGATTTATCCGGAAAAGTTTTTCAGATGTTTCCCGGTCATAGATCCCGCTGTGGTAATAAAACGAGGCATTGTTGACTATCAGATCCGGCTTGCCTGAAGCAATATACAGTTTTTCTGCCTCTCCGGGAACAGCGAGATCCGCCCGGATCATTTTGTGATCGCCATGCGGAAGTTCTGCAAGCAATGCTGCCGCTTCTGCATGCGAAGTATTGCAGTGTATTATTACGTTTGCACCTCTTTGTGCAAGCTGTCTTACGATTTCTGCTCCGACTCTTTTGGCTCCGCCGGTCACCAGTATGTTTTTTTTTGCAAGAAGCATGTGAAATTTCCTTGAATTATTGCTCAATGTATATTATATTCCCTCAACAACTTTTTATCAAGGAGCATATGCTATGAAAAAACGTTTTTCTTTTACTCTCGTTGAAATACTGGTCGTCACCGCACTGGTATCTCTGCTGGCTGTTATCGGGTTTGCAGGATACGGTTATGCCATGACCGCTTCCCGCCGCGCTGCAGCAGAGGCAACTCTTCAGCAGATTTCTGCCGGATTGGAAAACTTTAAAATCAAAAACGGATATTATCCGGTGTCTGCATCTTTTACGGTGATTTCCGCAACAAAAGACAGTAATGACATAATAGATTCAATTACTTTCGACACTAAAAAATACAGTAAAGGCGGTACTGATAAAGGATTTGAAGCTTTTATCAAACCTCTGGATCAGGAAAAGTTGAAAAAAAGCATTGACGGCAGCGGTAATTTTGCCGACAGCTGGGGCGGAAAGATCTATTATAAATATCCCGGAGCTTTCAACAAAACCGGATTTGATCTGATCGCTCCCGGAGAAGACGGCAGTTTCGGTAAAAGCAATGTCGCAACACCGTCTGAAACTTTGAGTGATTATAAAGACGGTTCAGACTGGATTTGCGACGATATTTCAAACTTTATGGATAAATAAAAATCAGGAGATTCGTTTGAAATGATCGATTTTCATGCTCACTTCAATAACGGAGAACCGGAAAAAGTCCGTGCTTTTGTTGCAAACTGTGAAAAGAACAACTGTATTTCCGTAGTGTCCGGCGGCTTGCGTTACGGCAGCCATGATTATGTTCCCAACGACACGGTCATCGACTACTGCAATGAATACAAAGATTGGCTGATCCCCATGGTGAAAATCGACCTGTGGGATTCTCCCGTCGATATCGGTGAACTTCACCGGCTGGTCGATCGCGGAGCCAGGGCCGTAAAGTGTATTTATCCGTATCATCCCTACGATCACGATCTCTACATGCCGCTTTATGAGGAGTGTGAAAAGCTCGGATTGCCTATGCTGTTCCACACCGGCAACTTCCGTGCAAGTGAAATGGATACCGTGTGGCGCAGACCGGTAGTGAAGAATATGGATCCCATGAACCTTGACCGTCCGGCAAGGTCATTTCAGAAACTCAATATAGTGCTGGCTCACATGGGAACTGTATACTGGCGGCACGAAGCATCGCTGCTTGCCAGATTTCACAAGAATATCTATTGCGACCTTGCCGGTAACGGCAGCTGGCAGGGAATGTCTGCCGAGGAACTCGCAGAACGTATGGCTCCGCAGATCGGAGTTTTCCGGGATCAGGAGTGTTTCCGCAAACTGGTATTCGGTTCCGATTGTTACATCGATCATCAGGATACTCAGGACTCCGGAAAACTTTATTATGAGCAGAAAATCGCAAAACTCGGATTGTCTGCAGAGATTCGCAACGCGATAATGGGCGATACTGTCGCCGGGTGGCTGGGGATAAAAAAATGCTGACGGAAACAGCGATTTAATGTCCTGAAAAGAAAGCGCATCTGCTTTGACTTTTAAAGCAGTGTTCTTCTTTTTGCAATCGCAGGAATAAAAAATTCGTTATTGTCCCATTTTTTGTGAAAGTTGTTCAAACTGCGGTGGCGCATGCATGTGATTTAGCGGTACACCTTGTCACGGCGCAGTCCCGCAGGGCGAAGACTGATCCCGCACCGTACTCGGCGCAAAAAAAAGACCTTGCTCCACGCTGCATCCATCGATCGCAGACAGAACAGTTTCTTGAGCTTGAAAAAAACATGCTGTGTGATATATTTTAATTGAGAAAAATATATCTGAATAAGGATAAAATATAAATTTTTCACAAAATTTCGGACATTATAAAAAATTCCGGAAACTTTTGAAGGTTTCCGGAATTTTCTGCAAAGATCAATGGCGATGCTGTTTGGCTTCGCGGCGTTTGATTTCGCTGGGTTTCTCGTAGTGACGACGATTGCGAAGCTCTTTGAGAGTACCCTCTTTATCCAGTTTCTTTTTGAGACGGCGCAGGGCGCGATCGATCAATTCACCTTTTTTTACGCTGACTTCGGTATCCATGACTGTTTCACCCCCTTTCCATATCTTTAGCGGTTACATCATTTCTACTGTCCTGTTAATATAACACACTTTTTCTTCAAAATCAATAATGCTTTCCGGTTTTTTATATAAAAAATAGTTATTGTTCCATTTTTTGTGAAAGTTGTTCAAACTGCGGTGGCGCATGCATGTGATTCAGCGGTACACCTTGTCACGGCGCAGTCCCGCAGGGCGAAGACGGATCCCGCACCGTACTCGGCGCAAAAAAAAGACCTTGCTCCACGCTGCATC
>JAZSGR010000013.1:0-7289 GCA_045532825.1 Victivallaceae bacterium | reverse complement strand
AAAACTGTATTACGGTGTTGAGGCATACGGAGAGGGTTCAGGCATGTGCTGACGCAAATGCCGCAAAATGGTTTCAAACATTTTGCATAAATCCCTCTCTTGCAGCCATAAAAAAAGGGCAACTTATTCAAGTTGCGCGTGTTTTTTTAATGGCGGAGAGAGAGGGATTCGAACCCTCGGAGACTTGCGCCTCGGCGGTTTTCAAGACCGCTGCCTTAAACCACTCGACCATCTCTCCGGTTTGGCAAATTACTTTATTCCGATGCCTTTGAGCATCAGTTCGGTGACGTTTTTCACAAACGCCGCAGTGTCCTTGATGGGACTGCCTTCAGAAAGAAGAGCCTGATTCCAGAGAACAGATGCATATTTTTTGAGATCCTCATCCTCACCCTTTTCGACCATTGCGTTCAAAGCCGGGATCAGAGCATGATCCGGATTAAGTTCAAGAATGCGTTTGCTTTCAGGAACCGCCTGATTCATCGCACGGAAAAGTCTTTCCATGTGCGGAGCCAGCGCACTGCCCTCGGTGACAAGGCAGCAGGGACTGTCGGTCAGACGAACCGAGAAACGGACCTCACTTACATTTCCTTCCAATTCTTTCTTGAGATATTCAAGAAGTTTGCCGTACTTTTCAGCCGCAGCTTTTACCGAATCTTCAGCTCCTTCAAGCTCAAGTCCATCCTTGGTTATGGAAACGAAATTCTTTTTCTGATACTGGTTCATCGACTGCATCACCCACTCATCAATGGGATCAGTCATGAACAATACATCAAATCCCTGCTTGCGGAAATATTCCAAACCGGGATTGGATTCAACAGATTCACGCTTGTCTCCGGTGATGTAATAGATCGCTTTCTGGCTTTCGGGCATGGCATTCACATACTCGGCAAGGGTGATCTTTTTATCAGCCGGAGTGTTCATGGAACCGTAAAGCACCAGATCTTTGAGTTTTTCAGCATTGGCAAAATCAGTATGAAGTCCCTCTTTGAGGACTTTGCCGAATTCAACAAAGAACTTATCGTAGTTGTCACGGTCGTTTTCAAGCAGTTTCTTCAGTTCGCCGAGGATCTTGGTGGTGATAGTCTTTTCGATCTTGGCAATATGGGGATTATCCTGCAGTATCTCGCGGGAGACGTTCAGCGGAAGATCACTGGAATCCACCACACCGCTCACAAAACGCAGATAATCCGGAATAAGCTGCTTGCATTCATCGGTAATGAACACGCGTTTGACATAAAGCTGCAGTCCCTTTTTCTGAAGATCCGGCATCAGCAGATTGAACGGAGCCTCTTTGGGCAGGAACAGCAATGCCTTGAACTCACTCACACCCTCGGCGGAAACATGTATCGGCTTGAGATAACTGGTTCCGGCAAAATTGGAAATGTGGGTGTAGAAACTCTTGTACTCATCTTCGGTGATCTCCGACGGCTTGCGGAGCCAGATGGCTTTCTGTGAGTTCACGACCTTTTCAGAAACGGTCTCCTTTTTGTCTTCATCGACCTTGACTTCGGGAACCGTAATGGGATATTCGATATAATCAGAATATTTGTGGATGATGGTGGTAAGTTTCCAGGATTCCAGATACATCAGGGCATCATCCTTGAGGAACATCCTTATCTCGGTACCGGGTTCGGTACGGTCACAGGATTCGATGTCGAAAGAACCTTCACCGGTACTGCTCCAGCAGACTGCCGGTGCATCGGAACCGGAACGTCTGGTACGCAATTCGACTCTGGAGGCAACCATGAACGCAGAATAAAATCCGACACCGAACTGACCGATCATCTCCGGCATATCAGCTGCACTGGTTCCTTTCTCCTCAAGCATCTTGAGGAAGGCTTTGGTGCCGCTTCTGGCAATGGTACCGACGTTGTCGATGACCTCCTGCTCGGTCATACCGATACCGTTATCGGTCACGGTGAGGGTCTTTGCCTCTTTGTCGATGGAAATGGCGATCTTCCAGTCACGGACGAGGGCGGGATCAGTCAGACTTTCAAAACGCGCCTTGTCTATGGCATCGGCGGCATTGGCGATAAGTTCACGAAGAAAGATGTCACGGTTGGAATACAATGAATGGATCATCATATTCAACAGTTGACTTACCTCTGTCTTGAATTCGCACGAACGTTTTGCCATAACTGAAAAACTCCATTTTTCCGGCACCGGAATTGGTGCACTTGACTGAATATAACAATTTTTATGAAAATTTCAAGCCCTGAAACGAAAAATATGTTGCAAAATATGCGTTGATGAGTTATAATTAAGAAAATGGCATGGAAAAATGTGCAGTTTTTCCGGAAATGACAGAGATCGGCAGAATCAGGATTTTTATAAATTTAGTGCAGAAAAAACTTATGAGCGAAACGAACAACATCGAAATGTCCGGACATGCTGACAGCACGATTCCGGAAACTTTGAAGGAAAAACTTCATCAGTGCGAAGCTGTCTGCCGCGAGGTGGAAGCTCTGGCAGGCCGTCCGGATATCGACATCGATCTGGAATGTGAACGGCTGAAAGCAAAATTTGATGAGGTGACAGATCTGCCGCCGGAATTTGAAGAACTGCTCCGGAAAAAATTTGATTCAGCAGTAAAATCTCTGGCTCTTGCGGCGGAGGATATCGCAAAACGTGACGCGGAATTCAAAAAAATCAAAGTTGAAATAGAGTCTCTCGCCGCTGCCGGAGAACTCGCCACACTCAAAGAAGTCGAACAGCTTGAGAAAAAATGTCAGCGGTTCGCTGAAAACAACAGAGATACATCAGATGCCGTTTCTCTGGCGTTCAGCGTACTGATCCCACTGCGCGACAGACTTGCCGCCGAGGCGGAACAGGAGAGGCTCATCTCTGAAAAGGCAGATGCTCTTACTGCTGAACTTGCCGCTCTTGCCGAAGCTGAAGATGCAGCCCCTCTGCATGAAAACAAACCGCGTATCGAAGAGGAATACGCAAAACTCGGGAAAGTTCCCGCTGCTGCGGCAAAACGCTACTCTGAAGCTCACCGTCAGGCTGCGGTTAAACTGGCCAGACACTACGAAACACTTGATCTTGCCCGCTGGGAAAGCTACACGCTCAAACTTGATCTCTGCAAAAAACTGGAAGAACTTTCACAGCTTCCGGAAAAAGAGATGATAAATGTCTCAAAACAGCTCCAGGAGATCCGCGAAAAATGGAAATCTCTCGGCAGTGTCCCCAAAGAAAAAAGCGAAGAGATCAATCCGCGCTATCTTGAACTTACCAGAGAACTCCAGCACAAAGTCGATGAATTTTATTCACGGCGCAGGCAGGAACAGAAGATCGCCGCAGCGGAAAAACAGAAACTCTGCGACCGGGCGGCGGAACTGGCAAATTCGACTGACTGGGCGGCGGCGGCAAATGAATTCAAGGATATGCAGAAGCAGTGGAAAGCACTTCCCGGAGCAGGAACTGCCGAACATGACCTTTTTTCAAAATTCCGTGCATCCGCCGACATATTTTTCAACGCAAGAGGTGTCGTGCTTGCAGAACGCGACCGCAAATTCAAAGAGGCTTCAGATGCCAAAGAGGCACTTATCAAAGCCGCTGAAAATCTTGCTCCCGGCAGTGTCCGCGAGGCAAAGAAACTGCGCGAGGAATTCCAGAAAAGTCCGGCGGCAGGACGTGCTGAACCTGAACTGCGCCGCAGATTTGATGCAGCTATGAACAATTTCTTCAACGCTCTCAAAGATGAATTTTCGCAAAAAGAAAATTCAGCACGCACGCTCCTTGCCGAACTGGAAAAACTCACAGCTGATCCGCTGGGTTCTGCCGCACGGGTGAGAGAGATCAGAGAAGAGTTCCGCAACCTCTCCTGCCGGGCAACGATCGCTCTCGAACGCGCTGCGCTTGACAAATTCAACAGGGCATTCGATGCGGCAAGAAAACAGGAAAAAGCCGGTCTGTTTACCGGATTGCGGCCGCTTGCCATGCAGCTGGCAGCCGCCATTGATGATGAAAACGCCCCCCTGCCCGATGATGCAGTGCTGGAAAAATATCCCCGCCTGCGTACCGCTGCAAAAATCATCGTTTCCGTACGCAGCGGCGAAAGCGGAGCAGCGGAAAAGCTGGAAAAACAGCTTGCCGCCGCACGGAATGAACACAAACGCATCATCTCCGCTCTGGAAGCTGCTGTTGCTGTTCCTGAAGAAAAGCCGCTATCCCTTGCAGCTGAACTTGAAGCTGCCATTCTCGGCAACTTTGCTGCCGGCAGTGCAAACGGCAGGAAACAGAAAAACACGGCAGATCCCTCACTTCTCAAACAGGATTTCCTCAATGCCGGACTGCTTCCGGCTGATGAGCTTGCCGCTTCTTTCGACCGGTTCGACTCCCTGTTTGCTGAAGTTTCCGCAAAGCAGTGACCGGCAGAACGGATCACAGCGTATTTTTCCGGATTGAAAAATGTACAGAAAGACTCACAGCGACAGTACCGTAGAGGTGCTGGATACCACGTTGCGTGACGGAGAACAGACACCGGGGGTATCGTTTTCCTCCGATGAAAAACTTGCCATAGCAAGACTCATGCTTGACCGTCTGCGTGTCGACCGCATGGAAATCGCCTCTGCCGGAGTTTCCGAAGGCGAAAAGGAGGCTGTGCGCGCCGTGATAAACTGGGCAGAACGCCGGGAACGCCTTGAAGCCATAGAAATACTCGGTTTCGTGGATAACGGCAAATCCAGCCAATGGATCAGAAACGTTGGCGGCAGGGTGATAAATCTGCTTGCCAAAGGCTCGGAGCGTCACTGCCGTATCCAGTTGCGGCGCACTCCTGCGAAACATTACGACGACATCTGCCGTGAGATCGAACTTGCCGCATCTGCCGGACTTAAAATCAATCTCTATCTGGAAGACTGGTCAAACGGCATGCGGGAAAATTTCTCTTATGTAAGCAGCCTGCTCAGCCGCCTCGACGGACTGCCGGTCGAAAGGATCATGCTTGCCGACACCCTGGGCATCCTGACTCCGGATGAACTTATCCGGTATCTGGACTGGATGTATCATCTGCGGAACGATATAAAATTTGATTTTCACGGTCACAACGACTACGGACTGGTGACTGCCAACAGCCTTGCTGCGGTCCAATCCGGCATAAACGGTATCCATACCACGGTGAACGGTCTGGGCGAACGCGCCGGCAATCAGCCGCTCCAGCAGCTGGTGGTCGCAGTGAACGACCATACCTGCCGGAAAGTGAGAGTATCCGAAAAAGAGCTTCAGCATGCAACGGATCTGTTGCAGAGCATATCCGGCAAACGCTGTGCGTGGAACACTCCGGTCGTGGGGGCAGATGTCTACACCCAGACCTGCGGAGTCCATGCCGACGGCGACAAAAAGGGCAGTCTTTACATGAACCGCCTGATGCCCGAACGTTTCGGCAGACAGCGGGATTACGCTCTCGGGAAACTCTCCGGCAAAGCCTCTATCGACAGAAATCTTGAACAGATAACCAGCGGCAGTGATCTTGATCCGGAGATAAAAGAAAAGGTACTGAATGAAGTCATCCGCCTCGGCGACCGCAAAAAGACGGTCACGTCAGCGGATCTGCCGTTCATCATCGCCGGAGTGCTGCACGCTCCGGAAAAAAGACGCATACAGGTACTGGATTTCGTCTCAACCAGCAGTCTGCATTCAGCTCCGTCGGTATCGCTTAAACTGCGGATAGATGACAGCGTTCTTGAAGCCGCCTCCGGCGGTGACGGAAATTACGATGCCTTTGTCAAAGCATTGAGAAAGATATTGAAACGCAAGTCACTCAAGTGTCCGAAACTGTCGGATTACGAAGTGCGTATCCCGCCCGGAGGCAGAACAGATGCCCTGGTGGAAACCACTGTCACCTGGCACCTCGCCAAAGGACGTACACTGGTCACGACCGGCATCGATTCCGACCAGCTGACAGCTGCGGTGCAGGCCACTGAAAAAATGTTGAACATCGCGGTACTGCCGCCGGAAACTATGGAGTAATATGGGTAAATTGTTTATCATCTCCGGGGATGATGAGTTTTCGCGCAAACAGCGCGCCCGGGAAATAATAGGGGAACTTGCGGGAGACAATCCCGAAGATAATCCGTCGCTGGAGATCATTGCAGGAGATGCTCCGGATGCCAAAGCTCCGGTCATCGCCGGACGCTTTCTTGATTCCCTGCGGACACCGCCGTTTCTCAGCGGAAGCAAGATCATCTGGCTGCGGCATTTCCCCGACCTCGAACCGTTCAACGCCGCCTCGCCTGCCGAACCGTTTGACGGTATCATCAACTTTCTGAAAGAACCTCTGCCGGATGACATCTGGGTCGTCATCGACGGGCCCGGACTCGATCAGCGCAAGAGTTTCGCCAAGGCAATGAAAGCCGCCGGAGCTGTGATGGAAAGCAAAGCCGTGGCAAAAATGACCGACCGCAACTATGCCGACAGCCGCAGGATGGCGATCGAAGAATTCATGAAACACTCCGGCAAAACCATCGCCCGGGATGCCATGCAGTTCCTCTGCGACACCGTGGGAGGTGATGCAGGAACCCTGGCAAACGAACTTGAAAAACTGCGCTGTTATGCCGGAATAAATCCTGAAATCACCCTCGCAGACTGCCGGGAGATCGTCAGCCGCACTCCGGAAACCATAAGCTGGGAATATACCGGAGCGATCATTGCCGGAGACGTTCCGCGTGCGCTGCGCCTCGCCGGACTGCTGCTTGCAAGCGGAGAACCGGAGATCGTGATGCTCGGACTGCTTTCCAGTGAATTCCAGAAGATGGTCCAGACCCGTCTGGCCATGCTGGAACTCGGAGTGACCCATCCCGGTCCCAACACGTTTTCAGCCATACCGCAGGATATAAAAGATCAGCATCCGGATAATGCACTGCTGAAAATACATCCATACAGGGCCTTCAAGATCTGCGAGTCTGCGGCGCGTTTCAGTGACCGGGAACTGGCGGAAAAACTCACAGCGATACGGGATGCCTACCGTTCTTTAGTCTCCGGCAGCGGAGAAAAAAGGATAATTCTTGAACAGCTTACTTTGAAACTTGCAGCTGAACACAGGTGATATATAATGAAAAGATAATGTCCGAAATTTTGTGAAAAATTTATATTTTATCCTTATTCAGATATGTTTTTCTCAATTAGAATATATCACACAGCATGTTTTTTTCAAGCTCAATAAACGGTTCTGTCTGCGATCGGTGGATGCAGCGTGGAGCAAGGTCGAGTTTTGCGCCGAGTACGGTGCGGAAGTGTACCTTTGTACACGACCAAACCGGCACAGGCGCAAGGCTCGAGATTGCCCG
>JAZSGR010000039.1:0-4177 GCA_045532825.1 Victivallaceae bacterium | reverse complement strand
GTCAGCAAAAACTTTGCCGCTTTTCTTGAAAGGGGAATGGGGTTTGGGGAAAGGGGATTATCGAAGCCGACGGTCGGCCTTTTCCCGGGAAAAGAAGTTTTCCCCTTTCCCCAAGAACGCCTTTACCTTAATAGAGCTTCTTGTCGTGATCGCGATCATCGCCATCCTTGCTGCAATGCTTATGCCCGCGTTGAATCAGGCACGTCAGCGGGCAAGGACTTCATCATGTACCAATCAGCTCAAACAGATCGGATTGTACATGTCACAATATTTCGGAGCTTATGATGACCGCATGCCCGCAGTCAACATGGGAACCAACGATACTGCGACGGAAATGTACAAACACCATTTCCGCGTGCTGATCCCCTATGTCAACGGATGGGAAATGACCAGAGATATGTCAAACTTTTCAAAAAACAATTTCTTCATCTGCCCGGAAGCCAGGATCACTCCGAATGCCACCGATGTCTTCAATACCGATTTAAACAAACCTTACGTATTCTTTGCCGGCACCAACAATACCGGCTGGGTAAGCAGTTATGCCTCCAATATGATTTTGAGCATGAAACGCATATCCGGAGCCCGTTATCCGTCTAAACTGATGCTCTGGGCAGATGGCTATATCTGCGCCCGCCGTGACTGGTACCGGCAGGCAAACGGCGCAACCAAACATCTGTTTTTCCTGCACAATATGACAAACAACATGTTATTTGTCGACGGACACGTACAGAACATCACGCTGCAGGAGGAGATCTCAAGTCCGACCAATGATGCGCGCTGGAAGTTTGAATAAAGGAACTTTGATGATATGAAAACACGTACCATTGAACTCCTGCGTACCGGCAAAGAAAAAAACAGCGGCAGGATCATATGTTCCCTGCCGCTCGGACCGGAATACACAAGAGTGAAAGTCAAAGGTGCCTCCAGTCAGGCAGCCGTTCCCCTTGGCAAATACGGACTGTTTGCCCTGCGCAATCCGCAAGTTACCGGAGGATTTGATATATCCCGTATCGATCCCTGGAACCTGCCGCCCAGACGTATGCTGATTTTTGCGGATTTTCCGCATGGAACGCCCGACCGGGTGGAGGTTGAGCTGCAGCAGAGCGATGCTCCTGAAACTTTGCAGACGCCGCAGATACCCGCTGACATGGTGGAGTTTTCACGCGATGGAGAGATCTATTGCAAACGTGAAAATTTCGCCCATTTGAATCCTCCGCTTTATCACTATGTAAAGTGTGAAAATAAAATTTTCCTCACTGTTTCCGGCAGAAAATATGAATTCATCCCCGGCTGGGAAATGCCCGGCGGGGAGTTCAGACGCATGCAATGGGGAGAGGTCCAGCCGCATTGGAACACTCCGCTTTGCTCTGCGTTCACCATCGGCGGACATATTTACGCCGGACTTGTCGACCGCCAGCTGACCATGGAAGAGGCAAAAAACTCCGAAAACACCGATTTGCGCCGCGAACGGATGGTTTCTGTACGCGCATTTATCAGAGTGTGGAGCGACGGTCTGGTGGAAAGCATCATACACTACGCCAATGTCCAGGGGTACGGTGCCGGCGACATGGCTTTCGGTCTGCCGCTTTTCAAGCTCTCCGGATGCGGTGAAAAAGACCGCGTCACAACAGACGCCGCAGATGCAGCTGTGGAATCCCGGGATGATCTCAGGATCATAAAACCGCTGAAATCCTCCCTGATATTCCAGAAAAACGGTCAGCTCGGTTCAGGCATGTATGACGGAAAAAATGTCATCAGCAATGTGAAAGATTCTGAAAACGGCTTTGTCCGTGGCGCAGGATTCAGTTTCGGAGTGACGTTTTCTCCGGCAGGAGCCAGGCAGCCGGAACGCTGTCTTGCTCCGGGGTACTGGTACAAACGCTGTTCGCTTTTCGGTATTCAAATACCGGAACCTGCGGAAAATGCGCCGTTCCCGGAACTTTATCAGCTTTCTGATCTTGCGGAAACAGTACACATCCGCAATCAGGAACACGGCGGCATGGCAGACGGTGCAGTATACCGCTATCTGGAGCAGGCTCCTGAAGGACGCTACGAGTGTTCAAATGACGGAAACGAAGCTGCTTTTCTCTGGCGCGGAGCATATCTGCGCGGTTCTGCCGAACTTTATGAAACCTCAAGAAAAGCCTCGCGTTACATTGCTGATATTGCCGTGGATCATCAGAATTTCAACATCCATTACCACAGTGATTCTCCTGACTGGAACACCTTTTCTCTGATCTATCTGCGCTTTGCCGGACTGGTTTACAGTTATCTTGAAGAAGGTGATCCGTATCATCTTGAAATCGCCCGCGCAGTTGCCGACCGCTGGATTGCAGTAAACCGTCAGAACCAGCCGCGGCACAATATGGGACGCGATGCCGAACCGGTTGAAGGTATCTCGATCCTCGCCGATGAAACCGGAGATCAGCACTACTTTGACGCGGCACTTGAGATCGCCCGCGACGTCAGCCGCACACTGGATAAGGAGTATTTCTGGCGGTCAGGTTTCGGAGTCGGTCCCTGGTGGGGCGTAAACGCACTGAAAGGGACCGCATGGAACGGTGCACATCTGCTGGCTGGTATTGCCGAACCGCTGCTGCGGGCAGTTCCGGAAAACTGTCCGGACTACGCGGTCCTGCTTGATTATGCGGCAGGAATGACCCGCAGGATACAGCAGAGCGTACGTGAAGATTACAAAGGTGTCCACCGCACCAGCGGCGGTTTTCTGCGCCGCCAATGCCTGATAGCGCAGCTCGCTGAAGATCACCTGCTCGCAGAACAGATCACAGAGCATATCCAAGCTCTCATCAGAGATCACCGGGAAAAAGGTACTCACTTTTTCGACAACGGTCATCATTGTTCAGGTTATATCGAACAGGCTGAAATAGTCAACGCCATGCCGCTGTTTTTCAAAGCTGAAAAATAAACGGCAGGGTAAAAAACAAGACAGTATTGAGAACAGCTGACCGGAATACCGGTCAGCTGATTTTGCATCAGGCAGAAATTATTTTCTGTCCTGCTCCGCCCATTGGTATTTATTGCGGTCCTCTGCGGTTATTTTCCGGATGATCCGCGCAGGATTTCCGGCGACCAGGGTATCCGCCGGAACATCACGGATGACGACAGAACCTGTCGCGATAACAGCATTGTCACCGATCGTCACACCTCCGATGATCGTCACCGATCCGCCGATCCAGACATTGTTGCCGACGGTCACCGGGAAGGCATACTCCCAGCCGTCGATACGGTCCTGCGCATCCAGCGGATGACCTGCGGCAAGAATGGAGACGTTCGGAGCGATCCAGACATTATCCCCGAACCGGCAGTAATTGCCGTCTAGAACGATAAAGTTGTAATTGGCGAAGAAGTTTTCCCCCACTTCGATACGGAAACCGTAATCGCATTTGAACGGCGGAAGAATGTTGCAGTTTTTGAGGATCTTACCGTCAGGGGCATTCTCCCAAGTGGTCAAGCCCATGTGTTCTTTGTCAGCATCGGCACGCTCATAAATCAGTTCGGCAGCGGTATGTCCGTGAACTGCATAATGGAGTTTATTCTGCACTTTGGCAAAGAACTCAATGGTCGTCGGAGCATTGGGATTGTATGTTGAGCATCGCCGAGAGATATGCATATCCTTGATCAACCACACTGAAATTTTTGTCCTGCTTGTACTCAATTATAACAAATGAGTTGTTCTGTGGATCAAATGTCAAAGTGTCAATGCGTAATTGTTTTACGCTGCCGGAAACCGTAAATTCAGACTTTACAAAATCCAAGCCGAGCAAAGTTTTCAAATTTTGCTCAACCAGTTTTTGAATATCCCGTTCCAATTTGAAAGGCATTTCTTTGATTTGACTCAAGCCATCTGATTTCATATCAAAAATAGGCATCTCTCACTCCTTATATTCACTATTATCTTCTATTACCCTTACTGTTACCCTCACTTAAAGGTAGTACCCTTACTCGTTTCCAAACGGCGGCAGGACCTTTGCCGGTACATTCCAAACAGGTGTCGTGCTGCTTCATGATTTTGCGAATCAGTTCACGGCTGACGCCGGGGCATTGCTGTTCAATCTGGCGGACGGTGAAAGTTCCGGTAAAGGAATTGATCACGTTGATGACCAGTTCGCTTTTTTCTCCTCTGGGAGCTTGAGTGTTGGCAAAGCGGGATTCAAAT
>JAZSGR010000087.1:0-72999 GCA_045532825.1 Victivallaceae bacterium | reverse complement strand
ATCACCTCATAATAATTGCATTTTTTAATAATGGCCGAAATTTTGTGAAAAATTTATATTTTATCCTTATTCAGATATGTTTTTCTCAAGCTCAAGAAACGGTTCTGTCTGCGATCGGTGGATGCAGCGTGGAGCAAGGTTGAGTTTGGCGCCGAGTACGGTGCGTGATGCGTCTTGGACCTACGGGACTACGCCGTGACAAGGTGTCTCGCGAAATCCCATGCATGCGCCACCGCAGTTTGAACAACTTTCACAAAAAATGGGACAATACAACTGATTTACATCCGAGGGCACCGCCTTAAGCGAAAAATCTTAATTGCAAGGATACTGCGGTGTTTTGATCTACTCTGCGTAAGGTGTTTGCGGAGGCTTGAAAATGTACGGTACGCGGGTATTGAATACTTTTTTGTTGTTCAGCAGATCCACGATCGTCTGTACCGCTGACTCCGCAACGGAATCGAAATCCTGCTGCATGCAGGGCAGGTCTGAAGGCAGTGAAGCCTGCTGCCAGGAATAACTCCAGGATAACAGACGGATCTCCGGACGGAGTGCTTTCAGCCTTTTGTACAATTCAGGCGTGATCGCTTCGATCGTGGATATTACCGCCTGACAATTTGCCGGCAGCATCTCTATACAGGTGTCGACCGGTATGGTCGGACGGTCGTTGTTGCGGGTGTAAATGACATGGCAGAACTCCTGCAGTCCTGTATGTCTTGCATATTCGTTGAACGCATTTATCCGTGATACCGTGTTCAGGTTTTCCGGATTGTCCGGAACCAGCAGGCATATCTGAAAACACTTCTTCGCAATCAGATAATTTACCGCTCCGATAATGGCTTCCCGGTCATCCGAAACGACTTTGCAGACGTTTTCCGGCAGATTGTCATAGTCATTGACACAGACCATGGGTATATTGCATTTGGTTCCCAACAGTTCTGCCATGTGCCGGGTGTGATGCAGGGAGATCACGCCGCTGATGTAATGCTGTCCGAGAATGTTGCTGTCATCATCAAACAGCACTTCCGCATGAAAATTTTTCTGATGCAGTTTCAATACTATCTCCCGCAGCAGACGCATCGTATACATGTCGAACCCGTCGTGATCCAGTGCGGCAAGCAGGGCGATGATCCTTTTGGTCCGGGGCTTGCGGTAGGACAGCTGTCTGGCAATGGAGAGGATCTTTTTCCGTACGGGGGAAGATATGCCGTCGCGGTTGTTCAGTACACGGGATACCGTCGCACATGAACAACCGGCGATTTTTGCTATCTGTCTGAGTCCGTTTTCTTTCATGATAACAGAATATACACTGCCAATGAAGAAATGCAAGCTCATCGCCTGCTGTTTTTACAAACCGAAGTTTTCCGCATCAAAAGCATCATCAAGAGCTGCAATCTGCGGTAATCTGGTCATGTACCAGTCAAGTTCCATCTGCCGGTTGCCGGAAATGTAATGATTGCATCCGTTTTTGCCGCAGTTCAGCCACTTTATCAGCCACAGGGCATTTTCTCCGCGTCGGGAACGGATGGCTCCAAGCTCACGGCTGGAAAATGGCGGAACGGAAAATTCTCCTGAAAGCAGTTCCCCGTTTTCTCCGGTCACCGAAAATGTACCGGATGCACTCCGGCAGCTGTCGTTGACCGCGACCACTTTACTGTTCCAGGGATCCGGTTCCGAACAGCAGATCACAAATGGCGACTGGCTGCGTTTCAGATAGTGGAAGGCAAGTTTTTTCTGCAGATAATAATCCACAGCGGCTTCAGCTATCTGCGGCCAGCCGTCGACGGCGTTCCACCAGAGCAGTCCGGTGCAGGTTTTGCTCAAACGGACCGTTTCCACCTGAAATTTCAACGCTTCCGCCTGGAAGATCTGGGAAGCCCGGATATAGGCGATAAGATCTTCAGGCTGTCTGCCGAAGTATTCCTGGAGCTGTCTGATTATGACGGATCTCCGGTAATCAAGCACACTTTCACTGCCGAACGGATTGGTCGAGTGGAACGCCCACTCCGGATCATCGGTATCAAGTTTGAGATGCTCTGGAGTTATGAATTTTTTGAGCGAACTCAATGACGGTGCACCGATCCAGCCGGTTTCGCTGATGAACTGGACCTTCGGTTCGGCGTAAAGCGGCAGTTTGAAGTGTTCTCTGCTGCCCCAGAGATGACGCTCCGGCAGTCTCCTGACCGCATCGGCAAAGGAATACTGCTCCTGCAGTTTTTCCGGCACGTAAGGCGAACTCGGCAGATATGGACGGGAGGGATCATGCAGATGGATGATCTGCGGGATCACTTCGCGGGTGAGCCGGTTCATCTTGAGCTGCAGACCTTCATAGAATGAACTTTCATCACACTCGTTGTCTCCGCAGTAGAGCGCAAGCGATGGATGACGGCGCAGCCGTTTGACCACGGATTCTATTTCCGGACGCACCATATTGAAGAATATCTCATTCTGCGGATAAAATCCGCAGGCGAACATGAAATCCTGCCATACCAGAATACCGTGACGGTCGCACCAGTCGTAGAATTTATCGCTTTCGTAAACGCCGCCGCCCCAGCAGCGGATCATGTTGCACTGAAGTTCATCGAAAATTGCCAGCACCTTTTCCATGCGTGCTTCATCGCGGGAGTGCAGGGCATCGAAAGGCACATGGTTGCTGCCGCAGATGCGTACCGGCTGACCATTGACCCTGAAAACAAAACGTCCGTCGCCTTCGACATTGCTTTCGCTCCGGTCAAGTTCAATGGTGCGGATGCCGCAGGACGTGCTGTGTGATGCAAGCAAAATCCCGTCAGGAGACAGCAGTGCCGCCTCAAGCTGATAAAGATTCGGGTCGCCGTATGCGCGCGGATACCACAATTCCGGGGAAGCAAGCTCAAAGTCGATCACTCCTGAAGTGAAATATGCCGGAGTCTGTTTTTCCCATACGGAACTTTTGCAGGACATCCTGAATTTCAGAGTGCAGTTCTGCAGGGACTCCTCACCGGCTGAAAAATGATAGAAGAGCCGCAGCTGTGCTGTATTTTTGACTTTGTCGATGTTTCTGGTCCAGAGCCAGACGTCATTGAAGAAATACGGCGACAGCCTTTTTTCAACCCTGACATTTTTCCACAGTCCGCCCAGACACAGACGGGGCAGGATGTCCCAGCCGGTGGAGTGCGCCGGACGGCGGGGATAAAGTGAGCTGTGGACCTCGGCATAATGACACAGTCTGCCGGAAATATCCGGGAATTTCCGCGCCATGATCTCGGCAGAGATGATCCTGATCGCCAGCGTATTGTTTTTCAGCAGTACGGCGGGAAAGCGGTGGGGAATGAAAGCGTTTTCACAGCTGCCGATTTTTTCTCCGTTCAAAAATACTTCGGCAAAACAGTCAACGCCTTCCAGAACCAGTTCACAGCTGCCGGTGAAGTCAGCTTCAAATGTTTTGCGGTACCAGAAATCATGTTCTTCATATTTGCGGCAATCCAGAGCATTGGTTCCGGTGAAGGGTTCGCGCACCAGTCCGGCACGCAGCAGATCAAGTTCGATATTGCCCGGAACTGCCGCTTCAAGCGGAGTTGCGTTATCCAGTTCTGACGGAGAACTGATTTTTTTACCGACCGGGAACAGAAACAGTTCCCAGTTGCCGTTGAGATCGATATATTTCATGAAACATCCTTTCGATCATTTACTGCCGTATGAGATTTTAAGAGAGTGGATGACTCCGTCGAAGAACTGTACCGGTCTGGTTCCGGCAGAGCCGTATGCTCCGACGAAGAGACCGTCGGGAACTCCGGCACCGGCGGTACCGGGATAATAAGCCGGGGCGCAGACCGGTTTGCCGTTCATGTACAGTTTGAGGTATTCGCCGTCGTGCGAGATGACAAGCTGCTGCCTGCCTGAATATTTATCCGGGATCGTATGTCTGGTGTATTTGGGATCCATCGTTCTGCGCGACGGCAGGATCAGCAGATAATGCTGTGATGGATAATAGTACATTTCCCCCTGGGAACGGGAACGCTTGAACAGCACTCCTCCCTTGGGTCCCGGAGTGAAATCAATGGTCATCTCAAACGGATAATGCAGATCGAAATCCTTTGAGGGCAGAAACTCCACCGCACTCTTCCGGTCAAGTTTCAGACCTTCACCGGTGAACTGCGGAGTTCCGTGCAGCTTGTGCGGCAGCTGAAGCGGTTGGGAAAAATCAATGACGACTTCCCGTTTTGCCGGATTCGGCACATCAGCACTTTTTTCTCCTTCCAGCAGCGGTTCAAGAGCGTATGAGACCGTATAGCTTTTGCCGATGGCATCCGTGAATTTGCGTTTGACGGCAAAATCGATGGTATGGAGCTTGGCTTTATTGTGCCAGATGAATATCCGGTCGATACCCTCATGCGGTATCAAATTAAGAACGGTGTTCTGTTTCTGATTCTGCAGGGAGAGTACGGCAGAACCAAGTATCCTTGACTCCGGCTGTTCTGCGATCGATTTGCCGTTCAGCACAGTTCCCCGGTAGAAACCGTGGGTGCGCCATTGCATTTCCCAGACCGGAAGATTTCCGGCTGTTATCAGGGTTTTGAATTCCAGTTTTCCGGAGTTTTTCACCAGTGTTACCCGGCGTTCGATGGCGATGTTTTCGCAGATCCTGCGTCCGCGCAGGACGACTTTTTCCGGAGTATCCTCGCCGGGCAGAAGTTCCCAGTCTGCCGGTTCTCTGCCGACCGGGGAGTCTCCGTCGAACAGTTCGGTCATGCCCCGGGCGCAATACTCCTGATTTTTGTGTTTCAGGGAGATCAGACGCATGGTGTCGGCATCGAATACTGCTGTGATGTGTTCGTTTTTCATAGTCCAGGAGAAACGCTTGAACTGGTAATCCGGATATAATGCCGCGCCGGATGCCTTTTTCCGGAGCCGTGACGGATCAAGTGTCATGAGCATTTCCGCCAGACGGATGGCATGTTTTCTCATACCTTTATTTTTGAGTTCTCCGACACGGTACACCGCTTTCTGAAGTTCGACCGGTACAGTCCCCCTTAAAAATCTGCTGCGCAGAGTGTCGATATACATCTCTTCAAGTTTCTGCTGAACAGCGGGAAAATCTTTCAGAAGTTTTTCAAAGTCTCCGGCTGAACTGCGTTCGAGTTTTCCGGGGTAATTTGCCAGTTCCGCCGGAATTTTTTTGATCTGCGCAAGTTTTGCGGCAAGCTGTTTCAACTCATCGAGCTGATTGTTGCGTATGCAGAAATATTTGGTGAAAGTTTTTCCGTTGACTGTGATTTTCACCGCGTTGTTTTCCGGAGACAGCATTATTTTTGCGGTTCCGTCTGCGGCGGCTTTGCCGTTGATGGTTATTTTTGCTCCCAGAACGCTTCTCACCCTTACAGACACTACGTTTGAGTTTTTCTTCACAGTTCCGTCAATGACTGCGGGGATGCCATCTGACCGCTCCACGATCATCCGGTACAGCTTCTTGCGGATACCTGCGATATTTTCTTTTGCGGTACTGAAAACCGCCGGAAAATCTCCAAGCAGACGGCACAGTGTTCTGCCGTCTTCCGCAGGATCGCTGTCGGTGATGCCGAGTTTTTTCATGGCATTTTTATTGAGTTCTTCAAGCATGAACAGCAGAGCGAAATCCTGTCTGACGTCGATCATGGCTGCTGTGCGCAAAGAGGGAAGTATGGTTTTGGCTTCCGCTATCGGATACACTTTTGCGTAGTCTCCGGGCGAAGTGAAATTGGAGTAGTTGCGGGATGGGTATTCACGCATATCCACTCCGTAATTTTCGTACCAGCCGAAGTTGTTGATTTTTTTGGCACCGACCCGGTAGGCGAGGTAGGGCTGTATGCGTATTCCGGAAATATTCATATCTATCCATTGCCCTGCCGGACCGGTGCAGGCACCGTACAATCCGGTCTCCAATCCGGAAGCTGAACGTTTTTCCAGAATATGCTGAAGTTTTTCCAGACTGTAGAAGTGGGCGATCGCCATGTCGAGCCTGTCATTGAGCTCCTGATAGACGGCTGCGATCTCCACGGACTCCTGGACCTTGAAATCAGAAACGGTGTCCCGGAGAAAATCTTTTACTGCTTTATAACGTCTGACGTGGTGCATTTTCGGTTCATCAAAAATGCGGAACCTTACCTTTTTTCTGGCGGAATAGCGGTCAAGATGATTGTAAAACGCAGGCAGGAATGCGCGGAAAAATTGCTTGTATTCCTCCGAGAAAACACAGTTTTTTTCATCTTTCCACACCGGGAAACGGATCGAACGGTTGTTGAAACTCAGATAATTGTTGACGATGCCCCAGTACTCACTCGGGATCACCAGTCTGAAGTGCGGATAATCTTTGAAAAAGTTAAGCACTCTGCCGTAGTATCTGTCGAACGATGAGAAATCAAATTCATATTGACCATTCTTATTCTTACTGACGTGGAAGAAAGGGAACTCCCACGAGAATTCCAGCACATTCTGACCGTCGGATCTGATCATGGCAAGAGCCTCATCGAACAGACGGAAGAACTCCGGAGTGTTGCGCTTTATTCCGCAGTCATCAGCGATCTGACCGATGAAGAATGCGGAGTTGAGAACAAAACATCTGTACTCTTCCGGCTGCGGCATCCTGAACGGCATCACTTCGACAGTTACCGGCAGTTCCTTTTTGCCGGAGGCGGTTTGAACTTGTACCTTGCCGCTGCAGGTTCCGGCTTTTGCCTGCCGGTCTATGTGCAGGGTGAGCCAGACGGCAGCGGTTTCGTTTTTCCGCAGAAATGTTCCGTTCTCTGTTGTGAGCATATCCGGTATTCTGCGCGGCAGCGGGGAAATGCGGTTGTTGGTCCAGTGATCGTTCCGGGTGTGGGCAACGTTGGAGTAGTGCTGGTAAGCCGCCTGCAGGCTGCCGCAGGGAAAACTGCCGGAAACGCTTGCAAATTCATCAGCTTTTGCGCCTCTTACTGCCAGCTGGAAAGAGAGTTTTTCCCCCGGTGCTCCGTAGAGTTTGAGAGGCGTTTTGCTCTCTTTATACACCTTTTCCGGAAAGATTTTTTCCATGTTGTCCACAAAAGCGCATGAGACACCGGCAGCAGTATCCGGTCTCGGGGCAGCGGCGGCACCTGCGGGACCGTTCCAATGGAGTTTGAGACTTCCTGCTGATTTACCGGTAACTTCAGCATGGATAACTGCTCTGCCATTCTTTACTTCGACCCGGGCTTTGCCGCCTTCGATGGATGCCCGGAGACCGGTGGCACCGGCAGGCAGGATGACCGGACGCGAGATCAGAGTGCGCGGAACTTCATATACCTCTTTGGCACAGACTGCAAAAGCTATACCTTTTTGCGGTACGTGCAGTTTGTGAGTTCCGTTCGGCACGTTCATCCGCACCATGCCGCGCCATTTGCCGCCGGTCGGAGCGGAGAACGGTTTGCCGTCAAGCTCAAGCGCGATGCTTTTTTCTCCGTGACCGGTGAAGTGGATATCAAGGGTGTTGCCGGTGAACGCTGCGGTTTTGCCGCGTTTTATCCAGACCCGGTTGCGGTCGAACTTCACCGGATAGGCTTTGCCGCGGATGAAAAAGAGATTGCGTGAAAAATCCAGATCCTCCGGCATCCGGAGTTCCAGTACGTTTCCGCAGCACTGGAACACGGTAATAAAACAAAGAACAGTAAATATTATATTTTTCATTTTTCAATAAGCAGGTAAACAGGTTGAGTGTAACAAATCTGCGAGTTGATGATGATTCCATCACCGGTCATTTCAACGGGGGCTTTCTGCCATCTTCCGGCATGATCCATGATTTTGAAAGAGCATCCTTTGCGCCATTTTGCGGGCAGGTGCAGTTCCAGTTTATCCAGCGGATCAGCTCCGAGACTGATGCAGGTTATCAGCCCGGTCTTTCCGGATTTTTCCGGAAACGAATTGACGATGAGAAAGATCCTCGGTTCATGTCTGGCAAAGACGATTGAGTCCGAACACCAGACGATCAGGTCCTGCAAAATAGCCTGTCTCCGGTAATTGAAGAGGCTGTTCGAGGCATTGCCGGAGACATCTGTGGCATAAACGATAACTTTTCCGCCAAGAGCATTGACGAATCTGGTCATGCCGGGAGCCATGACCTCTTCCATGGAATTCACTATGTCGGTCACGGTCTCACATTTGCTGTCAGTTATCTCAAGTTTATGGACAGTTCCGTTGCCGTAAGGAGAAAACACGTCTCCGCGCGGCATGTTTCTGCCTTTTCTGCCGGTCAGGAATTCCGTACGGATGATTTCTCTTGCTTCAAGATCGAATTTGTCATTGCCCTGAATGAGCGGTTCATCTGCGACCCTGACCCCGAGATATTTGCCGTAACCGCGTTCACACAGCACTTTTGCGGCAAGTCCGTCGAGGAACAATCCTTTTGACAGATAGTCCTTTATGGTTTTATCATCTGCGTAACGCAGCTGATTGCCGGAAATGAACGCAACATCTGACTTGTCGGTGGTATATGGTATACTCATGTAGGAGAGCGGAAGTGCCCAGTCCGGACCGTTTTTCGGAAAATTGGCGGCTTCAAAGGGATCATGATGGAGCTTTACTCCCTGCACGCTGCCGCCTGCCGCCTGTTTGTGCAGACTGTTGAAGCGTTCGCGTTCAGCGGCAAACATTTTGCCGAAAGCCTTTTCCTCGTTGGGATCATCAAGCAGCTGCTGGGTCTGGAAAGTTGAACCGGCATATCCCATTGAATATACTCCTGCCATCAGTGCCCGCATACTGCACGACGAGGTAAAGAAGCGGGTGTGGGGATAAGTGTCGCTCTCATGCAGAAACTTCATCGGTCCCTTGATGTGCTGTTTGTAATAAAGACAGTTGAACAGCCGCGAAGGAATTCCAGGAATGCTTTCACCACAGTAGAACGTGCCGTTGAAACGTATGAACGGAGTGTGATTTTTGCCCGCCAGAGCTCTTGCTACTGCTTCGGCAGAGTTGCCGTCTTTGGCATGATTTCCCGGCTGCATGAAGCCGATGGGGATCTCCGGAGCAACGGAGTCCGCTGCTTCACGGATGGCTGAAGCGAACTGTACCAGACTGTCTTTGAGAGACTCCTGATAGCGGCGGAGAAGTTCCCGTGACTGTTCCGGAGTTTGGGTGAAAAGTTTTTCCAGTTCCTCACGGGAATAATATCTGCCCTCTTTTTTGGCAAATGCTTCCAGATGATGTTTGCAGTAACATCCGGGACCGCCGTGACAGTTCAAACTGAAGTCATCTTCGGTTATCATGAATGCCGGTTTGGCTGTTTTCAACACGGTCGCAACGTCTTGGGCAAAACGTCTGCGGTATTCCGGATCAAGCGGACAGGTCGAGAACGGAGATTCCGTCCCGTTGAGGCGCATTATCCTTGTAAGTCCCGGAGTCGGACCGGATTTCAGTATCAGAGTGTGCCACCAGCCGCAACGGATGAACGGCGGCAGAAGTTTTTTTACCTTGAGCAGCTTTTCCGCCTGTCCGGCAAAGAAACTTTCCGGCGGATAATGACGGCTGCGCCAGCCTTTATCCGGCATTGCCAGCGCAAAATTCGTGAAACCGTAAAGCCGGTACTGTTCCATGATCGCAGCAGCTGTCTCTTCGCAGCTCTTCCAATCGCTTTCAAGAGTTACCGGAATGATGATCTCAAGATCATTTTTCACCTTTGCCGGAGCCTGGTAATGATAGATCTTTTCAAAGACCTCCTCTCTGAACTCCACGGGCGCGTTGTGAGGACCGGGAACAGCTTTGAATTCAGCATTGGGGAAATTAACCATTTTCTGCTGAAGCGCATACATTTCTGTGACCGGCATCACATAATCCTCTCTGCCGTGATAAAATACCAGCGGCATGGTGAGTTTTTCAAAGTTTTTGCAGACACTGTATTCTTCAAGAGATTTTTCAGTGTGATTATTTTTTATCGCCTGTGCGATCTCAAGGAAGATATCCCTGCCGGTCTCTTTGTGATATCTCAGCAGGTACTCCCGGTAACGGGGAAGATCGGTCGCCGCACCGAGGACAGCCAGACCACTGACCAGTTCCGGATGCTGTGAGGCAAAGATCAATCCGCCGGTACCGCCCATGCTGGCGCAGATAAAGAAAAAACGTTTATACTTGCGCTTTGCCTTCAGCTCCAGCAGCATATCGCGCAGATCGGCAACTGCTGCCGGTGACATCCAGGCATTGTTCCGCAGATTGGGTGAAAAAATACTTAAATTATACTTTTTTACCAGTGGACGCAGTTGAGCAGCGATCTCTTCTCTGACAAACGGCTGATCGCCGTTTGCGTTGTGTCCGTGGAGATGGACCAGACAATCACTGCCTGCTCCGGCATCGTGGAGATGATAAGAATCCTTGAAACCGTCAATGCGGCTTGTCACGACATATTTTTTTGCATTCATAACGTTATTCTCAACAGCTTGTGCGACGGATACCACCGCCGCAGAAAAACATACAGCAAACGACCTGCGGAGGATCCTCCGCAGTACAGACGGGTTTGACATATACATTTTTTACAGAAACTTTTTATTGGACCATGGAAATTTCAGTGGGTTTCCGGTTCCAGAGATCGCCGAGAAAACACCAGTTGCACCTCCATCTGTAATTTACCGTCGAAACACTGCCGTTCAGGAATACAGTGTTCATTCCGTTTCCATGCGGACTGTAAATACCAAGATCATATTCTTTCTGAAGCGCGACCTTGGTATCAGAAGAGAGCGCAGCATTACTGTTGCCCTTCATCATCGCCCGTTTCCAGTTGTCGGCAAAAACGATGGTTTTTCCGGTATTGGGATTGCGCTGGGTGATTTTTGAGAAATAAATCCCTCCGGAACTTGCACAGCCGTTGATGCCGCTGAACGAACCCCAGCCGAAGCCGCGGTTGAGCGCATAGCTGGCGGGTTTTATTTTAGTTTTATTGTACACATAATTGCCGCTGTTGTCCGAGGGACAGGAAAAAAGCTGTCCGGTGCTTTTCGGGACCGGGTCGCCAAGTTTTACATTGAAACGGTCAAGCAGCAGTTTTTCCATCCAGTTTATCAGATCTCCGGCAGGAGTCATCGGTTTCCACGCAGCAAGAACATAATCTTTGTTGTCATTGGCATATTCAAACCAGTAATTGTAAAGCTGACGCAGATTGGAAACACATGATATGGTGCGTCCGCGCTCACGCGCCTGCTGCAATGCCGGCATCAGCATCGCCGCAAGTATCGCAATGATCGCGATGACGACCAGCAGCTCTATTAAGGTAAAGGCGTTCTTGGGGAAAGGGGAAAACTTCTTTTCCCGGGAAAAGAGGTTTTCCCCTTTCCCAAAACCCCATTCCCCTTTCAAGAAAAGCGAAAAAGTTTTTGCTGACGCAAAAACGGCGTTATGTGCAGTACATGAAGCGCTTGCTCCGCAAGCATTATAAGGACTGGTTTTACCTTCCTGCCCTCCATAGCCCGCAGGGCGGCGGAGGGTCAAGAAAAGCGAAAAAGTTTTTGCTGACGCAAAACAAGAGTTATGTATAAAATGACGGCAGTGTTGTGAAGTGACCACCAGAAGTTCAATCAACGTAAAATTGTTTTTACTGTTTTTGACCTGCATTTTGTTTACCCTCCGTTTTTTTGTAATTGTTTTCTGCATACTGTTTTGTGTGCTGAAAAATTATTTCCCATGTTACGGATTACTATATCCCGTGTTTTTGCAATAACAAGGTGTTTATATGTGAAAACAATGCAAAGATTATGCAAAAAACTCAACTTGTGCATTGTCTTTTCACAAGTTGAGCCGTGCTTGTACAGAGGGAGAGTTTCAGTTCAGTTGAGTATCCAGTGTTTAGTGTATATTCCATTTGGATCATCAGTATCGGCAGTGGTGACGGCACCGCGCCATGCGGAGGCACGTCCGTCGGCGTAGCAGACGTTCATACCGGCATTGCCGACCAGCTGGTTTGAATCAAAAATTTTCGCCGCTCCCGCCGGATGCCGGTAGGCAACACGTTTGTGGGAAGCGTATCCGGCGGAATATTTATTCTCAGCTCCGTTTCCGGATTCCAGAAAGAAAAATTTTTGCGATGGATTTTTTACAGTTGAGATCTTTCTGCCTGAAATCGTTTTGATCTCACCATTGATCTCCGTTCTTGCCAGCACATTCGAGGCAATGTAGGAAACTCCGTTCAAGCCCCCGAAATTGGTTCCTTTCAAAATCGGTTCGTTGTCAGATGGACACAGGTACAACGGCAGCACTGAACGGCTGTCGGTGTAAAATACCCTGGAATGCATCATGTTGCCGTAACCGACATAAGGTCCGACATAGGTGAACAAACTTCCGTTGCCGGTGGAACCGTCTCCGCAGCCCGGAAGATAATCAAAGTCCTGCACATACATGCTTACACCCGTCCCGATGCCCCTTTCATTACTCATGCAGTTGGTCATCCTCGCCCGTTCCCGCGCCTGCTGCAGCGCAGGAAGCAGCATCGCCGCCAATATCGCAATAATAGCGATCACAACCAGAAGCTCGATCAACGTGAACGTTGATCGAATGAAGCACGGCTCTGCCGTGTGAAGCGCAGCGTTGCTGCATGAAGCGTTTGCCTGCGGCAAATATGAAGCACTTGCTTTGCAAGTATTATAAGGACTGGTTTTATCTTCCTGCCCTCCATAGCCCGCAGGGCGGCGGAGGGTCAAGAAAAGCGAAAAAGTTTTTGCTGACGCAAAACAAGAGTTATGTATAAAATGACGGCAGTGTTGTGAAGTGACTACCAGCAGCTCGATAAGGGTGAAATGTTTTTTGTTCTCTGATTTGTTTTTTGCATGTGTTTCAACATTGACACTGCTGCGGAAAATACCGCCCTGATTGTTTTTCAGATCCGTCATAAATCAAACTCCTTTATTTGAAAACAGTTCTCAACAGTTCAAGAGATTCAGGACCTCTATCCTGACGAATTTCCAGGATCAGCGGAACATGCGGGACAGCGTGCGTTTTCCATGCCGTGAAAAGTGAAGCAAGGGAAATCAGCTTGCCGAACGGCTCTGTGAATGCCCGGTGGTTGAGCATTTTTCCGCTTTCATCGACTGTGACCTGATGCAGATGCATGCCGTTGATACGGCTGCCGCAGATCGCAAACCAGTCGCTGATATTGAACGTTTTGGAAAACGGCGCATTGTTTCTTGCGTGTCCGATATCAAGATGTATGCCCGCCGGAATGCCGCGCCGGGTCAGCATATCGGCAAAACTTATCACCTCCTGCGGCGTGTATCCGAAACCGCGCGAAAGATCACTTTTTTCACCGGGAGACATGTGCAGATTTTCCACGCCGGCAGCAATGCTTTTTTGCGCCAGCGGAGCAAGTATTTCTGCTGTTTCATCCGCAATGAGCGAAGCTGTTGCATCATCGGCAAACTCTCCGGCAGTGACACGCGGAACGTGCAGCGTTATACGCTGCGCTTCAAGTTCTATCGTCGTTTTTACCGCAATACGGAGAATATCTGTTCCCGTGAGAGAACCGCCTTCCAGCCGGATATCAGGAAAGTGGATAGATAAACACCTGCCGCCGTTTTTGCGCCAGTCAGCCAGTTTGCTTTTGAATTTCTGCATATCTTCAGGTGAAAACAGGGCAAATCGCCACTCCAGGACCGGTACTCCGGCAGAAATGGCAAAATCCAGCGTGCCGAAGGGATCTTTCATCGCCGACAAACCGAGATTTTCAATAAAGCTCTGCTTTTCCGCCCTGCTCCATGAGGAGGGGACCGCTGTTCTGAAAACTTTATTCTTTCTCTGCCACGACTTATCCGGCAACCTGCTGAATATGGCAAATGACGGTGCACCGCCTGAGGCTTTATCAGGATCAAGTCCGCGGAGACATTCGCAGGGCAGACCTTTCCAGATATGCTTTTTATCATGATGCATGTGACCGTAAACCAGATGATTGATGATCCCGGATCTTGCCGCGGCTGTCAGCAGCATGGCGTCATCTTCCGGCAGGTTCTCCGGCGGGTAGTGGGTTATGGCGAGCAGGTTTTTTCTGCTCCGGTCCGCCAGCAGTCCGGCGAGCAGTATCCTTGATTTACGGCTCAGTTTTCCCTGCGAACTGTCAAGAAGAATAACATGTTCTGAAATGTCAGACGTGCCGAGTATCCTGAGCATTTCTGCTGTTGAACCGGCTGAACGCAGATCGGAGTTGCCGGGGGTGAACATGTAGCGGCAGCCGGTATTTTTCAGTTTTTTCCGTAATCTGCGGGCTGCCTGAAGCGAACCTGTTCCAGTCATGTCGCCTGCGGCAGCGATCAGACCGGCTCCTGAGCGTTTCAGTTCCGAAACGGTCCAGTCCAGCACCTGTTCTTTTACCGTATCATCAGCATCCGGCAGGTGAAGATCAGCGAGAACGGCAACGGAAAAACCGGAGCTTACCGGCAGGTCAAGATCAAACTCCATTCCGTCTTCTGCAAATGCAAAGGGAAAATCCGGAGAACCAAGTGTCCGGTAAAATTCATTTGCGTGACCGTTCCACCGGCTGGAGATATGAACTCCGATAAATCCTGATACCGGAAGTTTTTTCAGCAGTTCTCCGGCAAGTTTGGCATTATAGTGCTGGCACTCCATTACGCAGAGCGCAGGAGCATCGAAGGCGGCAATGGGAAAATCATGGAGATCTCTGCTTAAATCTCCAGTGAAAACGATGCGTTTGCCCTCTGCTTCCGCGAGGAACGCCCAGCTTGGAAAGGCTTTGCCACTGATCGCCATGTGGTCCGTGGCAAATGCCGTTACCCGCAGGTTGCCGTCATCGTAGATCGTTCCGGAGCTGATGACTTCTGTTGAAATAAGATCATCCGTCCAGGGACGGTGGGTCGAATCAACAAAGGCTTTCAGCGCATCGATACATTCCTGTTCCGGCAGCAGCAGACGGGTGTGCTGTCCGGGGACCGGACGCTTTATCAGCGATTTCACCAGTCCCGGCAGTCCGCCGGTGTGATCTTCGTGCGAGTGACTTACGAAAACCGCTTTGATATTGCTGAACGGTATGTTTTTGCGGATCAGCAGTGCATTGACCGGAGCTCCTGCTTCAAAAATATAGTCACCGGCGGAGCTGCGCAGCAGCAGCGAGGAGTTGAAGCGGTTCAGCTCCGGATCACCATGACTGGTTCCAAGGGTTATAAGTTTCATCTGTTCATACCTTACTTGCTGCGTTCAGCTTCTTCAAGGGTGAAATCATCAAAGAAAATCTCTCCCTTTTTCAATTTACTTCCGGAGGCAACGATTTTTATGAAGCATCCTTCGACATTGGGAGCAACTGCTGAAACCGTCAGTTTGCGCCAGAAATAAGCTCCGTCCTCAGTGACCGATACGGTCTTTTCAAATGCCGGATCGAGCCATGCTTTGCCGGGTGCTCCCCAGGCGATGCGCAGAGACATCTGCGCTCCGGGCAGACTGTTCCGGTTGCGGACGTATATCGTTGCCCGGTAGACTTTGCCCGGAACTGCTTTGGCATTGCGCATGTAAACCATGGCTTTACCGGCGTTGCGCATATCCATCGCCATTGCTCCGGAGTTATTTCTTCCGTCATCGCTGCTGTAATAGAATTTGCCTTTGCTGTCTTTTCTCTGCCATGTGGTCCAGAGCCGTTTTTTATTGAAGTCTTCTTTCAGGACAGTTTTGAAGTTCAAACTGCCGAGTTCTTTCTGCAGTTTGCTGTTTTCAAGATATCCGCGTATCTGCGGCAGACGTTTTTTTAATCCGTCCAGAAACATTTGCGCCCGCTCCCTGCCGTAGGGAGCGGCTTTGGTTACGGTTTTTTCCAGCTCGTTCTGCATCTGCCGGAGAAGTTTTTCATCGACTCTTTCCAGATAACCGGAACTGCCCATATTGAGATATTGTCCGCTGCGGTCGACGGTTTTGAAATATACGGTCTGCGGAACCTCTTCTTCCCAGTATTTTGAACAGAGTCTGAAATAATTTTCCAGGTGGATCGCCGCTTCCGGACCGACTGCCGCAACACACCAGTCACGCATCACTGCATCAACATCAGCAGCCGGATCCCAGAGCAGTTTCAGCAGAATGGTCAGCATCGGACCGGTATGCCAGTCCGGTGCCGGATGAGCTTCGGCATAATAATATCTTACATTATTTGCCGCCCCCCAGCGGATCGCTTCCGGAGTCACATTCAAACTGATTTTGGGAATCAGAAAATGACGGTAGGACAGATAATCATACCAACCGATCCAGCTGCCGGTGGTTTTGCTCCAGGCGAGAGTTTCCTGCTGATCTTTTGCTTTTTTTGCCGGATCGCACCAGTAAAGACGCTCGTAGGTGAGAAACGGTTTCAGTGCGTGATGATACTTTCTGCCGTCTTCCGGAGCTTTTCTGATCGCTCCGTAAGCGAGAAATCCGAACGTTCTGCCGGGAAGGTAACAGCTGCGGACAACTTCATCAAAACAGCGCAGGTAGGAGCGGATCCGGTTTTGCGGATCTTTACCATCCACTTTCAGGCAGGTCTCACATTCACAGAAACCGCCGCCGTCATTTACCCCGAAGGAGACGGTCTGCAGATTTTTACGTTTGCTGAAGGCTTTATTCACGTCACGGATATAGGCAGCGGTTATCCCCGGTGCAGTGAAACAGTGCTGCCAGAATATATGCTGTTTTTTCTCCGGGATCATTCTTCTGCCTTTTATCAACGGGAAAAATTCCGGATTGCTGCTGCCGTACTTCTGAACCGTTACCAGATTGCACAAATTGTGGTGGAACCAGGGACGGTCGGGGAAATGAGTGTAATCATAATGAAAGATCCCCTTGTTTTTTGCTGCCCATTCCCGGTTGGGCTTGTTGTTCAATGAGAAACTGCGTACACTGTATGCCGGAGTCATCACCAGAGGTTTTTCCGGCAGTTTGTATTTGCGGCAGGCCGGGATGTATTCCCCATTTTTGCCGGTGAAAAGCCAGCGGATACCGACGCAGCGTTCAAGAAATTCGCAGACCCCGTGGCGCAGGGCGAGCGTGCTGGCTCCGGATATGAGGATCCTGCCCGGACCGGGACTGCTCAAACGGAAGGTTTCCGGATCATCTCCCTTTTCGGCTCTGACTTCGAGATTTATGGTGTACTCTGAAGCTGTTGAAACATTGAGCAGAGGTTTTTCCCCGGTACTTGCTTCAAGATATTCCAAAAGGTATTTTACTGCTCCTGCGGACCAGCGGTCCTCGGTTCCGCTGTAATTTATTACAGTATGACCGGCAAAGGCTGTGAGAGGAAGTACGGCGGCGAACAACAGTGTGATGAGTAATTTCATTTCAATCTCCGTTTATGATACTTTCCGGGGAATAAGTTCTGCTATAATGTAATTGAGTTTTTTTGATAAAGCAATAATTTATTAAATCATTTTATGTTTTTTTTAATCATATTATTTTTGGTGCTTGAAATATCATTATCCGCTGTGTATAGTAACCGCTGTAAAAGTTTGACGGGGTGGTGAAAATGAAATCAGTCAGTTTGTGCAAGAGCATGAAAACCGTGTTCCGGGATGATCCGGGATTTCCATTGACAGTGAAGATCCAGACTCCGCAGGTCGTCACCGGAACGCACCGGCATGAGTTTTGTGAGTGCGTCTTTGTCTCTGCGGGCAGAGGTATGCATCAATCGGAAAATGATCCGCCGGTCCCCATCCGCAGGGGGGATGTCATTGTTATACCGCAAGGCGGTTCCCATGCTTATACCGAAGCAGAGGATCTTGAAGTGATAAATCTGCTGTTCGATACCGTCCGCCTGCCGCCGGTACTGCTGGAACTTTACTCCACCAGAGTTTATAAAAAGATATTCCACGGCAGGAGCATGACGGAAAAACAAAACGATTTCCCCATGACTCATCTGCCGGATGAGGTTTTCAATGAACTGGAAACGCTGTTGAAACTTTTGGCAGACAGCAATGTCCATTGTTATAAGCTCGGAATTTTTATGGCAGTATTGAGCAGATTGTGCGGCGCATGGCAGTCCGGGGTGGAAGAAGAGGAATTCGTTCCGCTGGATATATGGAAACTTACCGATTACATGCAGCAGCATTTCCAGCGGGAAATATATCTCGGGGAACTGGCACTTCTGGCGGCGATGTCTCCCGCCACCCTCAACCGGCATTTCAAAGCCGCAATGGGAGTTCCGCCTATGGTGTATCTGCGCAATCTGCGGCTCAAACATGCTGCTGAACTGCTGCTCAAAACAGATATTGCCCTTCCCGATATCGCCGAACTTTCCGGATTTTCACAGATGCCGTACTTTTTTCATGCGTTCAAAGCCTGTTACGGCGTTTCTCCGCTGGAATACCGCAAAAGCAGGTGAAAGATGACGCTGTAAACTTGAAAAAAGGGGAAAGTGTGTTATCTTACGGAAAATGATATTTTTGATACTTCGGGGAACTGTTTATGGATAATCAGAATAATACTTTCAGCCGTTCAATGGCGGCACAGCATGCCGCACAGGTGGTGATCGCCGCCGCCCGTTCCGGGGAATTCATCAACGGACCGGTTTTCACCGCACCTGAACTGGCGGATTCCGAAAAAGAACTCATGCTCAAAATACTGTCCGCCGTAGCCGATAAAAGGCGGCGCGACGGCGATGCTCTGGATGATGAAACGGTAAGCTCCATGTTCACCTTTGTCTTTGCCAGAGCTGCCGAAGCGGTTACCAATTACGTCAACCGCAGACCAAATGAGTTTTCTATGATGGGACTTTTTGACGGCAAGGCTCCGCTTTACTCCGATGAACGGCTCACCGGATATTTCAAGAAGTTGAGTTTCCCGGGTGACTGCGCCCAGAATTTCTGGGATTGGATACACTCCCCGGTCGTGCCGGAAGGTACTGATCCGCTGCTTGCGCTCATGGAGTCCCTCAAATGGTGCTTCCGCATTTCATGCCATATCGCCGTCACTTACCTGGAGCAGAACGGATTCCGTTTCTGACGAATTCCAGATTGCTGCGGTAGCCGGAGTTGCCCGGATCATTTTCCACTGCTGAACGGAAACACTGCAGCGCGGCCTCGCGGTTGCCGGATTCAAGTGCCAGTATGCCGAGGATATTATAGGCGGGAGAATAACGGTCATTGTATTTAAGGGCGAGCAGGAGTTCTTCACCTGCCGCCTTTTTTCTGCCGGTGTTTTTCAGAAACAGAGCATAATTGTAATGCAGTACCGCCGACTCCGGAGCCAGCTTCAGCGCATGCCGGAAACAGATCTCCGCCTGCTTGTGTTTCGCCGGAAACCTGCCGTAAAGATTGCCCAGATTCATGAAAGACTCCATGGAGTCCGGATCTCCCTTTGCCGCTTCCAGATAATCTTTTTCCGCTCCGGCAAAATTACGGCTGTTCTCATGGATCATTCCGGTCAGATTGGATATGCGCGCAGGATCAAAACAGCCCTGTTTGGCAAAATCAAGCAGTACAAGAGCTTCTCCTGATTTTCCTTTTTTCAAAGCTGCTTCTCCGGTGAGTGCCGCTGCTTCATGCCGGTCGTGTCCGAATGACAGCAGCAGAACCGGAACACACACTGCAAGACTTGCAAACGGCAGATAAAAGTATTTTTTCCAGTTGAACTGTACTGCTCCGTATGCCGAGAAAAACAGCAGTGCCGGAAACATCGCAAGACGGTATCTGCCGGAGGTCACGGTCAATATCTGTGAGATATACACTGCCGCGGCAAGCAGAAAAAAGTGGTATGCTCCACGCTCTTTCTTCACCAGTGCAAATCCCGCTCCGGTAAAGGCAAAAAACAACAGCAGCGGCAGCATGAACGAACCGTAACGGATGACCGGTGTCCGGTAAAGCATCGCTCCGGGATCGGCTCCTGCTATCAGTTCAGCGGGAGACCAGACCAGCACCGCTTTTTTCAGATAAAGCATAACTCCGCGTACCGGTGAACCGGTCCAGAATTTTACACAACGCTCAAACCAGACCCGGTCAACTGAAATACCGCGCTCTGCCGCCTCTTTTTCAGCATCGGCGTGCAGAGTTCTCCACCCGGGGCCCGGACGCATATAACAGCCGCCTGTCGCATCAGGATTGTTGCCCAGCCAGATATTGAATGCTCCGTTCTGCTGGATTCCGGTGAGTTTGCCGTAATGAAGCGTCTTTATCCCTGCGACCGGCAGGATGACCAATGCCGCTCCGGCAAGAAAAACAGCGGCTTCTTTTCTGCGTTTATGGAACAATTCACCGGTAAATTCCGCTGCAGCAAATGACAGCGTGAGCGGATGTATCAGTGCGGCAGCTCCGCTTGCCGCTCCGGCTGCGGTCATGCGTATCAGACGTTTTACGGTATCAAATTCGGTATCTGCAAGTTCGAGGAACCACAGTATCAGGACGGTGCAGGGCAGCAGAATGGATTCCGAAATGAGTTCCGCCTGATGAAAAATGATAACCGGATACAGCATGGTGATACCCAGAAACACCATGCGCAGTTTGTACGGAAAACCTTTGCGGCACAGCAGACGTTCAAGCCACAGCCATGCACCGTAATTCAGCAGAAGCTGAAAGAGCCGGATAAACGGCAGTGAAAAATCACTTATCCGGTATAAAAATGCCAGCAGCAGCGGATACAGCGGCGCATGGATATCCGGTGATGACGGAAACAGTCTGCCATTCAGAAATTCCCTGGCACGCAGATCATACTCCATGACATCCGGTCCCACCGGAACATCGAAGTTGACCAGAGCGGAATATTCACGCAGATATTCCAGACGCAGTATCAGTCCTGCAGCAGCAAGCAGCCACGGCAGCAGTTCAGCGCGGCGGGAAATCAAATTCATGTTCAAACAGATCACCGATTTCTTTGATCGCCCGTTCCTCATCCGGTCCTTCGATGCGCAGGGTGGCTGTACTTCCGCAGGCAAGTCCGAGTGAGATCAGCGCAAGGATGCTGCCGGTGATCTCGACTGTTTCATCCCCGGTGGTTATCTCGACCGAGTGGGAAGGATACTCTCTGGTGAGCACATTCAATATCTCGCTCGACGGACGGCAATGGATACCAGCCTGATTTTTGATCGTGACTACTCTTTCTTTCATTTTACTGCTCCATTATTTGCCTTTTAAAGTCGCAGTGACGGTATTGCCGCTGCTTTCAAAACGCTCTTCGTGCAGGTGATAGACCAGTTTATCCGTTTCCTGGCGGCGGCTGCCCATCTGCATCCAGGCGCGTTTTGATTCATTTCCGGTAATGATGATCTTGCGGGTGCTTACTTTGTAATCCGCCCGTTCTCCTCCGGCAAACAGTTTACGGTTTCCTGCCTGACGGGAGATCTTTACATTATCCAGACATTCGACTTTATCAAGCTCCACGTTTCCGGCGATGGCTACACGTGTCGGAGCAAAACTTTCGGTGTCAAGTATGGCAAAGGGATCGGCATCCGGATCGTCGGAAGCAGCTTTTTTGACCGGCGCGGCTTTCCGCACTCCGTACAGATGCATGGTATCGCATTCGAGTTTTGACAGCTCATCAAAGATACTTACGCTGCCGGTGAAAGTGCTTTTATCGGTCAGCAGATCGGTTTCAGAATGCATCGCCTGCAGGGTGCGCATACCTTTGCTGCCGGTCGAACCGAAGATACCGGAGGTGTCGCCTTTTTCTGCACTTACGATTTTTATTCCGTCATCGCATACCACTCTGGTAAGTCTGACTCCGCCGGTGTGAAGCATGCCTTCCTCCGGTTTTTCCCCGGGAGCAAGCGGACGGAAATACATGGTGACCACTCCGCCGGTCAGAACAGCATTGGGATCGGTCATCTTCACATTGCCGGTGGCTACTGCCCGTTCAAGCAGTTTCCCGGAGGCGGCGGAATTCATCAGAGACGAATTTTTTTCCGACAGACGCTGAGTTTTCTGTTTTTTATCCTCCTTGCCTTTGTCGGCGAGGAACAGTTCCAGCTGTTCGCAGGTCATATTTGATTTGTCACTCACCGCCTTGACATTTTCGTAGAAAACGATGCGGTTTTCCGCGATCTTGAAATCAGCTTTGTCGGAGTTGAGGGTACCTTTTTGTTTTTTTGAACCGCTGTGCAGCAGTCTTACGTTATCCCGGCACATGACCGTATCCACATTTGCCGCAGCGGAAGCGGATTTGCCGCCCTGAAGTTTCACGATTGCCGTATCGCAGCAGAGAATCGTTCCGCCGTCGCTTGCGGTGACATTGTTTTTCAGGTTGACCGCATTTTTCTCCGGCAGATATTCCCCGTAGTCGGCATCCAGCAGGAACTGTGATTTATCCTTTTGTCCGGGGGAGGGTTTGCTGCAGGCGACAAGTCCGGAGGGATAGATGATCTTTTCCAGTGCGCCGGACTGCTTTTTTGCTTCCTCTCTGTTGAGAGCTGCATTGAGGAATGTTCCGCGTTTTTCTCCGTCTGCTGATTTACGCATTTTGATCAGCACGGTTTTGCCGTATGCTCTGATTTTGCTGTCATCAAGAGTCACATATCCCGGGATGTCCTGCGGAGCTTTGGCGTTGAGCTTTGCCGCCATGTTTTTCAGCCCGGCACGGCTCATGCCGCGTTCCGGATCATCGCAGGTAAGAAGCAGGGTACCGCCCTGCATATCGTAAACCAGATGATCGGCATACAATTTCCCGGTGTTTTTCTGCGTGCCGGAAATGACGATATTGCCGTCGGCAAGTATTTTCGATACTCCGGAAATATCCGATCCGGTATCGAATGCCGCTTTTTTATTTTTATCTGCTTTGCCGGCGTTTTTTTTCTTTTCATCCTGCGCGAGCATGACCGTCAGACGGTCACAGGTGAGTTTCGCCTGATTTTCGGAAACGGTGACATTGCCGATGAGCATGATGCGTTTGGCTTCAAGTTCGATCAGCAGGGCATCGCCGGTGGCGTTGATGTATTCGTGCTTCTTATTGCGGATCGATGCGGCTTTGCGCGGATCACTGCCGGAGGTACGGAGAACGACCTCGATATCGGAATTTATTCTGATCTCACGGCGTTTGAAATCCGCTTCAAAACCGACTCCATTGAGATCCAGCAGCGGTGAACGCAGAAATACCGGCGCGGAGCCGGAGGCTTTATTCGATTCCGGATCGATATCCGCTTTGGAAGTCCTCACCACTGCTTCGCTGTATTTGATGCGCGGCAGCCAGAATTCAAATATCTGTTTGAACGGAGCATTCAGCGGATACGGCACAAGTTTCCAGGCATCACCGATGTCGTCAACGCTTGCAGACGGACGGATGAAGTCCAGTACCGTTTCCCTGCCGGAGATCACTCTGCCGTGACGCTCCGCCCGGTGGACGAAGATCATCATCTGCATTTTTCCGCCCCGGTTGTAGATCGGGATCTTGGCGTTGGTGAGAGTCAACCCACGGAGATCGCTCATGTCGTTTTTTCCGTAGAGCGATCCAGTGGAAAACAGCAGGAATGTAAAGAGTATTGCAGCTGATATTTTTTTCATTGACGGTACCGTGCTGTTACTTCGTCAAAGATACCGCACTCTTTGAAGAGCCGTTCAAGTATCTCCACAAAAACACCGTGACCTCCCGGTGTCTTGAGACGCCAGTCGGCAAATTCATCCAGAGCCGGGACCGCATCGGCGACTGCAATGCCGATACCCGCACGGCGCATGACCGGGGCATCGATCAGATCATCTCCGACAAAGATGCACTCTTCAGGTTTGAGATCGTATTCCTTGAGGATCTCCTCAAATGCGGTAAGTTTGGTATGGATATCCTCTTTGCAGAAATCCACTCCCAGTTCACCGGCTCTGGTCCGGTTGGCTCCGGAGGATCTGCCGGAAATAAAGCCCACGATATAACCGTGGCGTTTTGCCATTTTCAGCCAGTGACCGTCGCGGTAATTGAAAAACTTGATGAGTTCAGGCGCGCCGTATCCGACTCTGCCGTCGGTGAGGACTCCGTCGATGTCGGAGATCACTGCGCGGATCTTTTTAAAACGTTCAGCAGAGATCATGGATAGCCTTCACTTTCGTAAGGATTTTTTCAGCCGTTGCAAAATCAAGTGAATTCGGTCCGTCGGAAAGAGCCTTGGCAGGATCCGGATGCACTTCGCAGAAGATCGCATCGATACCCACTGCCGCTGCCGCACGGGCAAGCGGGGCGATATATTCGCGCTGACCGCCGGAGGCATTGCCCAGTCCGCCGGGAAGCTGTACCGAATGGGTCGCATCAAAAATCACCGGAACTCCGAATTCGCGCATGGTCGGAAGGCTGCGGAAATCCACCACCAGATTGTGATAACCGAAAGAACAGCCGCGTTCGGTGAGCATGACCTGCTCATTGCCGGTCAGACGGACCTTTTCCACAGCTCCGCGCATGTCTTCCGGTGCCATGAACTGCCCCTTTTTGATGTTGACCGGCAGACCGCTTTTTCCGGCAGCCTGCAGCAGATCGGTCTGACGGCAGAGAAATGCCGGTATCTGAAGCACATCGACCACCTTTGCCACTTCCGGTACTTCGGTGCTTTCATGGACGTCGGTCAGAACCGGAATACCGAATTTTTCCTTTACTGCGGCAAGGTATTCCAATCCGGCTTTCATTCCAGGACCGCGGCGGGAATTGCCGCTGGAACGGTTGGCTTTGTCATAAGAGGCTTTGAAAATATACTGGATATCCAGTTTTTTGCAGAGAGCAGTCAGAAACTCCGCAGTTGCCATGCATACTTCAAGGCTTTCCGCCATGCAGGGACCGCCGATGAGGGCAAGTTTTCCGTCTCCAATGGTGATTTTTCCGGCTACTGTTACTTTATTCATTTCATACTCTCCCTTATTTTTTCTTCAGCTTTGACCAGATCTTCCGGTGTATCGACTCCGATGCTGGAAAGGTTGGAGGTGAGGACGTAGATCTTCATTCCGTTTTCCAGCGCACGCAGCTGTTCAAGTTTTTCACAGTTTTCCAGACTTCCCGGAGGCAGCCGGACAAATTTTTCCAGCGCACTGCGGCGGTAGGCGTAGATGCCCCAGTGGAGCCACATCGGAGCCTCCTCTCCGCCGGAACGCAGAAACGGTATCGGCGCCCGGCTGAAGTAAAGTGCCATGTTGTCATTGCCGAATACCACTTTGACATTGTTTTCGGTCATGTTTTCCCGCACCGCCGGAACCGCAACGGTCGCCATATCCAGCGTGGGATCGTTTTTCATGAGTCCGATGAGTTCATCGATAACCGAACTCGGGATGAGCGGCTCATCCCCCTGCACGTTGATGATGATCTGCGCATCAGTTCCGGCAACCGCTTCGTAGATACGATCGGTTCCGGAGGGATGATCGCTGCGGGTCATAGCCGCATCAAAACCGGCATTTTTTACTGTGTCGAAGATCCTCTGATCATCGGTGGCGACCAGTACCATGTCGGCACAGCTCGCCGCTGCTTTTTCACAAACATGCTGGATCATCGGCTTGCCGGCAAGCATCGCAAGGGGTTTGCCGGGGAAACGGCTGCTCGCATAACGGGCAGGTATAACTACTGCAACGGACATCAGATATCCTCCTGTTCACATACTTTCACAAGTTCTTCAAAACTTATCGGGGCGGTCCCCACTTTGGCTACGACCACACTCGCTGCACGGTTGGCGATCTCCGCCGCCATTACCGGATCAGCTCCGCCTGCCAGCGCAAGCGTGTAGGATGCAGTGACAGTGTCTCCTGCTCCGGAAACATCAAAAACTTCGCGCGCACGGGTCGGGATGACCTCCGTCGCCATTCCGGGACGGAACAGTGCCATACCCTGCGAGGCAAGGGAGATCAGCAGATGATCCGGTTTCCAGAGTTCGAGCAGACGTCCGGCAGCTTCATGCAGCTGTCTGTCGCTCACCGGATCGGCTCCCGGGGTCTTGTCTTCCAGCTTCGCCATGGCGAAGGCTTCCAGACGGTTGGGTTTTATGAAGGTTATGCCCTTGACCGGTTCCAGTCCGCCGGGTTTGGGATCAAGTGCAGTGGCAACGTTATGTGCCGATGCCTCTTTTACGATCTCCTCCAGCATCCATGAGGCGAGGAGTCCTTTTGCATAATCTTCAAAGATCACCGCATCGATACTGCCTTTGCGGATACGGTCGATGATCGAATCAACCAGCTTGCGGCGCAGCACGTCGGAGACTGGAGTGGTGTTTTCTTCATCAATACGCAGCAGCTGCTGACCGGATGCCATGATCCGGCGTTTTTCGGTGGTGACCCGGTCCGGATCATCAAGGATGCCGTCTGCTGAAATACCGGCGGCAAGCAGCTCTTCTCTCACCTGTCTGCCGGAGAGATCCTTTCCGGTGATGCCGAAACCTTCGGCTGAAGCTCCGAGCGTGGCGATGTTGCGCATGACATTGGCTGCTCCGCCAAGGCAGCAGGTGGTCTTTTTGACATTCACCACCGGCACCGGTGCCTCCGGCGAAATACGGGTGACTTTGCCCCAGGCGTAGACATCGAGCATCACATCGCCGAGCACCGCCACTCTGATGTTCCGGAAACGGGATAATATCGTGTTGAAATCATTTTTTAACATTCCGGACCTCCTGGGGGATCAAAGAGTTTATGTAGAATGAGGTATCCAGACGCTGTTCACGGGAATAGGCTCTGCCTTTTCTCAAGCGTGTGGTTATCTGAAGCATCGAATTGACGGTGTCCTGCATGGATTTCAGCTCTTCCGCATCAAGTTTTACTGCGTTTTCACGGAGATAATCCGCCATGCCGTCAAGCGACCAGCGTACGATACGCAGCTCCGCCTGTTTGATCTCATCACGGCTGGAAGCCTTTGCCTGATCCCGCGCACTGTCGAATGAACTGCGCAAGTTAAGACGCTGCACCTGCAATGCCATGGTATCCTCACGCTGGAGATACCACGGAATACTGACCGCCAGCGTGATCTCAGCAAGCACGATCAAACCGAACATCACCACTGCCGCGATGGTCAGCGTGTTGCGCTTGAACGCTGCTGATTGTATTTCCTGTTTCTTTGCCACTGTCTTTTTCCTTGATTTTCATCTGCTCCGGCAGAATATATACTCCGTAAACAGTTTTGTCAATGTGATGCCAGGATCTTTTCCACTATTCCGGTTGTCGACAGACCGGGGATGAACGGCATGAAAACGATTTCGGTCCCGGCGTCAAGCAGTGCTTTGCGTTCCCCGGGATCAAGTTTTTCAAGAGTGTAATCCCCGGCTTTTACATACACGTCGGGCGCAAGTGCCGCAAGTTCACGGTCGCACCGGCTGCTGTCAAATATCACAACCCGGTCAACGCAGCGCAGGCTGTTCAGCATGTACGCCCGGTCGGTTTCGCAGACCAGCGGACGGGTTTCGCCTTTGAGCGAACGCACCGAGGCATCGGAATTCAACAGCACCAGAAGTGCATCCGCACAGTTCCGTGCCTGTCCGAGATAGGTCGCATGTCCGCGGTGCATGAGATCGAAACAACCGTTGGTCACTGCAAGACGTCTGCCTTCACTGCGCAGGTTTTCACGCCATTTCACCGCTTCTTCCAGTGTGAGAAGCGCACTTTCAGGATCTCTGATCATCTTCATCACTTTCCAATGCTCTTACCACTACTCCGGCCTCCTTGAGAAGTGCCGTTGAAACATCATCTATGGAGTAACGTTTGTGATAGACCACTTCAACTATTCCCGCATTGATTATCATTTTTGCACAGGTGAGACAGGGACTGAAGGTCGTATAAAGAGTCGAGCCTTTGACCGCAATACCGTGATAAGCCGCCTGTACGATGGAGTTCTCTTCTGCGTGGCTGCAGAGACAGTCGCCGAGACCGTGTCCGGAGGGAGTGTCGGAGTTGCAGCGCGGACAGCCTCCGTCTGAACAGTTGCGGACCCCGCGGGGAGTTCCGTTGTAACCGGTCGAAATGATCCTGCGGTCACGCACCAGTACGGCTGCAACGTGACGGCGGCTGCAGTTGCTGCGGGAGGCCGCAACAAGAGCAATATCCATGAAATACTTGTCCCAGCCGGGACGGCTCTTTTCACTCATAATCAGCTGCTCCTTGTAATATCTTCAAAACATCAACAGCGGCAGGAGTTTTGCCGGACGGTAGATCACGACAAGACTTCCATCGGTTTTCATATATATCTTCCTGACCATGCTGCAGAACTGCTCATAGTCTTTTGAACGGTAAAGACGGTCAAGTATTTTGAGAAGAAACTCTTCGACCATCGTTTTGGGCAGCGGGATCACACCCAGCCGGCAGTCGTGGATATCCAGATTGACTTTTTTTTCGCTGAAATCAGGAGTCATCGACAGCTGCCAGCGCAGTACTCCGCCGAACAGCCAGGTGTGACCGGTATCCAGCGGATAGATCGCACGTATCCGGTTCGCTGAAAACTCCGGCTCAAAATAACGCAGTTCCATGCCATCGTATTTTCCGGCGATCTTGGCGGCTGCCAAACCGAAATCTATCAGCCGCAGCAGCGAACGCAGTTCCGTGGTTTTCAGAACCAGTGTTGACTCTTTTTTCGGTCTGCGCCGGAGAACTTCTCTTGAAAGACGTTTTACAAGTTTCTGCTGCAGGATGAGATCTTCGTTTTTCAACGGTTCAAGCGGAATGTGCTTTTTCGGCGAGAACGCAGCCGCAGCAAGACCGGCAGCTCCGGAAAAAATCAATACGGCAAACAGCAGACACAGCAGGATGACGATTTTCAGCCAGCTGCGTTTTTTTTCAGGAGCTGCCGGAATATCAGCTGTATCCGCGCCCGGAACTGTGTCGTTTGAGTTTTTCAATTTTTTTATACGTGTACTGCCGGCCTTATATAAACCAGACGGGTTAGATCGTTGTCAAACTCCTGCACCGCTGTGCGGTCGAGCAGGGCGGTATCGGAAAATTCAAAAACTTCCGGCACCGCTGAACCTGCCAGAACTTTGGAAACGGCTTCTGCCTCACAGGCAAACACTGCCAGCCTTTCACCCTTGCGGGAGGAGAAAAATTCTTCAGCCTGTTCCCGGTTGAGGACCGCAGTCTCTCCGGTAGGTGCAACATCGCCGTTTTCAAGACCCTGCACTCCGAAATAAAGAATCTCCCGGTTCCTGCCGTCATAAACAGCTCCGGCTTTTTCTCCGGGCGCAGGACGGAGCATACCGGCAAGCGCAACTGCTCCGGGAACATTCCGTGTCCTGACATCCTCTTTGCCGAGGCTCCAGGCGGAGACCAGCGCGGAGACCAGACGCAAGCCGGTGAAGCTGCCGGGACCGGAACCTACGGTCCAGCGTTTCACATCGCTGAATTCTATCTGACAGGCTTTCAGCGTGTCAAGGATGAATACCGGCAGTTCCGCCGCATCCCTGCCGCGCATCGGACGCCGTTCCAGAGTTATAAGTTTATCATCACAGAGCAGCGCGAACGCTGCGTGATCAGGAGCCGGATCTATTACTGCACGGTACATCAGAGTTCAGTTCCTTCTTTCAGTATCCCATCGATCATTTCCGCATCGGAAAGCCGCTTGCGGCGGTAGACCGCTTTGCCGTTTGACATCACGACCTCTCCCGGCATGCTGCGGAGATTGTAGATGCCGCCCATTGAGTAGCAGTACGCTCCGGCGTTGCGGATGGCAAGTATATCATATTCCCGTATCTCCGGCAGTTCACGCTGTTCAGCAAAACGGTCACCGGTTTCACAGATGTTTCCGCAGATGTCGTAAATCTTTTTTTCTCCGTCAGGATTGCTCAGGTTGTCGATGATATGATACGCACCGTAGAGCATCGGACGGATCAGCTGCGGAAATCCGGAGTTGCATCCGGCGATGAGACGCTCGCGGTTATGTTTGATGGTATTTACTTCGGTCAGCAGAACTCCTGCTTCTGCCACCAGGTATTTGCCCGGCTCAAAACGCATGGTGAGCTCTTTACCGTAATCTTTGCAGAAATCATCAAAGATCTCCGCGATCTTTCTGCCCATTTCCATGTAGTCGATGCGTGCTTCTCCGGGCTTGTACGGCACTTTGAAGCCGCCGCCGAAATCAAGGAATTCCAGTTCCGGGAAGTTTTCCCGTGTCGCAATGGACATGAGTTTTCTCATCGCCGTATAGACAGATTCCGCGTGCTGGAGTCCGCTGCCGGTATGTTCGTGCAGTCCGACGACATGCAGATCACCCTCTTTTACCAGTGCCTTGACTTCTTCCACATCATCCAGCAGGATACCGAACTTGGTGAGGGCTCCGGCGGTCATGGTGTGGATACTGTCACCGTCGCAGACATCCGGATTGAAACGCAGACAAAGACGCATGCCGCGGTGGGATTTGGCGATCTTGCGCAGGCGCGAGAGTGAACCGATGTTCATGATGACACCGGTCGCAAAGACCTTTTCAAATTCGGCATCGGTCATGTTGTTCGCAGTGTAAATGATCCGTTCGCGGGGAAATCCCAGACGCAGGGCAAGCTCCACTTCTGCCGGACTTACGGCATCGATCCCGGCTCCGGCATCGCGCAGCATTATCAGCAGTCCGATATTGTAATTTGCCTTGAGGGCGTAATGGATCCTGAGACGGGGGCAGGGAATGAAATCAAAAAGATCGTTGAAACACTTTTTCACCATATCCCCGTCATAGACGAAGAGCGGAGTGCCGTACTGTTCCGCAAGTTTCAGCAGCGTATTGTCTGACGTCATTTTCTACTCCGCAAATTTGGTGATGACTGCCAGGATCTCAAGATTTCCGTTACCGGTGTTTCTGATCGAATGACCGGAACCGTTACCGGTGATGATCGAGTCTCCGGCGCAGACCTGCGACAAAGTTCCGTTGTCATCCACTTCAGCAGAGCCGCTGATGATATGGAACAATTCCTCTTCGGTCTCATGTTTATGGAAACCGATCGACACTCCCGGCTCAAGGGTGAGTTTGGCACAGAGCCGTGTCGGTGCTTTGAGTTCTTCTCCGGGGGTGAAAAGGTGTTCGATCCTGACTGTTCCGGAACCGCCGCGCATTTCAAAACGCTCTTCAGTTTTATAATTGCCGTATTTGCGTATCATGACTGGATCCTTTATGCCAACGGTCCGAAAATGTTGCCGTATTTCTTTTCATTGAGAGCTTCGACATACGCGCTGATCTTGGTTTCGGTACTGCAGGGATCGATGGTGGTATCCACGCAGTCGCCGTCGAGCATGAGCAGCGGAACGCCCGCTTTGTTGAGCTCCTCGCGCAGATGCTTGGCAAAAGAGCTGTCGGACATCGAACAGCGGCCGAAACCGTGATTGTAGAGGATACAGCCGTTGATGCCGATCTTGCGCGCCTCTTCCACGATCGAACGCACACGCAGCGCAGGATCGAGAAATCCGGTCGTGAGCAGCTTTTTTGCCAGACTGCGGTAGGGATCATCGGGATCAAGATCGCTCCAGCCGACAAAGTTCACCTCTTCAAAAACAATGGGGGCGCGGCACTGGATCTCTATGTAATCCAGCAGGGAGCTGTCGTAGAACGGCGGCAGATGGAGCCACAGCAGACGGTGGGTGCTGTTGATATCGACTTTTCCGGCTTCGCCGTCGCGGATCTCAAGCAGTTCAGAGTAGAGTTTTTTCTGGATATCCGCAAGCTCTTTTCTGCCCCAGAGCTGGCTGAAGATGTTGGCAAAATAGATAGCCTGTCCACCGCGTATCAGCGGAGCTGAACTGTAACGCAGTTCGTTGCAGAGTACAGAGTATTTTCTCGCTTCGTTGGAGAAGTGACATGCTTCAGCAAGTCTGCCCGGATCCATTTTGAGTCCGGTGGCTCTCTCAAGGGCATTTACGCTTCTTTCGATCTCTGCCGCCATGTGTTCGACGTTGCTTTCGCAGACACCGCCCTCGGCGGGGGTGTGCAGGGAAATGTAATGCTCTTCGATACCGTAACTGCGGGCAAGGTCGCGGAAGATGCGTTCACCCTGCTGACAGGGCTGACTGGTTGAGATCACCGCAGATGCCTGCGGCAGTTTGACTCCTTCGAGAACGCGCAGGAAGGAACAGGTTTCAGCAGAAAATCCTTTGCATGCCGCCTGATCGAAGGCACTTCTGACCTTGCGCTGACTGCGCGCCATGAGTGCGGCGTAGGTCTCAAGAGTGAGGGAACGGACACCGATAGCGTTGAGGATCTCGCTCGGGAAGAACAGATTGCGCCAGACGAGTTTCTGTTCGCCTCTGCCGAGGAAATCAGCTCTGGTCGCTTTAGCACGCAGTCCGACAGATTCAAGTTTCCTTTCCGGAGCAGGAAGACCGGCAACGGTGCTGAGTTTGCCTTTGAGGTTGGAAAACTGCAGGGCAAGGCAGGCTGCACCGAGCGCACCCATCACACCGTTGAATTCCGGAGTGATAATGTTGTTGCCGGTGATCTGGCGCAGATAGTATGCGACCGCACGGTTGTAGGCAACACCGCCCTGAAAAACGATATCACCCTTGTAATCAAGGAACAGCTGACCGACACCGGACATGATGGTACGTGCCTGGGCGCGGCATGCTCCGCCGATGATGTCGCCGAGCGGAAAACGGTTTTTGAATTTATTGATGCTGGTTGCGGAAAGCACGGCGCAGACCGAGGAAAACTCCAGGGTGCTGTCATAGTTGGCTTTATCCGCCATGTGTTCCACCGGAACGCCGAGTTTACCGGCGACACTGTCGAGGAATGCTCCGGTACCGGCGGCGCAGATGCCGCTCATCTTGTAGTTCCAGATCTGCATGTCATCATTGAAGACCATGGCTTTGCTGTCCTGACCGCCGACATCGAGGATCGCTTTGCAGTTTGGATAGAAGTGCCTTGCTCCGGCAACGTGGGCAGTCACCTCGCTTACTTTGAAATCGTAGGGCAGAAAATCCGCCGTGTCGGAGACGATCTGACTGCCGGTGACGACCGTACAGCTGATATCTTCGAGGCCGCGCAATCCGGAATCGGCAAGAAATTTATCCACCGTCTGACGGAGCTGACCGAAATTGCAGGCTCCGCAGCGTGAACATACTCCGGAACAGCGTACTCTGCCGGTATCCACCGGACGGGTGCGCTGATACAATGTCTGGCGTACTCTGCCGTTTTCATTGATCAGGGCGGCTTTAAAGGTCGTTGAACCAATATCTATTCCCAGATAGAGCTTTTCCATAATAAATCCCGTTTTAGATCCGTCCCTTTACTGCGGGACGGAATGTTTGAATGCATAATTATACCCTATAATATAATCCTGAAAATTATTTTTTGCAAGGGAGTTTTGCCACTGCTGCCGTTACTGCGGTAAAATAGTGCCATGCAGGATCAAATCAGAGGTGTTTCTTATCATCTGTTCCGCGGCTTTTGCCGGGAATATAACTGCGGTTTTTCAGCGAGGCAAATGATTCGCCGCGGCGGTGTGCAAGATAACCCAGATCATACAGCATCCGGTCGGAAAAACCGTTTATCAGCAGCCGGATGTCGTTTACCGGATCTTTTCCGATGCTGTCAAGCAGAAATGCAAGACTGGTGGAACAGTTGCAGGTCAGGGTATTGTAAAACTCCGGTTCTCCGGAAAGATATGACGTGACCGCAGTCAGTATCTGCCTTGCCTGTTTTTCTGTCGCATTGGTGCGGTAGCAATAGAAATCCTCGCCGCGGAATTTTATACGCAGATCGAAGAGATCCTCAGGAGTACCCAGCACCGGGATGATCTCATACTGCTTGAACAATCCGGCAACCGCATTTTGCGAAATACCTTCCGGCAGTCTGGTTTCCATTGAAAGCACCAGTGTCCTGTTGCGGGTGAAGTTGAATGCCAGCATGGTATGGGCGACTGCTTCCATGCCGTCCCAGTGCGAGAGCGCAAGATCCAGAGAACGCAGCTCTGCCGGATCGACAGTCATGGTACGGTAACGGATACTGAAGTCATCCGCAGTACGGTAACGGAAATCACGGATTTTTTTAAACTGTATACTGCCGTTTTTCAGAATGACTGCAGACGGACGGTGCGTCCAGGGACGCTGCCATACTGCAGAGGAAAAACGCTCCTGCGGTGTTATGCTGAAAAAGTACAGTGTGATCCCGATTTCAGCCGCCGCAAGCAGTATCGTCATGCGCCGGAAAAAGCATCCGCCGATCCACAATGCAGCCAGCAGCAGCGCAGCTGCCGAACTCCATGGTATGCTGCGCGAAAACATCAGAAAATAAAAAACTCCGCAGCACCATACTGCAGCCGGCAGAGACGCCGCCATCAGCGTTATATAAAGTATTTTCAACAGTTTGCGGAGTACATCTGAACCGCCGTTTTCTGCCGGATTTGATGCGGTTCTGTTCATTCGGACTTTTTCAGACTTTCGATATGCAGCAGAAGTATCCTGCGCAGTTCCTGGATCGCCAGCGGATTTTTCTGGGCACTGTGACCGGATTTGACGATCAGTTCACTTTTTGCATCATCGAGGTGACTGCTGGAATACGGCACGATGCCATCGCTTCCGCCGGGAGAGCCGGCTTCATCTTTGTTGCCGATTATGGAGTGGAACGGGATCCTGTCACTCATCTTGAGTATGTTGAGATACTGTATTGCAATGTTATCCGGATCAAGGTTGTCGATCCCGGTATTGTTGAACTGCTCTTTGCCGACAGTTTTTATGAAGTTGCGGAGTGCCAGGGAACGGCGGAAATTTGTCAATTTTTCCGGCAGCCGGATGCACCACGCTCCGAATTTGCCTATCCAACTTTGAGCCAGCACCGATCCCCGGTGGGGAACCGCGATGAATACGACACGTTTGACAAAGGGCAGGGGATCGAAATAGATCGCTTCACGGGCAAATTTTTTCTCATCTTCATTGAGCTCTGCAAGTATGGAGTCGATGGATTCCCCGTTCTGACCGGATATCATCTGTTCTATTACTTTTCCAGAGCTGCTTATTGCAAGGCGGCTGAGCAGTCCGCCCATAGAGTGCCCGACCAGAACCATCTGATCGAATTTTTCCGTCGGATATCCCGCCTTGATGATCCTGTCGCGCTCGGCTTTCAGTGCCTGACGCATGAATGTAGCGGAGTTGATTATCGGATTGCCGCTGGAATAGGAAAATCCGTAGACCTGATAGTGTTTCAGAAATACCGGATCACTGCGCAAAGTATTTATCATCTGCATCCAGGTGCGGGTGTCCGACATGAGACCGTGCACCAGTACCACCGGAATACGCTCCGGATCGAATGATTCAAAACGGTACAGCCCCTGCATCTCCCTGGTGTCTTCAGGACGCATCATGTAGAACAGAAAGTTGAACGGCAGCGGATCTTTTGCCATGTACGCAAGCGGAGTGGAAAGATCCTGTTCGACCGGTATTTTTCTGCCGCCGGCAGTCACTTCGCCGATGTTGCGGGAATCTGTAAAAATCAGTTTGCATCTGAAACGTCCGTTTTTTTTATCCGCCGGGGGATATTCGGGAAAATCCATTATCAGGGTGCCGGGAAGAACCATGTCCTTTGCAAAAATTTCACCGTTGCCGGCATTATGACTGCGCAAGGTGGCGATCAGCGGAACTCCCAACCCGAATTTGCGGGAAACGTGGGTCAGATTTACCGGACGGTAATCCGCACACAGCAGAAATTTACCCAGCAGTTCTTTTTTTACCGGCATACGGTATTCCGGAATGTCAAAAAATACAGTCTGTCCGGAGGCGGAAGTAAGTTCAAAACCGCCGCTGCGTTCAAGATTTTTTTCTGAAAGACAGGCAAACAGTTCTGTCAGAGCCAGATTGTATATACGGATCATCTCCATCCGCGAGGGATTGTAGGCGGCTTCAGGCTTATCCAGTCTGGTGATGTAACCGTAAGAGTAAATCACCGCACTCAGATAGAAGCGGGCGGCACGGTCGGGGTCTCCGGCAAAGCGCATGCCGAGATTCAGCGAACAATCTGCCAGCACTTCGACAAATTGACCGCGGTTTTCATTGTGATAGAGCTTTTCAAGTTTTTCCAGCAGACGTTCCGGTTCGTTCCGGTAGAGGTCATGCAGCAGAAAATTGCCGAGTACGTTCACCGAAAGCGGCATGAGTCTGTGGGGGACATTTATCATGCTGCTGCTGTATTCAAAACGTTCGTGCGGTTTTATTTTACGGATCGTTACGTCATCTGAAACGATACATCCCTGGACTGCCGTCAGCAGTACGGCAAGAAAGATGAAAAGTGTGTTCACCGGAGCGGCGTAACGGATGATGCCGGTCATGCCTGCCCTCTGCCGTTTGGCAAAAGTTTTTTATTTTCACCGCCCCAGTAGCGGTATATCTGCGGAACCATGTATTTAAGCACCGATGCCGCCGGAAGAGCAAGGATCATTCCGGAGATCCCTGCAAAAACTGCTCCGAGCAGGACCACGATGATCGTTTCCAGCGTGGTAAGTCCGAGTGATTCACCGATAACTGCCGGATAAAGGATGAATTGTTCAATTATGCCGCTGTAAATCAAATAAAAGATCAGCAGCAGAAGAAGCTGCATGCCGCTTGCATCTCCGAAAGCAAGAGTCACCAGCAGAGTGAGAAGGCAGCCGGTGACCGGACCGATGTAAGGCAGCAGAATACCGCAGCCGGCAATAAGTCCGAGTATCGGAAAATACGGTACTTTCAGCAGGCAGAATGCTGTGGTATACACCGTGGCATCGATCAGCATCAGAAGCAGATACCCGCGCACCCAGATGCGCAGACGCATGAACGTGCCGCTGAGAACGGTGCGGGCTTCGGCGACAGTGTTTTCATTTGCACCCGGCAGCCATTTGCCGTTGAAAACGGTGCGGACAAGGTATTCGCTCTGTTTGCCGGAACTGCTGTCTTTGCGGCAGAACTCCGCCAGTTTGAACAGAAACAGCAGTCCGAAAAATACCGAAAGCACCACATCGCCTATGATGCTCAGCAGAGTACCGAGCAATCCGGCTGTGAAGTTTACCACTCCGCCGGTGGAACGCAGAAGCATGCCGCCCAGTTCGTTGCGGGTCTTTTCGTCCTCCATGACCTGCTGCAGGAATTCCACTCCCTGCCGGATGACCGGAGAATTTTCCAGACGGGTCTTGAGTTTTTCCACATAATCATCCGCCTTTTGAGTATAAGTCGTGAAGTTTCCGGATGCTGCAGTCTCTGTATTTTGCCAGTTTCTGACCGAATTTTTCAGCTGACCGACGTATTTACCGGTCAGAGACGAAATAAAGACGATACCGGAAATCACGAATATGCCGACCAGCATGACTGTGAACGATACTGCCTGCCGGGTGATTTTTTTGTCGGATTTTTCCGGAGGACGGCTGACCGTATTTTCCGGATTTTTTCTTCTTACTGCCAATGAAAGTCTGGCGAGCGGAAGAAATAAAAGTTCTGCCATGCGTGCCAGAAAGAAGCATACGCCTCTGCCGGAACGGAGTTTGCGTTCAAAATACTTTTCAAGCGGCAGCAGCAGATATGCTCCGATCAGACCGAAAATGACTGACCTCAGCAGTGTGGCGGTAAGGATGAATACCAGAATGACTCCGATCGCAGCGATCAAGCCCGCACCGGAACGTATCAGGTGATCCTGGGCGGTACGTTCAGCTTTGGCTTCGACTGCCAGACGGTCGAACTGTTCGTCCGTTATTCCGGCAGCTGCGGCAAAATCGGCAAGAAGTGTGCGGTTGGCGGTGTCGAAAACCCTTGCCGTAAGTGAAAGCAGAATCAGGAATTTTACCAGCTGTTCCAGCTGTTCCTGATCCAGATCGGCAAGTGCCGCCGCCGCTTCCGCCGGAGTTATGGAGGAAACGTTTTTCAATACCCGCATATTGCGGTCCGCTTCTTCCGCTCCTCTTCTGCTTTCAATAAGACGGCGGACGATCTCAAGTTTTTCGCTTGAGACCGTGCCGTTTTCATCAAGAAGTGTGCGGATGAGTGCGAGAACTGCTCCGCGCCATTGCTCCTCCCTGCTGTCACCGGTAAAAAATCCGGTCAACGCTTCGTAGGAACTGCGCAGCGGACTTTTTATCAGTTTTGCTCTGAATACAGAGGCGGACAGCCGGGAGAATCTGAACATACTTAAATCACCTCGACTTTGCGGGTGCCGGGAACCACTTCACCGATGACATCACAGCTGTAACCGGCTTTGCGGATGATATCCAGAGCTGTTTCCTTCGTGTTCTCCGGAACGAACCAGACCATACCGATACCCATGTTGAACACACGGTAGGCTTCGGACTTTTCGACCTTGCCCATTTCAGTCATCAGTTTGAAGATCGGCAGGACCGGCATGACATCGCTGCGGAAGATCACATCCACGTTTTCCGGCAGGATGCGCGGAACGTTGTCGTAAAGTCCGCCGCCGGTGATGTGGGCGATACCGTCGAGCGCAATGCCGCGGTTCATCGCTTCGCGGATCGCTGGATAGTAACAGACGTGCGGATGCAGCAGAGCTTCTCCCACGGTCTCACCGAGTTCATCAAGATAGGTGTGGACGGTGAGTTTGCCGTCGCCGAAGAGGATCTTGCGGGCAAGACTGAAACCGTTGGTGTGAGGACCGTTGGAGGCGATACCGATAGCGACATGACCGGGAGCGATTTTGGTTCCGTCGATGATCTTGGAACGCTCCACCACGCCGGTGATGACACCAACCAGGTCGAAGTCATTGCCGTACATGCCGGGCATTTCGGCAGTTTCACCGCCGAGAACGGCGCAGTTCGCTTCACGGCACGCTTTGGCGATGCCGCTCAACACCTGTTCGTACAGGGGGCTGCGGAGTTTGCCGATGCCGATGTAGTCAAGAAAATAGATCGGTTCAGCTCCCTGAACGGAAATATCATTGATGCAGTGATTGACGATATCGCATCCGACGGTATCATATTTTTCCATCATCATGGCGATCATGAGTTTGGTTCCGACGCCGTCGATGCTGGAGACCAGCACCGGATCCTGATAGTTGGCGAATTTCGCAGAAAACAAGCCGCCGAAGCCGCCGATGGGACTGAGCATTTCAGGACGGCGGGTTGAGGCAAGATCCTTTTTTGCCCGGGAAAGCAGTTCGGTTGCAAGGTCGATATCAACACCTGCCGCCTTGTAAAGATCGCTTTTGACTTCCTTTGCCATAATCATACCTCGCTTTTATCAAAGATTCCAGAATTTTTTCGGACCGCTGTATGCCATGCGGGATGCCAGGTCCATGGTGATCTCCTCCGGCATCTGACCGCGTTCGGTCATGTCGCCGAGAACATCGGAAAGCACTCTGCGGAACATTTCAAAACGTGAACCGTAGCTCAGCAGTTTGCGTGAGTCGGAGACCATACCGGCAAAATTGCTCAACACGTCGGTGGAACCGATATATTCCAGCTGACGGCGCATGCCGATCGGAGTATCGTTCAGCCACCAGGCGGAGCCGAGTACCACCTTTTCGCCGAATGCACGGGCGATGGTGGCAAGAGTTGCCTGATGTCCGGCTTCAAGGCAGTAGAGCACCACTTTGAGACGGTTGTCGAAGCGGTTGAGGAAGGTCACCAGTGCCGGGAGATAATCCTGGTAATGGTTGCTCACGTCTCCGCCGACATCCGGTCCGAGGCTGTCGAAAAGTCTGGTGCGGACGTCGCGGACCGCGCCAAGATGCAGCTGGGTCACCCAGTCGGTCCTGCTGTTGAGTTCGCCGACTTCGACCATGAATACACCCATGAAGATATCGCATTCTTCAGCAGTGAGTTTTTCTCCTGCCATCGCCTTTTTGAACACCGCATCGGCATCGGCGAAGTCGTAGTCTGCGCGGACCGGGAGTTCGATACCGTGGTCACTGGCACAGCATCCGCGTTCGGCAAAGTAATCGTGACTGCGTTTGAGGACATCGAAAAGATCGGCAAGGATGTTGAGCTTTACACCGAAACGCTCTTCGACCTGTCCCATATATGCTCTCCAGCCGTTGGCGAAGATCTTCATCGCCTTGTCGGGACGCCAGGTCGGACGGATCATGGTTCTGCCGAATGCGGCATTGGCACGGTCGTGATCTTCAAGTTTGTCGATGAGATCATCGGTTGAACACATGGTCTCCACATTGAGCGGACCGGTCAGAAGAGCCTGCGGACGGTAGGCATCGGTGGCAAGTTTTGCGTTTACCGCATCGTAGATCTTTTCGCCGTTTGCAGCATTGATCTGATCGTCGATGCCGAAATAACGTTTGAGGTCAAGGTGGATCCACTCGTAGACCGGATTTCCGGCAACTTCCGGAAACACTTTCGCCAGAGCGAGGAATTTGTCACGGTTGGAAGCACTGCCGGTGATGAGATCCTCCGGAACTCCGCGCTTGCGGAGCATTTCCCAGACGTAGTGGTCGGTGGCGGCAAAGAGCTGCCAGGCATCGCCGTAACAGTTGTTGTCCGCGATCTCTTTGACATTCGCATGGTTGTGCGGGTCGATCACCGGAAGCGATTTGATGCTGTCAAAGATCGCCAGACCGGTCTGATTTTTGATAAGATAATTATTACCGAGAAAAGCCATTTTTCATATCTCCAAAGTTATTTGTTTTTAAACATTGAGTGCGGCGCAGTCGGCATCGTCTGCAAGTTCAGCTGCGCGTTCAGCCAGCAGCGGACGGACCTCATCCTGCAGGTAATCGCTGACCTGCTGCGGAGCACGGCCGACGAATGCCGAGGGATCGATGAGGGAATCAAATTCTTCCCTGATAGCGGAGAATGCCGGATCGTTTTTGATGCGTTCCAGCAGATCGTTTTCCTGACCTTCCTCTTTGACTCTGCGTCCGGCAGCCATGGAGTGATTGCGGATGACTTCGTGGAGTTCCTGACGGTTTCCGCCTTTTTTCACCGCAGCCATAAGCAGGTTTTCAGTCGCCATAAAGGGAAGTTCGGCGGCAACATGTTTTTCGATGACCTTGGGCCAGACCTGAAGTCCGGAAGTGACATCCAGCAGAATGGAAAGTATCACATCACAGGCAAGGAAGCCTTCCGGCAGAACCAGACGGCGGTTGGCGGAGTCGTCAAGAGTACGTTCAAACCACTGGGTCGAAGCGGTGTATGCCGCATTGCCCGGCAGGTTCATCACATAACGGGCGAGGGAGCAGACACGCTCACTGCGCATCGGATTGCGCTTGTAAGCCATTGCGCTGGAACCGACCTGTTTGGCTCCGAAAGGTTCTTCGACCTCTTTCATATTGGCGAGGATACGGATATCGGTAGCCATCTTTGCCGCGCTCTGGGCGAGCCCGGAGAGGATGGAAAGCACGAAATAATCGATCTTGCGGCTGTAAGTCTGTCCGGAAAGATAGATCACATTATCGAAACCCATTTCCTTTGCGACACGTTTTTCCAGTTCACGGCATTTTGCGTGATCTCCGTCGAAAAGTTCCAGGAAACTTGCTTGGGTGCCGGTGGTGCCTTTGACACTGCGGAACGGCAGTTCGGCGATCTCACGGTCGAGGCGTTCAAAATCCAGCATGAAGTCCTGAAGATAGAGTGCGAAACGTTTGCCGAGGGTGGTGAGCTGTGCCGGCTGGAGATGAGTGAAACCGAGCATGGGAACACTCTTCTGTGCATCACAGAAATCGGCGATCTGGGAGATGAGACGCAGCAGTTTGCCGCGCAGCAGTTTCATCGCTTCGCGCATCTGGATGAGTTCGGTGTTGTCGGTCACAAAGCAGCTGGTGGCTCCGAGGTGGATGATCGGAGCAGCTTCCGGAGCCAGTTCCGCCAGTGCACGGATGTGGCTCATCACATCATGGCGCAGACCTTTTTCGATTTCGGCAACACGGTCGAAATCTATATCCTGCTGGTGGGCTTCAAGTTCAGCTATCTGGGCATCGGTGATGGGCAGACCGAGTTCTTTTTCGCAGCGGGCGAGGGTCAGCCAGAGCTTGCGCCAGGTGGAGTGCTTGTACTGCGGAGACCAGACATAACTCATTGAACGGCCCGCATAGCGGTCGGTCAGCGGATTGCAATAACTTGTCTTATTCACTGTTTTTCCTCGAAATTTTCCGTTTTGCCGGCAACTTTTTGCAATAAAGGGTTGTCTTTTCCGTTAAAACGGGTTATAATATAAAAACGCATAACACACTCTGTTATGATACTTTTTATATAAGATAATACCATTGAAGAAATAAATCAACCTTTTACTCAAAATTTTAAAGGGAAGTTTCGATCATGAGCAATTTGATGTACGGAGTTTTACTCAAGGTCAACGATATCGATCAGTGCCGTATGTTCTACCGGGATATCATCGGTTTCGGTACTCCTTTTTTTGACAGTTCTTTTATGGTGCAGTTTGCGCTTGCGGAAAATCTGGTCCTGACACTGGAGCAGAACAGCGGCAAGTTCCTTGAACACGCCTCTTCCGCCACCGGGTGGTTTTTTGAAACGGAAGACATCGATGCGCTTTCCGCCAGACTGCAGGACTCCGGTTTTCCGGCTCTTTCGGAGATCATCTCTTTCGGAACGTCTGAATACCGTATCGGCAGAGATCCGGAAAACAATATCTTTTACGTAAGACAGCACAGTTGACGGAATACCGTATTTTCAGAACATGGAGTGAGGAAATATGAAACTTTTCAGGTTTTTCCGCAGTATTCCGCTTGTCTGGTGGAATCTGGGAGCTTTCATCGCCGGATGTCTCGCCGGTCTGATGATATACCGGATCGGGATCGTTTACGGAGTTGAGGTCAGGCAGAATATCGTAAGTATCCTGTCTCCTTTCGGCGGCGTGCTGATAAATATGCTCAAAATGATCGTGGTGCCGGTAATTTTCTTCTCACTGCTCCACGGCACCGCAAGTCTGCCGGTGAAGACCTTCGGAAAAATGGGCATGTGGGTCTGTGTCTGGTATTTCTGTACCAGTCTGTTTTCTGTGATCTTCGGCAGCACTGTGGCATTTATTTTTGATCCGAAGCTCGACTCCGCACAGCAGCTCGCAGGCGGACTTCTTTCGCAGGTCGAAGGAATGAAAACTGCTGCAGCAGGCGGCGGAAATGCTTTTCTCAACATCATTTACAGTTTATTCACCAATCCCTTCAGGGCACTGGCAGACGGCAGTTTTCTGCCGGTGATCGTATTCGCCATACTGCTCGGACTTGCCTGCCGCATGGTGCTGGATGACCCTGGAGATGATGACTCCTGCCGCAAAATGCAGCTTCTGCTGGATATCGTTGATGCTCTTCAGAAAGCGGTATTCAGGATCATCGGCTGGGTGATGCATTATTTCCCGGTAGGTGTGTTTGCTCTGACCGCCTGCAATTTCGCAATCTACGGTGTGACTCTGATACAATCCTACATGCAGCTTGCGCTCTGTGTGATAACCGGTATAATGCTTATGCTGACAGTATGTTATCCGGTATTCATGGCTTTGATCTGTCAGGAAAACCCCTATCCGGTACTCTGGAAACTGCGTGAACCGGTGCTGACTGCATTTGTCACCCGTTCGAGTGCGGCGACACTGCCGGTCTCCCTGCGGACAGTTCAGGAAAAACTTCACGTCCGGAAAGAACTCTCCGGTTTTACACTGTCGCTCGGAGCTACGGTGAATATGGATGGCGTCTGCATACATTTGCCTGCGTTTGCGATACTTGCGGCAAACCTTTTCGGTTTCGAGATGTCTCTTGCGCAGATACTGCTGATGGTGATAAGCGTGGTGTTCGCTTCGATCGGAGCAGGCGGTGTGCCGGGGGGGAGTGTGTTTCTGCTCTTTATGGTACTCGGGTGTTTTAACCTGTCACCGGAACAGACCTCTCTGGTCATTGCTCTGGCGCTGGGTATAAATCCGCTGCTGGATATGTTTGAAACTGCGTGCAACGTCGCCGGTGACAACATCGGTACTTACGTGGTGGGCAGGAAACTCGGTCTTATCGACGGAGAGCCCCGCAGCTGATGCCGGGGATCTTCTACACGTATGCGTTGACAAAGTCGACTTCGATGGAAACGCCGGGATCGCTGCTTTTTACCCGGTCTTCAAGAAATTTTATGATATCTTTTTTGCATTTGAGATCGCTCCGGTTGACCAGCAGGTGAAAGCGCAGGCATGGCGAAGATCCGGGAGTACAGTCATAGCGGAAATCGTAGATTTTGAACCGTTCATCGATGGCATTTGCGGCATTTTCAAGCTGCCGCCGCCAGTAGAGCGCGACCGGTTCGCTCACGTTGAATGGATCACAGTGCAGCACCAGAGTGACCGGCATTTTTTTTGCAACGGCGACCTCTGCGCGCTCCAGAATGTCGTGGGTGGCGACCAGATCTCCGTTGCGGTCGACCTCTGCATGGGCGGTCGCAAAGTAAAGCTCCGGACCGTAACTGTGTATGATGCAGTCATGGACACCGCGTATACCCTCACATTCCAGCAGACAGTTTACAAGTTCTTCAACCATATCCTGCTCCGGTTTTGAACCGATGAGCGGATCCGCGATCTCCTTGAGTACCTTGATGCCGGCAAGCAGGACGAATACGGAAACGATGACACCTGCGATACCGTCAACAGGAAAAGTTGTGAATTTTCCGGCTGCCATGGATATGAGTACGATAGCGGTCACTCCGAGGTCGCTGAAACTGTCAATGGCGGCAGCTTTCAGGGACGGTGAATCGGTCTTTTTACCGGCGGAATAAAAAAATCCGCCCAGCCACAGTTTGAAAAATACTGCGGGGAGCAGGAATGCTGCTGTCCGCCAGTCGAAAAGCACTTCGCCGGGACGGAAGATCCTTATTGCCGACTCTTTGAAAAAGTTGAGTCCGACGGCGATGATGATGACTGAAACGATGATCCCTGCGATATATTCCACTCTGCCGTGACCGAAAGGGTGTTCTTCGTCGGCGGGTTTGCCTGCGAGGATGAATCCTGCGACGGTAACTCCGCCGGAAGCGGCATCCGACAGGTTGTTGGCGGCATCGACTGCCAGTGCAACACTGCCGGACCAGGCGGCAATGGCAAATTTCAGTGCGGCGAGCATGATGTTTACGATGACGCCGACCCAGCCGGCAAATACGCCGCAGGCACGGCGGAGATCACCGCCTTTTTTGCGGCGGAACGACAGAAAGAGGCGCAGCGGCCAGTCAAACAGGATCATCATGATATTTTACTGTACTTTTTTGGTTTTTCTGTTACGGTAATTGACTGCAAGTTTTTTGACCAGAAAATAGGTGATCGGAGTCATTATCGCAGTGAGCAGTGCTCCGCCGATAAAAAATGCCGCGACCAGTTCCAGTCCGAAGCTGAAAAGAGTTTCATAGCTCTGTTCACTGATAACAGTGTTCATGATCTGTTTGAGTTCAGCCATGCTGCGGCATCTGCCCATGAGAAGATAGCCGACGTAGCATTGCGCAGGATAAATGATGAAAACGGTGAAATGATTGGTGATGAGAGTTCCCACCGTGGCTCCGATCTTGCTGCCTTTGAGGATGAACGCGGTGGGGATCGAACAGATGAGCTGGAAACCGAATGGTATCAGACAACCGTAGAACATGCCGATCGCCCAGCCCCGGGCGATGTATTCCGGCTCTGCTTTTTCCTTCACTATTTTTGAGTACAGCTTTATGCAGCTGCGTCTGAAAAAATTGCGTTTCATAAGTTTCCTTTCCGGCAATTCCGGTGCATGTTTTTTTATCCACTGGCAAAGATACATTCAAAACCGCAAAAAATCAAGTTTTTAATTACATTTAAGCAACTTTATTCGCAATAGCCAGCTTTTGCAATTCGGAATTTTTTTGTGTGTGCGTACAAATATCATGACTTGATATTTTTTTGTTATTGTATTTTTGATAGGGGTGTGATATATTTTAAGCACCGACATCCGGTGCTCATTGACAATCAAATAGTGTACGAGGCAGTTTTAAGACTCTTCAAAAAATATGAAAGTGCATCTGTTTTTATTTTTTTGAAGGAGTTTTGAGATTACCTCGAATTTCAGCAAATATGCCAGTAAACCGACCAAGTTAATATGCCGTATTTGTCTCACGCATAGGTGAAGTGTACCCGGATGGATTGTATCCATACACAAACGGATGCTTCGATGTGCGCGTGAGACAGGTTCTTGGTCGGACCTACTGGCATGGTACGCTGAAGCGTCCGTTTTTTGTTTCAGCGGTAATTGCCTGAGATAAAAACATCGTTAGGGAAATTCCGGGAAGAATCGTCTGCAGGCATTTATACAAATTTTATAAACTCCATACGGCTTTTTTGGTTCCGGAGAACACCAAAAAGTTCAAAATATGCATGATCGTGGTGCAGAAAGGCCGCTTTATGGATTTTACGAAAAAAAATGATTTGCCGTGTTTGATTTTGCTTGGATATTTATTGTTTGGATCAACGATTTATTACTTCTTTTATTCTACATTTATGACACCCTGGGTGTATGCATCCATAAGCATGGCTGCATTTTGGGGTGTAAACTGGACAGCTTTCCGTTTATATGGTGGGCGTTGGTGGAATATTCTGATATTGAGCCTTTTCAATTTTTCAGTCTGTCTGCTGTTGGTCGCTCTGATCGTATTCGATATTATGCTGAACAAGTCATTCACCATAGAATTTTTCCAGTTGCTTTCTGTCGGCAGTTTGAAAAATCTGTTCGTATATCATAAATTGCCTGCTGCTGCCGTATTTGCTGCTCTGTTGATATTTATGATACTGCTGCCATTGACGGCCGGGAACACAATTCCCGGATATCGTTTCAAACCGTTGTGGAATGGTGTTGTGCTTTTGGTGGCAGCCGTCTCCTGTGTATTTTGTCTGCCGTTTCTGACCCACCGGGAGCTTCTTGAACGTGTATTTGATAGAATGGTGATCGTTTATGCTCCTGACGTGATACAGAAACATGGATTGACAGGTATATTTGAAAACCGGGATATGATCGAAGCTGTTCCCGGCTGCAATCTCGTACACATTATCCTGGAAAGTGCGGAAAAAAATTTCCTGGATAACAGGGAGTTCCCCGGCTTGCTTCCCTCTCTGCAGAAAATCAGCGGGGAGTCGATTCTTTTTACTGATATCAGGATGGCCCCGAACGCCACTTTGACTTTCGGCGGCATTTTTGCCTCTCTGACCGGAATAAATCTCACACCGCTCCATATGAAAAAAGGATTTGATCTTCTGGCAGGTAAACGGCTGGGGACTATGCCTGAAATACTGCATAAAGCCGGTTATAAACAGTATTTCCTTTATGGGCATAATACTTCTTACGACCATTTTAATGCCTTCTTTGAGAGAGAACACTATAATGTTGTGATGCTCAATAATGTGCAGAGCAGACAGGCGCACAATTTGAAATATGAAAATGCTCTCCGGGATGCTGTCGTTTTTGAAAAGGCATGGGAACAGTTCAGGAAACTGTCAGAAAACCGGCAACCGTTTTCTCTTACTGTATTGACGGTTGACACACATGCTCCGGATGGAGCATGCGATGCTGATAAAAAGTTTTACAAATGGAATGAACGTGAAACACCGCATCTGCTCCACGCATTTTACAACATGGATACGGCTTTGGGAAAATTGGTAAGAAAGATCCGTGAGTCCCCGGCCGGCGCCAACACTGTTATTGTTATACAGGGCGATCATCTTTCGCATCATTATACTCCCCGGATAATTCTCCGTAAATTGCAGAAAACAGAGCGTAAGATGCTGTTTCTGATAAATGCCCCGGAATATCCCGCAGAAAAAATTGCGGTACCGGGAAGAACTTATGATATAGCTCCGACAATTCTGCACGCATTGAAAGTCAAACACAATTATCATTTTCTGTTGGGGCGTGATCTTTTGGATCCGGATACCGCGCACGACCGGTTCAATAATACTGACTTGCAGCAGAGATATCTCGAATGGGTCGTGGCTATCCATTCGGAGATCCGACCGGATGTTGAAAAATCCGGTATCGTTTTTCTGGAAAAGCCATTTCCGATGCTGAAACTTGGCGATCAGATCCTGCCGCTCATAAGTACGCGATCCAGAAGTAACGATATTCCGCGCAATGGTGAATGTTTTTATTTTACCGCGAATAAAAAATTCCGCCTCTGCCGGTTGGAGAGCGTTGACCGGGCAAAGGCTGATTGGCTGATAAAACGGCAGAAACCGGAGTTTTGTCACGAGATTATTTTTGGTACGGAAGATTCCGGTAATGGATTTTTCTATGTTTACAGATCCGGAAGAAGAATTGTGAAAAAACATTCTGAAAATTTTGGAGCAGCAGTTTTCAAGCCTGAGGAAATTTTTGCAAATGAATGACGTTCTCAGTGATTTTATCACATTGACAATAGCGGTCAATCCGCTCGGAAAGGCTTTGCTTGTCTCAGTGTTGTGCCGCTTTTCCGGCAGGAACACTGTGAAAATGTTGTGTGTCAACGGATCATTATGGGCATGGTTTATATGTTTGATCGCCGTTTTTTGTTTCCGCAATTGGGTTTCTGATGAAAAAACGTTTCCGATCGGATGGATGAAAATTTTTACGGGGAGTGCTTTTCTGTTATGTTCCTGTTTGAAACCGGATTTCAGGTTGTGCGGATCTTTCGGAAACTGCCGTTTTTTGTATCCGGTTGTACCTGTCGCTTTTCCCTTTATATGCGGACCGGGAGTATTGGGTGTACTGATGCTCAGTGCCGGTCAACGGCCGCTTGTTTGCGTTTTGGTGAACCTGACTGCAGCATTGCTGTTTAATTTTCTGGTGATGCAGATCACTCTTGACTGTACAGCTCATACCCGTTGTAAAGTACCGGAACTTGCGATGCAAATATCTGTATCACTTTGGTCGTTTCTGCTGGGAATGTATTATCTGCTTCCCGCTGTGATCGATATTTTCATCATAAAAAGAATATAGCAAAGCTCTTCCGTTCCCACTGGATATCTGCCGGATCGACATTAAAATACAGAGATACAACATCCCGGTCGTACCTCTGTATTTGCATTTAACATGATGACAGCTTATATTAACCCCGGAACATATCTATCATATGGATACGGCAGATGAAAAAATTGATTATGATACTTGCACTTGCGGCAGCGGTTTTCTGCAGCGGTGCTGAAAAACGCGGAGAATTGAACTCCATTCTGGCATCGGTCAACGGTGTGCCGGTGAGTTTGCAGGATGTTCTTGCCGTCACCCGCGATAAAGAGTTCCGCGCCCGCAACAGCAGTTCCGGAGCTGAACTGGAAAAGCAGATACTTGACATACGGCGGAAAGCGGTGGATGATCTCATCGACCGTAAACTCATCATTGAAGATTATGCCGGACAGAGTTTCAAAATTCCCGAACGCGATATCGAAAATGCAGTCGATGAGATCGCTGAACGCATGGGCATCCGTTCGCGTGCCGGATTTGAACAGAGTCTGCGCCGTCAGGGCAGCAGTATTGATGAAGTGAGGAAACATGTCCGCGAAACGATGATCGTACAGTTGATGCTGCACCGTGAATACATGGCGGTGCGTTCTGTGACTCCGGAAAAAATGTACAGTTTTTACAAGGAAAAAATTGTGAAAAAGCAGGGTTCCGGCAGTGTTGAACTTGCCATGATCCTGCTGGATGCTGCCGGTAAGAGCAGGGCGGGGATGATTGCAAAAGAGTTGAAAAAAGATCCGGCACGCTTTGCTGAACTTGCACGCAAGTGGTCATCCGGTCCGGGCAGTGAGGAGGGCGGCAGACTCGGCAGGATCGAATGCCGTCTGCTGCGTCCGGAGTTTGCCAAAGCACTGGTGACTCCTGAAAAGGATAAAATATACGGTCCGCTGGAAACTCCGGATGGTGTCGTTTTTCTGAAAGTTCTGCAGTATGTCCCGCCTGCGCAGGTCTCCTACCGCGAAAGTATTCCGGAGATCCGCAGACAGCTTGAGGCTGAGCAGCGGCACAGCAGCAGAGTCGAATATACAAAACGGTTGAGGAAAAATGCGATAATAAGGTATTTTTTCTGACAGTGGAGGTGATTTCAGGAGTCGTTCAAAAATAAAGATGCAGATGCGTTTCCCTGCTTTTTGAATATTTTGAGATCGCCTCATTAAACAGGATGGATACAGATGAAACTTTATTGTGACAAATGCAAAGAACCGTTTCCGGCGGATGTTCAGCCGGGTTCCGGAACAGTTCCGTGTCCGGTCTGCGGAGCGGAGATCACTGTTCCGGAAAAAAGCGTTGCTCCGGGGGTGGTGATCGGTGATTTCCTCGTCGAAAAACCGTTGAGCAGCGGCGGTATGGGAGAGGTTTTCATTGCCAGACAGCTTTCCCTTGACCGTCCGGTCGCTCTCAAGGTGCTGCGGGATAAATTCAACGGTGACAAAGAGTACATTGACGGACTTTTCAGGGAGGCGCGCGCCGCCGCAAAGATCACTCATCCCAATATCGTCCAGGCTTACGCCGTGGGTGAGGAGAACGGGGTGTATTACTTTGCCATGGAGCTTATCCGCGGTGAGACGTTCAAACAGATATTAAAGCGGGAAAACGTTCTTGATTTCACCAAAGCGGCGAAAGTCATCCGCGAAGTGGCAAGCGCGCTTGACGTGGCATGGCGGGATCAGAAACTTGTGCATCAGGATATAAAACCTGATAACATCATGCTCGATGCCAACGGCTTTGCCAAACTTGCCGACCTCGGACTTGCGCGCAGTGCATCAAACAACGAGAACGAAAACAATGATGCCGATGAGGTCCTGGGTACTCCGCAGTATATCAGTCCTGAACAGCTTACCGGAGTACCGACTGATGTCCGCAGTGATATATACAGCCTCGGAGCTACTTTTTATCAGTTCGTCACCGGACGCTTCCCGTACGTGGCAGATTCTGCCGAAGAGATGTCAAAAATGCACGTCGAGGGCAATCTCACTCCGCCGGTCGAGGTGAATCCGGACCTGCCGGAGAAACTCAACAATATCATCATGAAGATGATGGCGCGGAATATAGACCAGCGTTACCAGCTGCCCTCTGAACTTATCAGCGATCTTGATGATTTCCTTGCCGATCCCTCAAAAGCTTCTGCCGGAAAACCGGCACTTCAGAGACCGGGACTCGGAGGAGCATTGAAGAAACCGCTTGCCGCTCCGGGGGCGAAACCCGCTGTGCCGGGAGTCCGACCGCTTATCGGCAAACCTGCCGTGCCCGGGGCAAAACCCGCCGTTCCGGGAGCCAAGCCGCTTATCGGCAAGCCCGCCGTAACCGGGGCAAAACCCGCTGTGCCGGGAGCCAAACCGCTTATCGGCAAACCTGCTGTCCCCGGTGCAAAACCGCCTGCCGCCAAACCTGCAGTTCAGGAAAAACCGCAGGAGCAGCCGGCAGTTCCTGCTGCTGAAGCTGCGAAACCTGCTGTTGAACCTGAAAAGGAAAATCCTGCAGAGAATGTTCCGGCTGCTGCGGAAAAAGTTGAAGCTCCGGCAGCAGAAGCAGCTCCGGCAAATGCTGCTGCTCCGCAGGAGGAAAGTGTTAAAACTCCGGAAAAGAAAGACGGGGATGAAATAACCCTTGCTCCGGAAACTCCGCGCCGTGCCAAAAAAGTCCAGCCGGAAGCGGAGGGTAAAGAGGCTGATGACGGAGAGAAAAAAGGAAAGACTGAAAAAAAGCGGTTTGACCGTAATGCCGGCCGGAAATCAGGCGGAATACTCAAAGCGGTATTGCTTCTGCTGATCCTGCTGCTCATTTCAGGCGGTGGCGGTGCCGGATTTTACTTTGCCGCCAGAGCGGATAAACTTCCGGCAAAGCTGAAGCCGTGGGGCGAAAAACTGCTGGCAAAACTCGGACATAAAAAGGCGGAAACTCCCGCTGCCGCTCAGGAGAAAAAGAGTGAACCTGCGAAACCTGCGGAACCGGCAAAACCGCAGACCAGAAAAGAATATGTCGATACTCTGGAGTCTCTGCGTTCAGAGTACCGCAATACAGCTCCCGCAAAGCGCGGAGCATGGCTGGAAAAGGCGGATAAGATACTTTATTCTATATCAAAACCGGTCACTCCCGAAGAGCTTGAAGTTCTGACCCGGACCTGGGAAATGTATTCCACTGCGGATGAAAATCTGCGTTTCAGTTCCGCCCGCAGGGAGGCTCACCGCAGACATGACGCTGCAGTTGAAGCCCGCCGTGCCGCTGTTGAGAAAGAACAGCAGGAAAAAATCCGCAGACAGGAGGCTGAAGCACAGCGTCAGCAGCAGTTTGCCGAGCAGAATGAAGAGATGCTCCGGGAACAGAAAAAACGCGAAGCGGAGATAAAGATCCGTCTCAACAAGCTTCAGGCTGATTTTACTGCGCTTTCCGTTCCGGTGGTGAAAGCCGTGATCTCTGCCGGAGAGAGCGGAGACACCGCAGCTCTTGATGCTGCTCTTCAGGCGGCGGAAGACTATCTGGTACCCACGGTGTGTGATACCCGTGAAGAACGGGCGGCAATCGGAGTTTTCAATATCCTGAAAAAGAATGCCCGCCGTGCCGCATCTTCCTACCGCCGTTTTGTCGAAGCCGGAGAAAAATTCCGCAGCAGTGTGCTTATCATGGTCCGCCGTGACGGCAGAAATGTGCTGGTTCGGATCGACGGTATAAAAGCTGACGGCGCAGTGATCTGCCGGACGACTTCGGGTGAAAAGTTTGAATACCGTCCGGAAACAGCCGCTGCCCGCAGACAGCTGGAAAACTATCTGCTGAAAAACTGCCGGATACCGCATGTGGTGTTTTACTATAATCTGCTCAACCGTACGCTTACGCCTGCCATGGCAAAAAGTGCTCCGGATGTATTCTGGAAAACGGTCCTGCAGTATTACGGCAAGGCTTTGGCAAGGTAAGGGAAGATACAGGAACTGAACGATGATCGCCGGTATTTTTCTCGGACTTGCCGCTGCTTTTCTGCAGTCATGCAGTTACATCCTGTCGCGGATGTATATCTCAAAATATGAACACTCACGCTATTTGAGTGTGTATTCCCAGGTGCTGATGGGGATCATCGGAGCAGTTCTGCTCGGTGCTGTGCTGCCGTTTGCCAGGTGTCCGGATAACTGGATGTTTGCGGTGTATGCCGTACTGTGGGCATCTTCTTATATCGTTGCACAGGGGTGTTTTCTTGCCGCCATAAAACTGGTAGAGGCATCAAGACTGTCGTCACTGCTGGGAGCAAAGATCATCGTGCTTGCTTTTCTTGCTGTATCCTTTTACGGCAGGGATCTCGGTGCTGTGCGCTGGATCTCGGTGGCACTTTGTGCAGTTTCCGCATTCGGAATGAATTTTTCCGGCGGCGGACTTCCGGTGAAGAGCATCATATACATGTCGGTCACGGTGTGCATGTTCGCTGTCGGCGACATCTGCTGTGCGCAGGTGCTGTTCCTCATGCCGGAGAGCAACAGCATGTTCATAAACTCTCTCGGCGCAACAGCTGTGTGCTATCTGATACTCGGATTGATAACGCTTCCCGCACTGTTTTTCACTCCGTGCAGGCTTTCGCTCTGCAAAGATGCGCTGCCTTACAGTATCGTGTGGTTTTCCTCGATCGTCTTTCTGCTCGGAGCCATCGGTAAGACCGGAGTGGTTTATGCAAGCATCATCCAGTCCGGACGCGGAGTTATTTCCGTTCTGCTCGGAGTCCTCCTTGCCCGTCTCGGATTCAGTCATCTTGAGTCGAAAGAGAGCCGCACCGTGTGGATCCGCCGCGGTATCATGGCTCTGCTTATGATGCTTTCAATCATCCTTTACATCGCCGGCAGCGGTTCATAAAATAAGGATTTTTTTCTTATTTGTGACGCATTTTCTTGTATTAACGGCATTATGGGGTTATATTTACATAAGTACATTCTGCAACAGACAATAAAATAAGGTTTTTATATCATGACTTTGACTCGTTACGGGCTGCGCGAATGGGGCAGTGCTTTTATCGTGATGCTGGCAGTGGCTGCCGGTTCTTACTATCTGGCGTTTGAAAAAGGATATCTCCGCACCGGTATGATCATCGCTTCCGCTGCTTTTATCCTGTTTCTGGCGTTTGCGGCGTTTTTCCGCAATCCCCGCCGCCGGATACCGGCAAATCCCAGTTTGATCATAAGTCCTGCAGACGGAACCATCAAAGATATCGTCGAAGTTGAAGATTTCGACCTGCCTCCTTTCAAAGGACCTGCGGTCCGTATAGGTATTTTTCTTTCGGTGCTGAGTGTGCATGTCAACCGCGCCCCCATGGAGTTCACCGTGGAAAATGTGAGTTACCGCGAAGGTGAATTCCTCGATGCCCGCGATGAGGCGGCGATCCAGCGCAATGAAGCCATGACCATTTCCGGAACGGCAGTTACCGGTGGTGAACCGTTCCCGGTCGCCGTCCGTCAGATCTCCGGAGCCATCGCCCGCAGGATCGTGTGTCCGGTGAAACCCGGCCGCAAACTGAAAAAAGGCGAACTTTACGGAATGATCAAATTCGGTTCCAGAACTGAACTTTACCTGCCGGTCGGCAGGGCGGAGATCAACGTCAAAGTCGGTGATAAAGTAAGCGGAGGCAGCTCCGTTCTGGCAACTCTTACGGAGTAGGATATATGAAAAAAAGACTGCACTTGAGTGACAGAACGAAGCATTTTCTGCGTTTTGTTCCCAATTTGCTTACCATCTGCAATTCTCTCTGCGGATTTGCTGCGATCCTGTACACCCTTCAGGTCTACCGCATGGATACCGGCGATGTGCTGGGAGTGTTCTGTGTCAGCGGTATCATGATATTTTCCGCAATGGTCTTCGATGCTTTCGACGGATTTGCCGCCCGTGCGCTCAATGCGGCGAGCATACACGGTATCCAGATGGATTCTCTCGCCGATATGGTGACTTTCGGAGTGGCTCCGGCGACGATCGTGGTCATCATGACCGATTCTCTCAAGGACGGCATCATGGAAAACTGGCAGATCGCTCTTGTTTATCTGCTCTGCTGTGTGTATCTGGGGTGTGCGGCTCTGCGGCTTGCCACCTACAACGTGCATGCGATGTCCCCGGATAAAAAAGGTGATCCCGCCTATTTTTCCGGACTTCCTTCCCCCGGAGCTGCGGCGGCGATCTGCGTGGCGGTGTTTTTTGCCCATGACACTGCGCTTCCCGTGGAAAAATTCGCCTTTGTCCTGCCGGTTTATGCGGCGATACTCGGACTGCTCATGGTAAGTACCGTTCCCTATCTCCATGCCGGACGCTGGCTGTTTTCCGTCCGCAAGAGCAAAATGCGTATGTGTCTGCTGGCGGTGATGATCCTGATCGCAGTAGTATTCCGTTCGGCAGGTGTTGTTTTCATGGTGACGACTTATATCTTTTCCGGTCCTGTCATCTGGCTGTACCGTAATTTTGCAGGGGGGAGAAAATGAAGTATTTCATCACCGGCGGTGCCGGATTTATCGGCAGTCATCTTACAGAGTCTCTGCTTGCTGACGGTCATGAAGTTGTCGTGGCTGATAATTTTTCCACCTCAACTCCGGAAAATCTGGCGCGCTTGAGCGGCAATCCGGCATTGAAAGTGATCGAGCTTGATGTCGTTGAGTCTCCGGATAAGGTCGATGCTCTGGTGAAAGACTGTGATTGCGTGATCCACCTTGCCGCTGCGGTCGGAGTCGATCTTGTGGTCAAAGATCCGGTGCGCACCATCACCACCAATGTCCACGGTACGGAAAATGTTCTGGTTCCGGCGGCGAAGTACAACCGCAGGGTTCTGATCGCCTCCACCAGTGAGGTGTACGGCAAATCCACTCATGAAAAATTCACTGAAACCGATGATCTTCTCATCGGTTCCCCGATGAATTCCCGCTGGAGCTATGCCTGCAGCAAACTGCTTGATGAATTTTATCTTATGGCGTTCCAGCGCACGGAAGCGTTCCCCGGAACGGTGGTGCGCTTCTTCAACACGGTCGGACCGCGTCAGACCGGGCGTTACGGTATGGTGGTCCCGCGTTTTGTGGCAGCTGCCCTGAAAAACGAACCGATAAGTGTTTACGGTGACGGTGAGCAGTCGCGCTGTTTCTGTCACGTTGCCGATGTGGTGCGTGCGTTGAAGCTGCTGCTTGCAAAACCGGAATCTGTCGGAGAGGTTTTCAATATCGGCAGTCAGGAGCTGGTTTCCATAAAGCAGCTTGCCGAACGTGTCATCGCGGTCACCGGCAGTGCTTCAGAGATAAAATATCTCTCTTATGATGAAGCGTATGAGCAGGGATTTGAGGATATGCGCCGCCGCTGTCCGAACACCGCCAAACTCAATGCGCTCACCGGCTGGACTCCGCAGTTCTGCCTTGATGACATCATCCGTGATGTTGCAGAGGAAATGCGTTCACGCAAGACTTTTTAGCAGGTACGCTGTTCCGGCGCCGCCGTTGTACCGCAAAACTGCGGATTGTTTTTCCGTTGTCCGGTTTGAAATGTTTTCCGCCTGGTCAGCCGGTGATTTTCATTGCATCCAGTAATTTTTTCTGCAATTCTGCGATCTGCTGTTGCCTGGGCAGGTAATTTTCAAATAACCTGTCAAACCTGACAGAGAGTATCTCTCCGGTCTGCAGAGAAGGCAAGGTGTGTTCCGGGGTGAAAACAGAATAGTAATCACGGAATTTGAATCCGTTTCCGGTGATATTGCTGCTGAAAAGCACATGCCGGTTCGGGATACCCATGGCATCTGATACGATCAGACCGTGAAGCGAGCTTGACAGAATACAGCTGCAGGAGGCGATTTTTTTCAGGACTTCGAGCGGTTCATCCAGCACATCGATCACCGTTGCGTTTTTCAGGCTTGCCGACAACTCCTTTACCGATGACAGTTCCCGATCCCGGTAATGCGGTATTATGCCGACGCTGTATTGTTTTGACGGGATTTTATCAAGCAGCAGCGGATACAGCATCCCTCCGTCACCGACAGCGGCATCGCAGGCGGAACCGGTCAGTTTTTCAATGATCTTGCGGGATTCGTGACCTCTTAGTGCCTTTACGTCAAGTTTGCGTGCCAGTATATGATTTTCCGGCGGAGCTTGGATGAAACCGCTTGACATCACCCGCAGCTGCGGTTTGAAAAAAAAGTTTATCTGTGAATGGATGGCATATTTGCTGACGGTACATTTCTGGAGCAGACTGCCGACACCTGTCATTTCCGCATTTTTGAAATTTTCCGGTTTTATCCGGATACCCAGAACCCTTTCAAACAGCAGCGGATTGAGCGCATCACCGAAATTGCGGTGATGAGTTGAGTAGTAAAAGGGTATAATGCTCATTGGTTGCACCTTTCAATGCGTGGAAGTACAATGATTTTTCAGCGTTATCCATCCGGTAAAATTTTGTCTGCGGCATAACATATTACCTTGCGGCGATTTTTTCAATAGCATTTAACTGCTCTTGTATTTTTTTTGTACATAACATCCGGAATACTGTCGTGATAAGCGGAACTTGCGACCGTTCAGCCTGTTGCTGTGCCGGTCATGATGAGTCGTATGATACGCCGTCTGCCGGTGCTGTCGGCGGAGCAGGGCGGGGATGTTATCTGCCGGAGTGTGAGTTATGTTGTTTTTTCAGCTTGAAAAAAACTCGTTTTTGAGGTACATTATATTGAGTTTATTTAACAAAATCACTGTTTTACCGGTGTGACGATCACCGGAAGCAGCAGATAAGGAACATTTGTCATGAGCGAAAAATTTTATATCACCACTCCGATCTATTATGTGAATGACCGTCCGCATATCGGTCATGCGTACACCACTATCCTTGCTGACGTGCTTGCCCGTTTCCACCGTTCACTCGGCGACAGCACCTTCTTCCTTACCGGAACCGATGAACACGGTCAGAAAGTGGAAAAAGCCGCTGCCAAAAACAATATGGCTCCGCTGGATCACTGCGATGAGACCGTGGTACGTTTTCAGGAACTCTGGAAAAGACTCGGCATTACCAATGATAAATTCATCCGCACCACTCAGGATTTCCACAAGAAGGTGGTGCAGGCTGTCCTGCAGGATCTTTACGACCGCGGCGAGATCTACCGCGCCGAGTACACCGGCTGGTACTGCGTCGGCGACGAACGTTTCTTTACCGAAAAAGATCTGGTCGACGGCAAGTGTCCGGAGTGCGGACGCGAAGTCACCGCCATTCAGGAATCCAATTACTTCTTCAAGATGAGCAAATACCGCGACTGGCTGGTCGATCACATCAAGAGCCATCCGGATTTCATCCTTCCGGAGTTCCGCGCCAATGAGACACTCGGATTTCTCCGTCAGGAGCTGGGCGATCTTTGCATCAGCCGTCCGAAATCCCGTCTGGCATGGGGTATTGAACTGCCGTTCGACAAGGATTACGTCTGTTATGTCTGGTTCGATGCTCTGCTCAACTACGTTTCCGGAGCAGGCTATCTGCAGGATGAGGAAAAATTTGCCAAATGGTGGCCCGCAAGCTGCCAGCTTATCGGCAAAGATATTCTCACCACCCACTCCGTGTACTGGCCGACCATGCTCAAGGCGATCGGTTTGCCCATGCCGAAGACCATTTTCGCTCACGGCTGGTGGCTCACCGGCAATACCAAAATGAGCAAATCTCTCGGCAATGTGGTCGATCCCATGGCGATGATCGACAAAGCAGGTGTCGATGCTTTCCGTTATTTCCTGCTCTCTGAAATGACTCTCGGAAACGATGCCAATTTCAGCGAGGATACTTTCATTTCGCGCTACAACAGCGACCTTGCCAATGATCTGGGCAACTTTGTTTCCCGCGTGAACAAACTGGTTCTGCGTGCCACTGCCGGACCGGTTCCGTCTCCCGGTAAACTGGAAGCTGAAGATGAAGAACTGCTGGCGGCGGTCAGAAATGCGGCAGTCAGCATGGCTGAAAGTCTCAAGACCATGAAACTTGACAGCGGTATCGCGGCGGTACTCAATGCGGTCCGCGCCGGAAACCGTTATATGGAAAAATGCGCGCCCTGGGTGCTTGCCAAAGAGGGAAAGACCGAACGTCTGCATACGGTGCTTTACTGTTCCGCCGAACTGCTCCGTCAGGTCGCGGTGCTGCTGGAACCGGTGATGCCGGAAAAAATGGCACAGCTGGGCTGCATCCTCGGCTACGCTCCCGGTGAACTCGGTTCGATCTCTGAACTTGGAACCAAAGCAAGTGATATCGCCGGACGCATCATGACCGATACCGAACCGCTTTTCCCGCGTATCCTGGTCGAGGATAAGGCTTGTGCCAAAGAGGTTGCCGCTCCCAAAAAGGAGAAACAGGAGAAAAAGGCGGCAAAAGAGGAAAAGCCGGTCAATCTGATCTCGATAGATGATTTCTTCAAAGCCGAACTCAAAACCGCAAAGATCCTTTCAGCAGAAGCTGTTCCGGAAGCAGATAAACTGCTGAAACTGCAGATCGATGTCGGCGGAGTTCCCCGTCAGATCGTCGCCGGTATCGCCAAAAGCTACACTCCGGAATCCCTGATCGGACGCACGATCGTCATCGTTGCCAATCTTCAGCCTGCGAAGATCCGCGGAATAGAATCCTGCGGAATGCTGCTTGCCGCCAAGTCCGGCAAGGATTTGAAACTTGTGACCGTGGATGGCGGGATCGCCTCCGGAGCCAGTGTCGGATAAACAGAAGGTTTTCATCATGAATTACATTGTTCCTGTTCTGATTTGTTTGTTCGCCTATTTTTTCGGGGCGGTACCTTTTGCGCTCATCATCGGCAAACTGCACGGAGTAGATATCCGCAAAGCAGGTTCCGGCAACGTCGGAGCCACCAATGTCACCCGCACGGTCGGACCGCTTCAGGGAAAAATCTGCTTTGTGCTTGATCTGCTCAAAGGAGCGATACCGGTGCTTGCCGCGCAGATATTTCTGCCTGCTTGTCCGGTCATGGCGATCATTGCCGGAGCCGTCGCCATACTGGGACACATGTTCCCGGTATATCTCAAATTCAAGGGCGGCAAAGGCGTGAGTACCGGTGCAGGTGCTGCACTGGCTCTTGCTCCGCTGCCGCTGTTGTGCGCATTGATACTGTGGGTGGTGCTGTTTCTCATCACCCGGTACGTTTCCGTTGCCAGTATAGCTGCGGCGGTTGCTCTGCCGGTATTTGCCTTTGTTTTCCGTCTTGCCGGAATCGGAAGTGTCGCGGCAAAAAGCATACCGGTGCTGATTTTTTTCTGCGCCATAGCCGCAGTCACCGTCTACCGGCACCGCAGTAATATCAAACGGCTGCTGGATGGAACCGAAAACCGTTTTGAAAAAAAACATTGAAAAAAACAAAAAACGGGTGTATATTAGGTAAATACAAAAATCCAACAACAGGAGAATGATTTTATCATGAAGATCTACAACTTTGCAGCTGGTCCGGCGATGCTTCCGGCAGAAGTTATGAAAAAAGCCCAGGAGGAATTCTGCGCATATCAGGATAGCGGCAGCGGTTTGATGGAGCTTTCTCATCGCGGCAAATATTTCAAGCCCGTGATCGAGCGCGCCGAAGCCAATGTCCGTGAGCTTCTCGGACTTACCGATGAATACAGTGTTCTTTTCATCCAGGGCGGTGCCAGCATGCAGTTCTGCATGATCCCGATGAACCTGCTCAACGGCGGAACCGCTGATGTGGTCGAAACCGGTGTCTGGAGCAAAAAGGCTGCCAAGGAAGCCAAACTTTTCGGTAACGTCAATATCGTCGCTTCCAGTGCTGATACCAAATACGATCACATTCCCGCAGTCAGTGAATGGAAGATGACTCCGGGTGCGGCTTATCTGCACATCACCAGCAACAACACCATCGCCGGAACCCAGTATCAGATTCTGCCCACTGCGCCTGCCGGTGTGCCGCTGATCGCTGATATGTCCAGTGACATCATGTCCAGAGTTTTCGATGCGACCAAGTTCGATATGATCTACGCCGGTGCCCAGAAGAACCTCGGCCCCAGCGGTGTCACCCTGGTCGTCATGAAGAAAGCTCTTGCTGAACGCACCGCCGCCAACGTGCCGACCATGCTGCGTTACAGCACCTACATCGATGAAGGCTCCATGTTCAATACTCCGCCGACCTACTCCGTCTACATGCTTGCTCTGGTCACCGACTGGATCAAGGCCAAAGGCGGTATCGCCGGTGTCGAAGAGATCAACAATGTCAAGGCTGCCAAACTCTATGATTTCCTGGATAACAGCAGCTTCTTCAAGAGTCCGGTCGCCAGAGCTGACCGTTCCAGAATGAACGTTGTCTTCCGCACCCCCAGCGAAGAACTGGATGCCAAATTCATCGCAGAAGCCAAGAGCAACGGTCTCACCGAGCTCAAAGGTCACCGTCTGGTCGGCGGATGCCGCGCCAGCATCTACAATGCAATGCCGCTGGAAGGCGTTGAAGCTCTTATCGCTTTCATGAAAGAGTTTGAACTTGCCAACCGCTGACACCTTGTGTTGAATACATGCCCGGAGCGGTGAATTTCGCTTCGGGCTTTTTTTCTTGAAAGGGGGATAATATGACTGACAAAGCAGGTATATACGGTTCTGAAGAGATCGCTTCCGGCAAATATCTGGCACTGCGCCGTATCTCATTCAGTAACGGCCGCGGATTGAAAGGGGTCTGGGAGTGTGTCAACCGTACCAATTCCTGCGGTGCGGCAGTTATCATCCCCTGTCTGGTTCCGGGAGATGAACTGGTGCTGGTGCGGCAGTTCCGTCCTCCTGCCGGAAAATACATGATCGAGTTTCCCGCCGGATTGATCGAAAACGGTGAAACGGCGGAAAATACTGCGGTCCGCGAACTTTATGAAGAGACCGGTTTCTGCGGCAGTATCGAAAAAGTCATTCCTCCAGCCTATAATTCTCCCGGCATGTCCGGTGAGACTGTCACCATGGTCATCATGAACATCGATAAAACGCAGTATCCGGAGATGCCTGAAAATCATCAGGAGGCATCAGAAGATATCGAAACGATCGTTGTCAGCCGTTCAAAACTTGCTGAATTTGTTGCCGGAGCTGTTGAACGCGGTGACGGTATCGATGCCAGGATCGCAGTATTTGCGGCAATGTTATGACAGGTGAAGAAACACTGTTTGAGTGCATAGATCTGCACACTCACAGCACCGCATCCGACGGCAGCGATGCACCGGAAAAAATTCCGGAGACCGCAGCAGAAGCCGGATTGAGAGCTGTTGCCCTTACCGATCACGATACGGTTGCCGGTATCCCGGCATTTCTTGAGGCGGGAAAACGTTTTCCGCTTCTGGAGTGCATCCCGGGGGTGGAACTTGCGGCATTGTACGGCAGCCGTGAACTGCATATAGTCGGACTTTTCATCGACCACAGCAGTCCTGCACTTGCCGGTTATCTGGCAAAACAGCGTGAGATGCGCCGCCGCCGCAACGAAGACATCCGCGCAAGACTCAATATCCTCGGATATTCAACCAGCTGGAGCGATGAGGCGTTTGCCGGCAGAGATCCCTCCACGGTCGGACGTCCGCATTTTGCTTTGCATCTGGTGAAAAATCACGGATTTGCCGACAGCCGCCGGGTTTTTGACCGCCTGCTCGGACACAGCCGTCCGGCATACGTTCCGCGCAAACTGCCGGTGGTGAAAGAGGCTATTGCTGCCATTCATGCGGCGGGCGGAGTGGCGGTATGGGCGCATCCGGTCTACCGTGAACGCAATGAAACAGCATGGCTCCGCCGGGTGGCAAGGCATCTGGTCCATGCCGGACTTGACGGGATCGAGGGATATTACAGCATGTTCAGCCCGGTAGAGACCGCCATTGTAACGGAAGTGGCATCGATCCATGATCTTGCGGTTTCCGGCGGCAGTGATTACCACGGAACGAATTCTTCTGCGATCCGCATGGGGACCGGCATGGGCGGATTGCGGGTGCCGTACGGACTGCTGGAAAAGCTCAAGGCAAAAAAGCATGTCGTGTCACCGCAGATAAATACGGATGGCGGCAATGAAAGTATCTGAAGCCACTTCCCGCAACTGGCGGCGTCTGGAAACCGGGACTTGCGGCAGACTGCGGCACCGGGCAAACAAAAGCTGTTCGGAAAAGCGGATATGTCCTCTGGAATACATCGACGACCGCAGGAATGAAAAATTTGCTTATCAGGTACTCCGCATTTGTGCAGAACATGATATTTCCCGCCGCCGGGCGGTTTTTTCTCTTGCTGTAAATCTGCTGAAACAGAAAAATCTTTTCCACTCCGGCAGGGCGCAGACGGTCCTTGCGGAATTTTCAGAAACTTATCACCGGGCTTTCAGTGATATATATGTGCCGGAAAACGAAGCTGATATACTGGGATTTGTTTATCAGTGTCTGCTCACTGAAGGGGAAAAAAGTATAGCCGGTTCCTATTATACTCCGCACCGGATCGTGGAAAGTATGCTGGAGGACTTTGATTTTTCAGACGGAAAGACCTTTTTTGATCCCTGTTGCGGCAGCGGTGCTTTTCTGCTTGCTGCCGGTGCGGAGCTGCCGCAGATGCTTTGGGGATGTGATAAAGATCCGGTTGCGGTTTTTATCGCCAGAGTCAATTTGCTGTGCAAATACCGCGAACATGATTTTATTCCGCAGATATTCTGCTGCGATTACCTTGCCGGAAAGAAAACTGCGGGTGAGGGAAATGCTTTGTTCCGGCAGAAATTTGATCTTATAGCCTCCAATCCGCCGTGGGGGGCGGAAAAAAACCGCAGTCACGGCGTTAAGGGTGAGTCTTCCGGACTCTTTTTCCGGCGCGCTGCGGAACAGCTGAAGCCGGACGGAAGGATGAATTTTCTGCTACCGGAAGCGGTTTTGCGGGTGAAGCTCCATGCTGGACTGCGGGAATTCATCCTGCAGAGGAAATTGGAAAAGATCATCATCCATTCCGGTTCATTTACCGGGGTCATGACCGGATATGCCGCTGTTCAGATCAGCAATGCTCCGCCTGCGGAATGTTTTGAAATGTTCAGGAACGGAAGCGGCGGAAAAGTTTCTGTGCAAGATGTGGAAAATTCAAAAGATCATGTTTTTGCTTTCATTTCTGACACCGACCGTAAGATACTGTCGCAGATATGTGCAGTAAAACACTTTTTTCTTGACCGCAGTGATTTTGCTTTGGGCATCGTGACCGGAGATAATAAAAACAAGGTGAAAAACAGGCTGGAAAACGGCATGGAACCGGTTTTTACCGGAAAAGAGGTCCGTGCATACCGTTTGTCTCCGGCATGCCGTTTTCTGCATTATGACCGTAAAAATTTTCAGCAGGCGGCAAAGGATGAATATTACCGGGCTCCGGAAAAACTGGTCTATAAATTTATTTCAGACAGATTGGTCTTTGCTCTGGATGATACCCGCAGTCTGGTGCTCAACAGTGCCAATATCCTGATTCCGCACATCCCGGGGATGAGTATCCGTACCGTACTGGGTTTTCTCAATTCCAATGTTTTGAGGTATTATTATTCTGTCATGTTTGGCGATGTGAAAATTCTCAAAAGCAGCCTCATGCAGCTGCCTTTCCCGGAAATTTCCGGCGGAACTGATGCCGAAATAAGTCGTCTGGTCGATGAGATCATTTCCGGAAACACCGGAGCGGAAGAGTGTCTGCAGAAAATAATATACAACTGCTGTAAGCTGACGCCGGAACAGATTGAACATGTGGAAAATACTCTGCAGTTCCCGTAAAACCTGATATTTGCCGGAATTATGGATGATACGGTACTTGATTTATAGTGTTTCAAGGTGTATCTTTTAGATATAACTTTTTATCATCGGAAAATTTTTTTATATAGAGGATAATTATCATGTCTCTGGAAAAAATCACAGAACTTTCCCGTTTTTACGGTTCCGATCCCGCCTATGTTCTTGCCGGCGGCGGCAACACCTCCTGCAAGGATGAAAAATTTCTCTATGTCAAGCCCAGCGGTGTCACCCTTGCCGCTATCACTGAAAAAGATTTCGTCAAAATGGATCGCGCCGTCATCCGCGACTGCTTTGCAAAGGAATTCAGCGATGTTAAAGAGCGTGAAGCATTTGCCAAACGCATGATGGCTTTTGCCGTGGTCAATGACGGCGGACGTCCTTCGGTCGAAGCTCCGCTGCACGAACTTATGCCCTTTACTTTTGTCGTCCATCTCCATCCGGCTCTGGTCAACGGAATGACCTGCGCCAACGATGGTAAAGAGTGGTGCGCAAAGCTCTTTCCCGAAGCTCTCTGGGTCGATTACTGCGATCCCGGTTTCTACCTCGCACAGCAGGTTGCGGTCAGCTGCGGAGAATATAGAAAATCCTTCGGCAAAGATGCCAAAGTGATCTTCCTGCAGAACCACGGTGTATTTGTCGCTGCCGATACCGCAGAAGAGATCAGAGCGATCTATGACAATATCATGACCACCCTTGCCGCACACTGTGAAAAGGCGGGTGTTGCCGTTGAGCTTGCTGAAAAAGCCATTGATACCGATAGCGTTATGGAATATGCTCCGGTACTGCGCGGATATATGGCTGAAAGCGGCAAGGTCGCCACGGTGGTTTCCAGCGGTCACTTCACCATTCCGCGCGGACCGCTTACTCCGGATCATCTGGTCTACGCCAAGGCATTCGGAGTGGTTTCTGACGCTCCCTGCAAGGCAGATGTCGATGCTTTCAAAGCTGAACGCGGTTATCTGCCGCGCATGGTCGAAGTTCCCGGTAAGGCGGTGTTCTGTGCCGGAGCCAAAAAGACGTCGGCCGATACCGTGCTGGCTCTCGCCCGCAACGGCGCACAGATCGAGCAGATCGCCGGAGCTTTCGGCGGGGTCCACTATCTCAATGATGCCCAGCGCGGATTTATTGAAAACTGGGAAGTCGAATCCTACCGCGCCAAGGTGGCTTCCGGTTCAAACTCTGCGCTGACCGGACTGGTCGCCGTCGTTACCGGCGGAGCCCAGGGCTTCGGTTACGGCATCGCACAGGAACTGGCTGCTCTGGGTGCTGATATCGTTATCGCCGATATGAATGTCGAGGGTGCGAAAAAGGCTGCCTCTGAACTCGGAGCAGGTGCAAGCGGATTTGCGGTCAACATCTCCGATGAAGCCGCTGTCGAAGCTCTGGTGAAAGATATCGTAAAAGCATACGGCGGAGTCGATCTGCTGGTCGCCAATGCCGGTGTCGTGCGTGCCGGTTCCGTCAAGGAGTTCGATCTCAAGGATTGGCAGTTCGTAACCAACATCAATTACAACGGCTTTTTCCTCTGTACCAAACACTTTGCCCGTGTGATGTCCCGCCAGAATGCCGCCACCGGTCTGTGGAGCGACATCGTTCAGGTCAACTCCAAGAGCGGTCTTGCCGGTTCCAAAAACAATGGAGCATACGCCGGCAGCAAGTTCGGTACGATCGGTCTGGTGCAGAGCTTTGCGCTGGAACTTACCAGAGATATGATCAAGGTCAATGCGGTCTGCCCCGGCAACTATCTGGATGGTCCGCTGTGGAGCGATCCGGTGCGCGGATTGTTCGTGCAGTACCTTGAAGCCGGCAAGGTCCCCGGTGCCAAAACGGTTGACGATGTCCGTGCCCACTATGAGAAGCAGGTCCCGATGAACCGCGGCTGTTTCCCCGCTGACGTGGCGCGTGCCATCGTTTATGCGGTCAATCAGAAGTACGAAACCGGACAGGCGATCCCCGTCACCGGCGGTCAGATCATGATGAATTAAAATGAGATTTGCAAGAGTAGATCATAACGGAAAAGAACAGTACGCAGTTGTGGAAAACAACTGCGTCTGTTTTGTTACCGGTGATATTTTTACCGATTGGCAGTATACCGGGGAAAAACTTCCGCTTGATGCGGTGAAGCTGCTTGCTCCGGTCAAGCCGGAGACGGTTCTCTGCATCGGCAGAAATTACAAAGCTCATGCGGAAGAATGCGGCAACGATCTTCCCAAAGCTCCGATGCTGTTCATCAAGGCAAATTCCAGCGTGTGCGGTCAGGAATCGAAAGTTGCGATCCTGCCGGAATACACGCAGAAGGTCGATTATGAGTCGGAACTTGCGGTGATAATCGGTAAAACGGCAAAAAGTGTTCCGGAGGAAAAAGCTCTTGAGTATGTTTTCGGCTTCACCTGCGCCAACGATATAAGTGCCAGAGACTGCCAGTATGCCGACGGTCAGTGGGCGAGGGGAAAGTCTTTCGACAATTTCTGTCCGCTTGGTCCGTGGATCGAAACCGGGCTTGATCCGTCTGATCTTGAGATCACCGGCAGGCGCAACGGGAAAGTCGTTCAGCACTCCCGTACTTCGCTTATGATCTTTTCAGTGCCTTATCTGATAAGTTATCTTTCGCGCACCATGACTCTGCTGCCCGGAACTGTCATATTGACCGGGACCCCTTCCGGAGTCATCAACGGACAGAAAGAGTCTCCATGCTGGCTTGAAGCCGGAGAGGAGTTCGAGGTGGAGATTTCCGGTATCGGTGTTCTGAAATCAACTTTTGTCTGACCGGTAAAAAAAATCAACGGACCGCAACAGCAAGACTTCTGCGGTCCGTTTGTGTTTATATATTTGCAGAACAAAATTTTCGTTATTGTCCCATTTTTTGTGAAAGTTGTTCAAACTGCGGTGGCGCATCGCGGGCAATCTCGAGCCTTGCGCCTGTGCCGGGGTATCGGTGTTCTGAAATCAACTTTTATCTGACCTGAAAAAAAGAATCAGACCGCAGTTGCAATACCGCTGCGTTTTTTTATATCAAAATTCCTGTTGCGTCGTGTTTCAGAAGCGCACGTCCGCAATATCGGTACTGCCGGTGAGCAGCATGGTCAACCGGTCAAAACCAATGGCGCATCCGCTTGAATCGGGCAGTCCCCGGTCGAGGGCGGCGTAAAATTCCAACGGTTCAGGATATTTCAACATTCCCTGTGATGCCCGGAATAAAAGAGCTTCTTCAAAGCGTTTGCGCTGCTCAACGGCATCGGTCAGTTCGCCGAAGGCATTGCCGAGCTCTATTCCGCCTATGTACACCTCCCAGCGTTCCGCCACTTGCGGATCTGCCGCCGAAAGACGGGATAATGATGCCCGCTTTGCCGGATAATCACAGAGGAACGTTATTCCGTCTTTGCCGAGCTGCGGTTCGACCTTGAGAACCATAAGTTCGTCAAAAGAGTCATCTTTATCCGCATCAAAAGCCGAAACACCGGCATATTTTCTGAAAGCCTCATCGACGGTGATGTATCCGACATTTTTCATGTCAAAGTGTCTGCCGTCAAAACAGAAATCCGTTCTGCCGAGGACAGTCTGTGCGGCATGGGCAAGCATCTTTGCGGTGAAATCCGCCAGCTGTTTGTAATCCCATCCGGCGGCATAGTATTCAAGAATGGTGAATTCCTCCCGGTGTTTGCGTCCGAACTCACCGGCTCTGAACGCACTGCCGATCTGGAACATTTTTTCCACGCCGAGCGAAAGCAGCTCTTTCATGGCAAGTTCCGGACTGGTACGCAGAAATTCACCGTTTCCGGCAGTGACCGATTCGATGTATTCTTCAGGCGCGGGCGCAGGTATCTTCACCGGAGTTTCGATTTCCAGAAACTCCCCGGCATAAAAAAAATCCCGCACCGCCCGCAGGATAGCGGATCTGGTGCGGAGATTCCTCAAAAGCGTTTGAGTACTCAATTTGAAAACTCTTTTTTACGCTTTGCTGACACGCTCGGCATAAGCTCCGGTACGGGTGTCGATCTTGACCACGTCGCCCTGATTGATGAACAGCGGGACCTGGATCTCGAAACCATTGTCGATCTTTGCCGGTTTGGTCACGTTGGTGGCGGTATCGCCGCGTACGCCCGGTTCAGTTTCAACGATCTCTTTTTCGATGAAGGTCGGCAGAGTGATCTCGATCGGCTCATCGTTGTAGATGACGAAGTTGCAGAGGCTGTCTTCGATCAGGAAGTAAGCCTTGTCGCCCAGCACGGAAGCGTCAACGGACATCTCTTCGTAGGTGGTCGGATCGCTGAAAACGTAGTTCTGACCGTCGAAGTAGGAGTAGTACATTTCGCGTTCTTCGATGTTGGGTTCATCGATCTTGTCGGTGGGTCGGTAGGTTTTTTCCATACCGATACCGGTGATCATGTTCTTCATACGGCAGCGGTAGAGAGCGGTTCCCTTGCCGGGTTTGCAGAATTCAAATTCGGTGATCTGCCAGGGGGCACCGTCGATCTCGATCTTGAGACCTTTTTTAAGATCGGAAGCACTGTACATTGTTTTTTTCTCCAGTTATTTTTTTAGATGAGTAAAAAGCATCATCATGTAATATACACCATGAACGCGTGTTTTTCAAGCGGAGGTGTTCTCAATGTGCGTGCAGGACAGGATTTTTCTGCCTCATCCGGTTTGATGTAAAAATACGGGACCCCGGAAACATGGCAAAATGACCGGATACATCAATAAATTTAACGAAAAACTGCTTGACAATAAGGTGAAAGTGGTGTACCTTATTCAAAGGTATATTTATGCGGTATTTGAGGCGGAAAAAGTTTCCGTTCCGTGCCGCAGTAACAAAATAAAACAGGGAAGTCATTATGAAAGTCGATCTTACCGGAAAAGTAGCCGTCGTGACCGGCGGCGGCGGAATCCTTTGCAGTGTCATGGCTGAAGCACTTGCACAGAGCGGTGCCAAAGTCGCCATCCTCGATCTCCGCGAAGAGAACGCCATAAAAGTCGCAGATAAAATCAATGCCGCAGGCGGAAAAGCCATCGGTATCTCCGCCAACGTGCTGGAGCTTGAGAGCCTCAAGGCAGCCCAGGCGAAGATCGAAGCGGAACTCGGTTCCTGCGATATCCTTATCAACGGTGCAGGCGGCAACAATCCCAAAGGCACCACCAGCAAAGAGTATCTTTTCCCCGAAGATCTTGCCAAACAGGTCGAAGGTGTCACCACTTTCTTCGATCTTGATCCCGCAGGTGTCGGTTTCGTCTTCAATCTGAACTTCCTCGGAACTCTGCTGCCTACCCAGGTTTTCGCCCGCGGCATGGCTGAACGCGGAACCGGTGCGGTCATCAATATCTCCAGCATGAACGCGTTCACTCCGCTCACCAAGATCCCGGCATACAGCGGTGCCAAGGCTGCGATCAGCAACTTCACCCAGTGGCTGGCTGTTCACTTTTCCAAAGTCGGTGTCCGTGTCAACGCTATCGCTCCCGGATTTTTCCTCACCGACCAGAACCGCGCTCTGCTCACCAATGCCGACGGCAGCCTGACCGCCCGCGGCAACACCATTCTGAGCCACACTCCCATGGGCAAATTCGGCAAGCCCGAAGATCTCGTCGGTGCCATGCTCTTCCTGCTGGATGATGAAGCTGCCGGTTTCATCAACGGTGTGGTCCTGCCCATCGACGGCGGTTTCAGCTCCTTCAGCGGAGTATAGTCTGCGATCCAATGTGGAATTTATCATAAATATTTAAACTCAAGGAACATATATCATGGCTAAAGCTGATATCGGTCTTATCGGTCTCGCAGTTATGGGCGAGAACCTCGTTCTCAACATGGAAAGAAACGGTTTTACCTGTGCCGTTTACAACCGTACCGTGGAAAAAGTTGACAACTTTGTCAACGGCCGCGGTGCAGGCAAGAAGTTCATCGGATGCCACTCCATCCAGGAACTCTGCGACAATCTGGAATCCCCCCGCCGCATCATGATGATGGTCAAAGCCGGTGCCGCTGTCGATGCTCTCATCGATCAGCTGGTTCCCTACCTGGACAAAGGCGATATCCTCATCGACGGCGGAAACAGCTTCTTCCCCGATACCATCCGCCGCACCAGGGCTCTGGCGGAAAAAGGCATCAACTTCATCGGAGCCGGTGTTTCCGGCGGTGAAGAGGGGGCTCTTCTCGGTCCCGCCATCATGCCCGGAGGTTCTCCGGATGCATGGCCCTACGTCAAACCCATTTTCCAGGCTATCGCTGCCAAGGTCTGCGGCGGACTGCCCTGCTGCGAGTGGGTCGGCAATGACGGTGCCGGTCACTATGTCAAAATGGTCCACAATGGTATCGAATACGGCGATATGCAGATGATCTGCGAAGCCTATTTCATCATGAAGCAGCTGCTCGGACTTTCCGCTGCTGAACTGCATGAAGTCTTCGACAACTGGAACAAGGGCGATCTGGACAGCTATCTCATCGAGATCACCAGCGCGATCTTCACCAAGAATGATCCCGAAACCGGCAAGCCGGTTGTTGACATCATCCTTGACGCTGCCGGTCAGAAGGGTACCGGCAAATGGACCAGCCAGAGCGCACTGGATCTGGGCGTTGCCGCTCCGACCGTTGCCGAAGCTGTGTTTGCCCGCTGTCTCTCCGCGATCAAGGAAGAGCGCGTAGCCGCCTCCAAGGTCATCGGCGGACTCCGTGCCCGGTTCAACGGTGACAAAGCTGAATTCATTGAGAAGGTCCGCAAGGCTCTCTATGCCTCCAAGATCTGCTCCTATGCCCAGGGCTTCCAGCTGATGAAGCAGGCTGCCAAAGAGTACAACTGGGATCTGCATTTCGGCGAGATCGCTCTGCTGTGGCGCGGCGGATGCATCATCCGTGCCCGCTTCCTGGATAAGATCAAGGCTGCTTTCGACAAAGATCCGCAGCTTGCCAACCTGCTGCTGGATGACTTCTTCAAATCCGCTATCGCCGAATGCGAAAGCGCATGGCGCGAAGTCATCGCCCAGGCTGTTCTCGCCGGAATTCCGGTTCCTGCCTTCAGCAGTGCTCTGAGCTACTATGACGGATACCGCAGCGCGGTCGTTCCCGCCAACCTGCTTCAGGCACAGCGCGACTACTTCGGCGCCCACACCTACGAACGCGTGGATGCCGAACGCGGCAAGTTCTTCCACACCGAGTGGACTGAAAACAGCGGTAAGACCGTTGCCGGTACTTACACTGCCTGATCGTTATAAAGCAAAAAGGCACAATGTCATCCGGCATTGTGCCTTTTTATCTCAAGGAAAAAAAACTATGAGTATTTATGCAGAAAAGTGCGGAGTCGATATCATCATCGATGATGCAGAACTTCAGCAGATGGTCATTGCCACCGTTGAAAATACCGGAAAGACCTCCGGCAGAATGCTGATCCTGCCACCGGACCACACCCGTCTCAACTCCATGGCAGGACGCATTACCGAGATCCTCTGGGAAACCTATTCCGCCATGTGGAAGATCGATATCATGCCGGCTCTGGGAACCCATGCCCCCATGACCGATGCCGAACTGGAGCTCATGTTCGGCAGTAAGATCCCGAAAGACATCTTCATGGTCCACGACTGGCGCAATGATGTGGTTTCTCTGGGAAAAGCTCCCTCAAGTCTGCTTCAGGAACTTTCTGAAGGCAAACTTGATTACGAAGTGGATATCCAGGTCAACAAGCAGCTCTTTGCCGGTTATGATCTGATACTTTCCGTCGGTCAGGTGGTTCCCCACGAAGTCGTCGGTATGGCAAACTACACCAAGAACCTTATGGTCGGTGTCGGCGGCAGCGACATCATCAACAAGTCCCACTTCCTCGGTGCGGTCTACGGACTTGAACGCATCATGGGACATGCCGACTCACCGGTCCGCCGCCTCTTCAACTACGGCGCGGACACCTACCTTAAAGAGCTGCCCATCGTCTTTATCCAGACTGTGATGAGCAAAGATCAGGCGACCGGAAAAATGGCGATGCGCGGATTTGTTTCCGGAACCGGAGTCGAGGTTTTCAACCGTGCCGCAGATCTCGCCGTCGATGCCAACCTTGAACTGCTGGATGAGCCCATTGACAAGGTGATCGTTTACCTTGATCCGGAAGAGTTCAAATCGACCTGGCTGGGCAATAAGGCGGTCTACCGTACCCGTATGGCTATCGCTGATGACGGTGATCTTATCATCCTTGCTCCCGGATTGAAGATGTTCGGTGAGGATAAAGGCAATGATACCCTCATCCGTAAATACGGTTACAAAGGCACTCCCAACACCCTCAAGATGGTCAAAGAGAACGAGGATCTGGCTGCCGGACTCGGTGCCGCCGCCCACCTGATCCACGGTTCCAGCGAAGGGCGTTTCACCATTACGTACTGCCCCGGTCCCGGAGTGACTGAAGAAGAGATCCGTTCTGTCGGTTTCGAATATGCCGATCTGGATGAGACTATGAAGAAATACAATTTCTCTGAACTCAAAGACGGTTTTAATACTGTCAACGGAGAAAAAATCTTCTACATCAGCAATCCTGCGCTCGGTCTCTGGGCTCTGAAAAAGAACTTCAGATAAAAATAGTTATTGTCCCATTTTTTGTGAAAGTTGTTCAAACTGCGGTGGCGCATCGCGGGCAATCTCGAGCCTTGCGCCTGTGCCGGTTTGGTCGTGTACAAAGGTACACTCCCGCACCGTACTCGGCGCAAAACTCGACCTTGC